>NZ_AP018821.1 GCF_024349785.1 Sphingomonas bisphenolicum
TCTGCGATTGGGACAAAGCCGTGAACATCATGACTACCGAGCATGCCAAAGCGCCGCGCCCGCTCGTCGCGATCGGGCATGACTATCCGCCCTCCTACGAGCTCGCCGAACATCGTCATCGCCGCAGCCAGTTTCTCTATGCCGCGCGCGGGGTCATGGCAGTGAGCACACCCGATGGCGCCTGGGTCGCCCCGCCTGAACGGGCGGTATGGATCCCGGGCGGAACGGCACATTCTGTGCGCATGGTCGGAGCGGTACAGACGCGCAGCGTATTGATCGAACCCGGCATCTGTCCGTCGCGCGGCGCGCGGACCCAGGTTGTCGGCGTGTCGGCCTTGCTGCGTCAACTGCTTGTCGAGGCGGCCGATTTGCCGATCGAATATGACGAGCACGGGCGTGACGGACAGGTCATGACCTTGCTCGCGTCAGAAATCGATCGTGCGCCGGCCATCCCCCTGGCAGTGCCCTTCCCTTCCGACTCCAAGCTCGCATCGCTCTGCCACGCCTTCCTGAACCAGCCCGACGCCTCGGCGGCCATCGACCTGTGGGCCAACGCGATGGCGATGAACCGCCGGACTTTTACGCGACATTTTCGCCTGCAGACTGGGATGAGCTTTGGCGCTTGGCGGCAACAGGCTTGCCTCTCGGTGGCCCTGCCAAGGCTCGTGGCCGGCGAACCCGTGACGGCGGTTGCACTGGATCTGGGCTATGACGGACCCGGCAATTTTTCGACGATGTTCAAGCGGGTCCTTGGCGTTCCCCCAAGCCATTATCGTGCGGGGTGACAGCGACCTACGGTCCATGCTGATTGCGACGGCATCGTCGGGTCGTCGACCAGGGTGGCGAGCCTTCAGCGAGCCTTAGAGATCGCCTTTTTTCGCGACTTTCTTGTGAACTGCTATCAGTTCCGGTTCTCTAAAGAATATTGGATCCGCTGCTGCACCCCTCGGTCGGTGCTGCTCCCATCGAAACTTTGTTACCTCGAGCTGTGCTGATCTGGCTCACCCATCAATGATGTGCCGCGCGGCACAAAGCGCGGCACATCATTGATGGCTGGGTCGTGCGACATTTGCTTGCTGCAAAAACACGGCGGTTGATCGGAGCAAGTGCCTTCGGGGAACGTCGGCCATTGAATATTTAGAATATCGTGTTATGTAGATAACCGTCATATCCAAGGAGGCGATGATGGCCACCGCAACAGGGTCGGATTTCTCGGACGTCCGTATTAAGCCGCTAACGGGCTCCGCACGCGACGTGCGCGCGCACCTAAAGGACGATGACGGACCCATCATCGCTTTTCAGCTGGAACATGCTGGCGAGGCTGCGGCCTCTGCCTTTGCCGAGGCGGTTCGCCTGATCGCGCCGATGATTCTGCGCAACCTCGCCGCCCATGAGACAGCAACCCTCGAAAAGCTGGTCGACGCCCTCGTCCCCGCCGTTTCGCCGCCCGAACATCTGCTCACCCAGGCTCGGATGAACGCCGAAGCCCGTAAGGCCGTGCTGGAAAGCGCGGAATGGGTTAATGCCGCCAAGCTTTCCGAAATCGCCGGGTTCTCCGGGCAAAATTCGAGCGCCCAGCCAAACAAGTGGAAGCGCGAGAGGCGGATCTTTGCGCTGCGCCACGATGGCAATGATCTCTATCCGGCCTATGCCCTCGATCCCGACGCGCAGTATCGTCCCGTGAAGAGCCTCGCGCCTATCCTCGAGGTGTTCGGCGACGAACTCGACTCCTGGGATATCGCGATCTGGTTCGCGTCCGCCAACGGGTTTTTGGGCGGCGCTCTGCCACAGGATCTCCTCATCAGCGATCCCGAGCGCGTACTCGCGGCCGCGCGAGACGAGGTCGCAGGCGTGCGTCATGGCTAAAGGAGCCAAACCCCGCGAAGCGGGTGCCGATCCAGCCAAGCCGCGAACGCGCAAGATGGCGCCTGTCGCTCCCGCTCCCGCCCGTGCCGGAGCGATCCCTTCGCGCACGATCGCCTCGCCGCCCGCCAATCTCGATGCGCTCGTAAAACGCACGAGCTGGCCAGCGAGCCAGATAATCCATCGCATTCACCCCGATGAATACACCCCGGACGCATTCAATCCCGGGCCTGGCGGCAATGCCCGCTTCAGCCCGATCCGCGATGCCGCAGGTGACGCGATCCCCACCATCTATGGCGGTACCACGCTCGAATGCGCTGCCATGGAAACGGTCTTCCACGATGTGCCTCATGCGCCGGGACTGAAGACCGTCGCGAAGCGCAAGCTCAGGAAGCATCATTATTCCAGATTGCAACCCGCCGCGGACCTCAGGCTCGCCGATCTCGGCAGCACCGCGCTGCGCAAGCTTGGTATTCCGCGGGTCGATCTCATCGAGAGCGACAAGGATTTCTATCCGCAGACCCGCGCCTGGGCGGAGGCCATCCATGCCCAGTGTACGGACGTGCAGGGCCTGGGCTGGGTATCGCGTCAGGACGATAGCGCGCGCGCCCTCATTCTGTTCGAAGACCGGCTGCCGCCCGATCCATTCAGCAGCGTCGAAGCGCCCGTCAATATCGTCGCCGATGCCGACACCTTCACTGCACTCGTCGAGCTCGCCGACATCATCGGGGTGAAGATCACCGGCAAATAGCCACGCGAAGCCCGCTTCGGCGATCCAGCTGCGACCTGCTCCGCCAGGCAGCAGCCTCCCTCCCCTTCCTAAAACCCTGGCGACCGCGCGGCTTGTACGGGCGGCGCCAAAGCCTGGAGAATGCCTATGTTCGAACCGAAATCCAAAATGACCCCGCACGCCGAAGCGGACTTCCTGATCCAGGAAATCCGCGACACGCGCACCGCCTACGACAACGCGACCGTCGACAAGTGGCGCGCCCAGCATCTTGGCATGATCGGTCTGCGCATGAGCGCGCTGGTTCGCGCCGCCCGCAAGGTGCTCGCCGCCGCCCACCCGACAACCCAGAGCGACACCGACGCGGACCAGTGCACCATGCTGGAAGCGCGTACCAGCACCTATCTCAATTCTGCCAGCCGGCTTTCCGCCACGATGGAGCATGAGTGGCCCCGCGACATCCAGCAGGAGATTGATGCGCAGGCCGACGACCTTATCCGCGATGCAGACGCGATTTCGGCGGAGCTCGCCGCAATCGTCGCACGATATCCCGCCCCCTGACATCCGTGCTTCTCGGCCATCCCGCGCGATCACCGCGGGTGGCCGGGCGCCAGTGAAGCGCCCAGGCGGAAAGCGCTGATTCAGTCCGCAAGCAGCTTGTCGATCGTGACGGGCAGGCTGCGTACCCGCACCCCGGTCGCGTGATAAATGGCATTTGCGACTGCGGCCGCAGTGCCGACTATACCGATCTCGCCCAGGCCCTTCACGCCGAGCGGGGTGACTTCGGGGTCCGGCTCGTGGACGAAGATCACCTCGATATCGTGGATGTCGGCATGGGCAGGCACATGATATTCCGCGTAATTGTGGTTCATGAACCGGCCGAGCCGGTGATCGAGGAAGCTTTCCTCGTGCAGCGCCGCGCCGATCCCCATCACGACCCCGCCAAGTATCTGGCTGCGCGCGGTCTTGGGGTTGATGATCCTGCCGGCCGCGATCGCGCTCACCACTCTTGTCACACGGACGACGCCCAGCTCCTCGTCCACCCGCACCTCGCAGAACACCGCGCTATGGGTGTTGCGCGACTTGCGCATCAGACTGACCATGTCGAGGGGGCCAGGCTGCGCTGTCTTCTCGACCTCGATCCTGTCCAGCGCCGCAGCCTCCATCGCCGCCGTGAAGGGGACCGCTTCCCCCTTGCCGTCACGGCGGCGCATGGTCCCATTCTCGAAGAGCAGGTCATCCAGCTTCGCGCCCGCGAGCGGATCGCCGTCCATCTTCACAGCAGCCTTGGCGAGCCGGGCGGCCACGCCATGACAGGCAAGCTGCACCGCTGCGCCCACTGACGCCGCGCCCCAGGAGCCGCCCTCTACCGGCGATAGCGGAAGGGTGGAATCGCCGAGCTTTGCCGTGATAGCCGAGGCCGGTAGTCCGAGCGTATCCGCCGCGACCTGGGTCATCACCGTATAGGTGCCCGTGCCGATGTCCGACATCGCGCTTGCGACTTCGAGCGTGCCGTCGGTCTTGAGCGTCGCACGGACCGCGCATTTGGAGAACATCGCGTCCCACATTCCGGTCGCCATGCCCCAGCCGATCAGTTCCTTGCCTTCGCGCATCGAACGCGGCTGCGGGCTGCGCCTGTCCCATCCAAAAGCCTGGGCACCCTGCGCATAGGCTTCGCGCAGAGCCTTGCTGGTGAACTCGGTCCCGTTCATCGCGTCGATGTTGGAGTAATTCTTCACCCGCAAGTCGAGAGGATCGATGCCGACCGCGTAGGACAGCTCGTCCATCGCCATCTCGAATTGTGTCATGCCGGTCGCCGCGCCGGGCGCGCGCATGTCGCCAGGCGTATAGGTGTCGACCGGCGCGATAAAGGAGGCACCTTCCGCGTTCTCGCAGGCATAGTTCATCATGCCCCAGTTGACGACGGTCTCCATGTAATTCTCGAACCTGGACGTCAGGGTCGTGGCGTCGGTCAGGATCGCTGTCAGAGCCCCGTCCCGCTCGGCACCAAGCGAGATCGAGTTGAGGCATTCGGGGCGGTGCGTATGGGTAAACATTTGCTGGCGGGTGAGCACGACGCGTACCGAGCGTTTCAGCTTCAAGGCGGCCATGGCCGCCAGATAAACATTATATTGTGGCCGCAGGCCCGAACCGAACGCGCCGCCGACAAAGGGATTGAGCACGCGGACATCGTCGGCCTTCAGGTCGAACGCGCCGGCCAGATAGGCCTGCACATTCTGCGGACCCTGTGTCTTGTCATGAACCGTGAGCCTGCCGTCTCCTTCGAAGAAGACGGTCGAGGCATGCATCTCCATGGGATTATGGTGCTCGGCGCCCTTGTGATAATCGCCGGCGATCGTGACCGGTGCAGTCTCGAAGGCCGACCGCGCGTCGCCGCGGTTCTTGGGGGGATAATATCCTGACCGCTTCTTCCTGGGTACGAACTTTTCCGCAAGCGCGACTTCGAACCGGGTATTGTGCGCAGCCTGCTCGTAGCTGAGCTCGACGAGACTTGCCGCATAGCGCGCCGCCTCGAATGTCTCGGCGACGACGAGGGCGACCGGCTGGCCATTATAGTGGATCTGCGCGTCGCACAGGGGGCGCAAGGGCGAGCCGGGCGGGGCAACGTCATCCTGAAATTTCTTGTCCGCGGATGCGATCTCCAGCCGATTTTCATGGGTGAGCACATCGACGACGCCTGCGACCGCGCGTGCGGCACTGTCGTCGATCCGGGTGATCCGCCCGCACGCGATCGCGGCATTGACCACGACCCCATGGAGGAGGCCAGTGGCGGGATATTCGGCGGCATAGCGCGCCTTGCCGGTCACTTTGAGAAGACCCTCGACCCGGCTGAGCGGAGCGCCGATGCCGTCGCGGGCGATGATGGCTGCCATGGTCATGTCCTCAGGCGACGCGTTTGTCGGTTTGTGACTGCGGCGTACCGGCCGCGGCCTGCGACAGCGCCCGCACGATCGCGCGACGCGCAAGCGGGATCTTGAAGTCGTTCTCGCCCTGGCCGGCCGCACCGTCGAGCAGTGCGTCAGCGACCTGCCGGAAGACCGCTTCGTCCGCCTCGCGGCCGACGAGCAACTGTTCGACGTGGGGAAGGCGCCAGGGCTTGTGCGCCACGCCGCCAAGCGCGAGGCGCGCCTCGGCGATCCTGGCGCCCTCGATACGCAGAGCCGCCGCCACCGACACGAGCGCGAAGGCGTAGGACAAGCGGTCGCGCAACTTCAGATAGGTGTAGTTCTGCGTGAAATCCTCATGCGGAAGAATGATGGCCGTGACGAGCTCGCCGCGCTCGAGGCTGTTGTCGCGCGCGGGATCCTCGCCGGGCAGGCGATGATAGTCGGCGAACGCGATCGTGCGCACGCCGTCCGGGCCGGCCACTTCCACCTGGGCCGAGAGCGCGGCCAGGGCGACGCACATGTCCGACGGGTGGGTTGCGATGCACTGATCGCTAGCCCCCAGAATGGCATGGATGCGGTTGACCCCACCGATCGCGCCGCAGCCAGAGCCCGGAACCCGCTTGTTGCAGGCGGTCGCCGTGTCATAAAAATAGTAGCAACGCGTGCGCTGGTTGAGATTCCCGCCATTGGTCGCGGCATTGCGCAGCTGGGGGCTGGCGCCCGCCAGGATCGCCGACGACAGGAGCGGGTAACGCTCCTGGACGCGCCGGTCATAGGCGGTGTCGGCGTTGGGCACGAGCGCACCGAGCCTCAATCCCCCATCCTCAGCCTCCTCGATCCTGCCCAGAGGCAGCCGGGTAATGTCGATCACGCTCGTCGGCCGTTCGACATGTTCCTTCATCAGATCGACCAGGTTCGTGCCACCCGCGATGTAGCGCGCACCGTCCTTTGCAGCCAGCCTGACGGCGTCCGCGATCGACGTTGGCCGCGCATAGCCAAAGCGGTTCATGCTCGCTCTCCCAAAACCTGCTCGATGGCGTCGGCGATGTTCGTATACGCGCCGCAGCGACAAAGATTGCCGCTCATGAGCTCGCGTATCTCCTCCCGGCTTCGGGCACGGCCTTCGTTGATCAGCCCCTGGGCCGAGCAGATCTGGCCCGGCGTGCAATAGCCGCACTGGAAGGCGTCGTGGTCCAAAAACGCCTGTTGCAGCGGATGCAGCGCATCCCCATCGCCCATCCCCTCGATCGTTATGATGTTATCGCCATCATGCATCACCGCAAGACGCAGGCAGCTGTTGATCCGGCGGTCGCCGACCAGCACGGTACAGGCACCGCACTGGCCATGATCGCAGCCCTTCTTCGTGCCCGTGAAATCGGCATGATCGCGCAGCAGATCGAGCAGCGTTACCCAGGGCAGGACCGTGAACGCCTGCCGTTCGCCGTTGATGGTGAGGCTGATATCGAGAGGTTCGACGTCGCCAGGGGCCGCGGGTTTGGAAATGGTGGCCATGGCAGCTCCATGTCCCGCGCGGGAGCGCGGCTCTGTTCAATAATCCCCCCGGTCGCCCCGTGGTTCCCCTAGGATCGCCGATTGCGCAGGAACAGGCCGCCCAGGATCACAGCAGCCCCGCCGACGAGCGCCGCAGCCGCGTGTGGCCGTGTCCGTGCCGCCAGGGTTAGGCTCGATCGGCGCCCTTCCTCGTTGCGCGAGCGTGCCTCGCCATCAGTGCCGGGCCCGAAAAGATTGTCACCTTGCGTCGCGGGCTTCGAGCGATCGACGAGAAAAGGCCCGACGAGCGGCGCGAGACGCTCGAACAGCGCCGGAAAATGGCTGGCGAACAACACCTCCAGCCGTCCGATGCCGCCGACCGTGAGGGCACGAACATTGTGGGTCGCGGTATAGAGTATGGCATCGGCCACGAGCGCCGGATCATAAGGCGGCGGCGGGATCCGCGCTTGGCCGTCCTCGTGATTGGCGGCATGCATCGCGATCGGCGTGGTCATGCCCGACGGCTTGATCAGCGTCACCCGCACCGGCGATCGCGCGGCCTTGAGTTCGATCCGCAGCGAGGCGACGAAGGCGTGGATCGCATGCTTGGAGGCAGTATAGGCGCCCATGACAGGCGAAGGCATGTCGCCGGCAATCGAGCCGATCGTAACGAGCGCGCCGCCGCTTGCCGTGAGATAGGGCACGGCGACCTGCGCGCTGTTGACCGCCCCGAAATAGTTGGTGCGGAACAATCGCTCATGTTCCTCCAATGGCGTGGCGAGCAGCGGCGCATAGATGGCGACCCCCGCGTTGCTGACCCATGTGTCGATGCGGCCGAAGGCCGCTATGGCGCAGGAGGCCGCGCGCTGCAGCGCCTCGCGCTCCCCGACATCGGCGACAGCGTAAGCCGCCCGGCCACCGTCCGCCTCGACCTCCTGCACGATCGCGCGCAGGGCCGCGTCATTCCGGCTGATGAGGAACACGCGCGCGCCGGCCCCTGCCGCCTTGCGCGCGGTAAGCAGGCCGATGCCAGAGCTCGCGCCAGTGATGACGAAGACCTGATCGGAAAGCGGTCGGTGCGGCATGGGGCGGTCCGGTCGGTTTGCGGCGGTAGCCGTGCGACCGCATAATGGATGCGCTACGGGAACTCGCCTGCCCGGCGACGGGTTCCGGGACAGACGCTAAATCCAAGGAACACCTCATGCCGCAGCCGGTTCTGTTCTCCCCCGATGTCGAGACGCCTGAGCCGGAGGAAGCGGAGACCAGCATGGCGATCGACCGGGAACTGCACAGGATCCTCGAGACGACCTCGCAGGATTATGGGCACGCGGTGCGAAGCGTGCATGCCAAGAGCCACGGCCTGCTTGAAGGTATGCTCATCTTGTTCGACGGCTTGCCGGCCGAACTTGCCCAGGGCATCGCCGTCCGCCCCGGCCACCACAAGGTCGTGCTGCGCATCTCGACGAACGCCGGCGACATCCTTCCCGACAGCGTCTCCCTGCCGCGCGGGATGGCGATCAAGATCCTGGGCGTCGAAGGCGAGCGGCTTCCAGGTTCCGAGGATGCCAGCACGCAGGACATCATCATGGTCAACGGACCGGCCTTCTCGGCGCCTCGAGCCAAGGACTTTCTCGCCAATCTGAAACTGCTCGCCAGGACCACGGACAAGGCGGAACGCAGCAAGAAGGCGCTGTCAGCCGTCCTGCGCGGCACAGAAGCGGTGATCGAAGCCCTTGGCGGCGAGAGCGCTAAGATCAAACAACTGGGCGGTCACCCTGTCACGCATCCGCTCGGCGAAACCTTCTACAGCCAGACCGCCTTTCGGTTCGGCGACCATATCGCGAAATTTTCGCTCGCTCCTGTGTCGCCGCACCTCGTTGCACTGAAAGACCAGCCGGTCGATTTGGCGGGCCGGGACAATGGCTTGCGCGAAGAAGTAAACGCGGTGATCGCCGCCCACGGCGCGGAATGGGAATTGCGCGTGCAGTTGTGCACCGATCTCGAGGCGATGCCCGTAGAGGATGCCACAGTGGTCTGGGACGAAGCTCAAAGCCCATTCCGCGCGATCGGCCGGATTGTCGTCGAGCCCCAGCCTGGCTGGAACGACGAGAAGGCCAGGCGCATCGACGACGGGCTTGCGTTCAGTCCATGGCATGGCCTTGCCGCTCACCAGCCACTCGGCGTCATCAATCGCGTCCGGCGCAGCGCCTATCCGATGTCGGCCAATTACCGCTCCGCGTACAACCGCTGTCCGATTCACGAGCCGTCTGCCTGATCGCGGCAGTGTCGTAGCCCGTGACGCCATCGAGATGATGGGACGCGAATCGGCGTCAAGACCACCGGCAAGTAGCGTCGGCAACCGGCATGACAACCCTGTAGCAGGGCGCACTCCCTCCTGCGGACGGGAGCTACTTGGGCCTCCTGGACGTAATTTTATTGCGCATGATCCATAGGCGCCGGGAGCGCAGCCAGGCCTAGCGCGTTCCACGACCGAAGGATCACGCGAGGCAGGACATGAAAGCAGCTGACAGTATCATCGAACGCGCCACGGCCCCGAGCCGGCGTCGGAAATTCATCCGGTCTCTCGAGGAGACCGCCGCACGGGCGGTGGTCACCGCAACCGTCACTTTCGCAGTGGGCTGGGTGCTCAAGAAGATGTTTGAAAAGTCGGTGGCCGAAGCCGCCGAGGAAGGCGCAAAAGCCGGTGCCGCGGAGGCTGACGCCAGCGCGCAAGACGCCAGCCCTCCGGGCGGTTCCGCCTAGGGTAAAGCGCTTCCGCGCTTTCCATTCCAGCCCAGCCCGCCGCTGCCAAACAGCATGCCGCTAAGCCATGAATTCACAAAAGCCTTGGACCCAGCCGCTCGATGATCATCGCGATCCCCTGCCCACCGCCGATGCACATGGTCACGAGGGCGTAGCGGCCGCCGGTGCGGGTCAGCTCATAGAGCGCCTTTACCGTCAACATGGCTCCGGTCGCGCCCACCGGATGGCCAAGACCAATCCCGCTCCCGTTGGGATTGACCTTCTCCGGGTCGAAACTCAGCAATTTGCTCACGGCGCAGGCCTGGGCTGCGAAAGCTTCATTCGCCTCGATGACATCCATGTCGGTCAGAGTTAGCCCGGCACGGGCCAGAGCGATCGGTACGGCTTCGACCGGGCCCAGACCCATGACTTCCGGCGCGACGCCCGCATGCCCCCAGGCGACGACCCGCCCCATGGGCTGCAAACCGCGTGCTCGCGCCGTCCGCTCCGACGCGAGGATCACGGCCGCGCCGCCGTCGTTGATGCCGCTCGCATTGCCGGCCGTGACGGTACCGCCCTCGGGTTTGAAAATCGGCTTGAGCGATGCCAGACTTTCGGAGGACACGTCCTGACGGACATGCTCGTCGACGTCGAACGACCTGGCTTTTCCCCGCTCCCTTACTTCGACCGCCACGATCTGCGACTTGAAGCGACCTTCCGCGATCGCCCGGGCCGCTCGGGCATGGCTTTGCGCGGCTAGCGCATCCTGCGCCTCGCGGCTGATCGCGTGGCGCTCGGCGACATTCTCGGCGGTGACCCCCATATGCCCGGCGCCGAACGGATCGGTCAGAACCGCGCTCAGTGCGTCAACCATCACCTCGTCGCCCAGGCGCCGTCCCCAGCGCATCGCCTTGGTGACATAAGGCGACTGGCTCATGCTCTCCGCGCCCCCGGCCACAGCAATCTCGCATTCTCCAAGGGCGATCATCTGCGCCGCGGAAATGATCGCCTGCACACTCGATCCGCATAGCCGGTTCAAGGTGAGCGCCGGCGTCCGGTCGGGGATGCCGGACGCGATCGCCGCGATGCGAGCGAGATAGGCGTCGCGCGGCTCGCTCTGGATCACCTGCCCCATGACGACATGGCCGACGTCCTCGGCAGCGATCCCGGCGCGGGCGATCGCCTCGGAAATGACGATACGGCCAAGCTGCCAGGGCGCGACGTCCTTCAGGCTACCACCAAAGTCGCCGATCGCCGTTCGCGTACCGGCCAGAATCACAACGTCTTCCAAGATCGCTCCTTTCAGCGAGCCGCTGGCATCAATGCCGCGCAGTGATGCTTTAAACATCAGTTCTGATTTATTAGCGCGGATAAATGGAGATGTATACCTATGGAATCATCTCGTGGTGGCGCGGGTCGCGGTGGTGGGGTGCCGAGGGTTAGAGGCTCCCGCCGCCGACGCTGGCCGAAGATGTGCTCGGTCACGTCTCCTCGGAGCCAGGATCGGTGTTGCGATCGCTTCGGAGCGCTAATGGATGCAGTGTGCCACTTGCTCGGCTAGGATACCAAGCTTGTGCAAGGGCCCGTCCCCGATGCGACGGCCTTCATATTGTTCCGCGGTCCATCGAAAGGCATCGAACACGCTATCAAAGGGTCCGGCGGACATCGCCGCGCAGCGGCCAAAGCCCGCCTCCAGAAACCAGCAACCTCGGTGGTCACTGTGACAATTCGCGTCCAGGCGAACGAACAGGGCAATCAGGCGATCATCCCGAAAGACCTGCAGACCCTGAACATCCTCGCAGCCCGTATCGACGGATACGGGGGAAAAGCTGTAAGGCATCTGTCTACTCCTGAAGCGGACCCTTACAGATTTGCGCCACTCTCGTCGTTAACTTCGATTTTGTGACCACCCGATTTGTCGCCGATGCTCCACGACACGCCGAATTGTATCGCGGGTGCGGTCCCGTTCTTTTTCACAGGCGTTCCACAGTCTTCCCCGCCTCTTTCCGCCGACTTTCCCACTGCGCGCGAACCAGGCGCGTCACCGGTGTGCCTTTGGCGATAATCCCCATCTTGCTCGCGCCTATGGGCGGGCGGCGAATGGCCAACTAGGGCCGGCGCTTGCCCAGGCGATAGTAGCGCTGGCGGAGGCGGCTCCCACGCCGGGTCACCCTGCCCTGCCCGGCAGGTCCTGCTCGCTGCATGGTCTCGAGCGCGCGGCGCAGGCCATGGATCTGGTCGAGCAGGTGGAGAACGATCTCGATCCCTTCGTCGTTAATCCCGAAATCGCCTTCCAACTGATGAATGAGCCGTGCTCTGGCGGCATCCATCTCCGAGAGCTGCAACGTGCCCGGGTGCTCGGCGACCAGCCATTCGCGCTCGATCCAGGTCGTCAGAACCTTCCGTGCGATACCCGTGCGCTGCACGAAGTCGTCCAGGTCGATCATCGGCTTGTCTCCCGCGGATTGTGTGCCCTGCCCGCCTCCCAGCTTTTCACGAAGGCTTCGAGCTCCGGATCGGACGGCTTGGGCAGTACGATCTTGAGCCTGACCAGTTCGTCGCCGCGGCCGCCGCCTGCACGCGGGGCCCCCTGCCCCTTCAGTCGCAATGTGCTGCCGCTGTTCGAACCGGCCGGCACCGTCATCGACACCTGGCTCGTGGGTGTCGCCACCTGGATCTTTCCGCCAAGCACCGCTTCGCTCAGCGAGATCGGAACCTCGAGAACGAGATCATCGCCTTCTCGCGCAAATCGCGGATCGGGCAGAACCTCGAGCATGATGTAGGCGTCACCGGGGCCGCCGCTGCCAAAGCCCATCCCGCCCTTGCCCTTGAGGCGCAATGTCTGGCCATCGACGACCCCGGCAGGAATCTTGACGTCGAGCGTACCACCACCCGGCAGGGTCAGTCGCTGTTCGCCGCCCGTGATCGCCTGCGCCAAGGTCAGACCCAGGCGGAACTGGAGATCCTCGCCGCGCCGATTGGGCTGCCCTCTCCCACGTTGCCGGAACAAGTCGGCGAACAGGTCCTCGTCGAAATCCGCAAAGCCGCCGCTATTGGCATATCGGCCGTAATCGTTGCTGGCATAGTCCCGGTAATAGCCCTGCGGCGGTCGCTCGGCGCCGGTCTCATCGATCTCGCCGGCGTCGAAGCGACGCCGCTTTTCGGGATCGCGAAGGAGATCATAGGCTCCCGCGACGGCCTTGAACTTGTCTTCAGCCGTACGGTCGCCGGGATTGAGATCGGGATGGAGGGTCTTGGCGAGCTTTCGGTAGGCCTTCTGAATTTCATCCGCCGAGGCTGTCGGCGATACCCCCAAGACCTCATAAGGACTGCTCAACGTCGTGCCCTCGCTCCTGTATCATTGGCCCAGCGCGGCATAGCCGCGCTCATCCAATTTTGTTGCAGTCGGGACAAAAACAAGATTTCGGTTGGGGCTGGCAGCACGATTTTCGTCTGGCTCCGTGGCGCCGTCAGGGCCGCCGGCAAATGAGCGCTGACACTCAGTCGAACCTCTAATCTGCATCAACCGAAGCGGCGAGCCACCACCAGGACAACGGCCAGAACCGCGAAAGACAGGATGAGACTGCCAAGGACGTAGCCTATCGCCGCCGCCTGTTCGCCGCGTTCCCACAGACTGTACGCGTCAAGGCTGAACGTCGACCAGGTGGTGAAACCGCCGATGAGGCCGGTGGTCAGGAAGACCCGCAACTCATGGCTGGTCCCCGAGCGCATCGACAGCACTCCGACGACCAACCCCATCAGCGCCGAGCCGAAGACATTTATGGCCAGCGTTCCATAGGGAAAGCTCGGTCCGAGCAGTCGGAGCGATACGAGCCCTACGAGATGGCGCAGCGCGCCACCGATCCCTGAACCCATGAACACGATGAAGAACAAGCGCATGATTCCTCCTTCGCCAGATGGCGCCGGTAGGAATCATCGTCCCGTGCGAGGGCGGTTCGGCGACATGCCAGGCAGGAATCCATTGCCTCCCGCAACATTTAGGCCTGACGATTTAGACGGTCAATGATAGCCGGAACGAGGCGACCGGCGGCGCTCGCTGCCCATGCCCCGGCTGGCGGGTTCTAACCCAACCGAGGCGCGCCGCCTCTGCGGCTCGCAACCAGGGTGGACGTCGCCGCCGAGCGGCCTTCAGGCCTGTCCATCTCACGGCGCGCCAGCGTCATCGCAACGACCAGGCCCGCCGCGAACAGCGCCCCTTCGACGAACGCGCATGCCGTCTCCGCCACCGGACCAAGACCCTGTTCACCGAACAGGCCGCCGATCTGCGCAAGGCCGATCCGCGATTGCGGGAATGTCTGGACGAGTTGCTCGAAACTCCCGGCCATGAGATGTCCGCCAAGAAGAACGACAACGCTGCCCGCCGCACCGCCGCAAAGCGCCGCGCGCGCTGCCACTGAGCGAAGGGAACGATCAGAGCGGCCCATGCCGGACAAGGTAGCACCAAGGCCTACCCCAGCCCCCAGGAAAAGCCCCTCGAGCCCGCCCGTAATCCCTGTCGGTGACTGGCCGAACAAGAGATTGAACGCGTCGATCCCAAGCAACTTCACGACGCCGCCGACGATCATTCCGCCGACTGCGCCGCCAAGAGTAAGCCATGGGCGTTTTCCAGCGGCCTCGGCCCAAGCGATCCCTAGGCTGACACCCGCGCCGCCCACGAGCGCCACCGCCAGGGTTAGCCAGAGCAACACGAAGACGGAGGACGCGGCGCCGCCTCCGTTCGAGAGCGGCGGCGTCGCGGCGATAAAGCCGTATGCGAGCCCGCCGATCAATCCGGCGCCCCCAGCACCCAGGGTCCCGGCTCCCGCCATCATCGCTACGCGGCGGAGCGCCGAGGGCGCGGCCGACGGGGGAAGCGTGTGGGGGGCCGCGTCTTCGGCCGGGGCAGAGCTTTCGCGCCAGTCGACCTCGGCAATGAAGCGGTAGCCATGCTTGGGTACCGTCTCGATGAAATGCGGACGGCTCGCATCGTCACCCAGACGCTGGCGAAGGAGCCGGATGCACTGGGTCAGCGCCTCGTCGGTGACAGGCACATCTTTCCACACTTCCGCCAGAAAACGGTCCTTGCCGACGAGCGACCCGGCATGGCGCACGAGAAGCGCCAGTGCGTCGAGATAGCGCGCGTTGAGTTCGACCGGAACGCCGTCACGCAGCAGGCGCCGATCCTCGGGATCGAGGACGAACTGGCCGAAATGATATCCACGCGGCGGCACTTTTCAGCAAAACCTCATATGCTTCTCATGACGCTCATCGGTCTTTCCGGGACCCTGATGATCTCATCTCGAATGGAGGCGATATCATGGATGATCATCGGAACGATAGTTACGCAGCGTCCAGCAATGGCAGGCTCAAGCAGGCGCTCAATCCGTGGCGGATCTCGGCCTGGGGGCTCGCGTTGCTTCTCCTCGCGCTCCCCGCCATCGCGATGCGCTACACCCCGCAGGTGCGTTGGGACGAAACCGACTTCCTCGTCACGGGCCTCATGCTCGGCGGAACGGGGCTCGCCGCCGAATGGCTGGTCCGGCGCTCGCCCAATCCATGGTCCCGCGCGGCCAGCGTGGTATCGCTCCTCACCGTTTTCCTGACGGTCTGGGCAAATCTCGCGGTCGGCATGATCGGGTCGGAAGACAATCCCTTCAACCTCCTCTTCGCGGGCGTGCCCATCATCGCCTTCATCGGCTCGGCGATGGCGCGCTTCAAGCCGCTGGGCATGGCGATCTCCCATGGCGCGGCTGCCGCTGCCCAGGCAGGCATCGCGGCGATGGGCGCACAGATTGATGCGCGCGGCGGAACATTCAGCGCTCTGTTCGCCGGCCTCTGGCTTATCGCCGCGGTCCTCTATTGGCTGGCCGCCTCGTGGGCCGAGGGCGCGGCGACATCGTCGCGGTAGCCCTTGATCCAAGTAGCCACGCTCGCTTTTGGCGCCGCAGGGCTGAGCGAACTGTCCGCCTCATCGCTGCGCAAGTATCGGCGCGGCTGAAAGCCTGTTGACGCCCTGACCGATGATGCCCACCCCTGGGCGCAACGCTGCCCCGCCCCACATGCGAATTGGAGACGTGACATGAACCTTGCCGATCTGCTTCCCGAAGGAAGCCTCGACGCCTTGACCCAGCAACTTGGCATTTCACGCGAAGACGCCGAGCGCGGGGCGCAGGCTCTTCTTCCCTCGCTCATCGGCGGTATCAACGGCAAGACGGCGGCCCCGGTTGAACCGGCAGGTCTCGCGGCGCAGGTCCAGGCGCTGGGTGGCTCGGGGCTCATCGATAATGTCGTCGGCTCCAACCCCACTGACACCGGCCTTGGCAATCAACTGCTGGGGAGCCTGTTCGGCTCGAAGGACGTAAGCCGCGAGGTCGCCGGGCAAGCATCGCAGGCCACTGGCCTCGATCCAGCGATCCTCAAGAAGATGCTCCCTATCCTCGCGATGCTCATCGCGGGGCACCTCGCCAAGCGCTCCGGGGGGCAGCAGGGCGGACTGGAATCCATTCTGGGCAGCATCGCCGGTGCGCTCGCCGGTAGCGGCGGGTCCTCCGGAAGCGCCGCGTCAGCCGGCGGGCTCGGCGGCATATTGGGATCGATCCTGGGCGGCCGTTGACCGCCCTCCCTTTCAACCGACTTTGGGGCAGGCCTGCTTATGGACGACCGCGCGCAGATCGAGCATGCCGAAGGCCGGCTTCGCACGGCGATGCTCGCGAGCGATGTGGCGACCCTCGATGCCCTGCTCAGCCCGGACGTGATTTTTACCAACCAGGTCGACGCGCGGCTCAACAAGGGCGATGATCTCGGCGCTCACCAGTCCGGCCTGCTTCGCATCGAACAACTGGACCCCGTCGAGCCACCCCTCGTTCGCCTCCTGGGCGACAGCGCGGTGGTCTGCCTCGCGGTCCAGTTGTCGGGATCCTACGACGCGCAACCGTTCAGCGGCACCTTCGCCTATACGCGCTGCTGGCACCGGCTGCCGGGCGATCAATGGCGCATCGAGGCGGCCCATTGCTCGCCCGTCGTTCGGCCATGATCGTTCCGCAGGATCGGCGCGGCCGTTGACCGGCCGACCGCTTCCCTCGCGCTCCTAAGCTCGCAAGGCCACGGCCTGGAAGGCGCTCGCCGCTTGCGGACGCCCGAACAGCCAGCCCTGCAAGCGGCCGCAGCCGGCCAGGCGCGCAAGCTGCGCCTGTCCCGGTGTCTCGATCCCTTCGGCGCAGACTTCGAGATGATAGGCCTTCGCCAGGCCGACGATGGAGACCAGCACCTCTCGCATGTCAGGCTCCGATTCCAGCGGAGCGAGGAACGACCTGTCGATCTTGAGCCGGTCGATCGTGAGTTGCTGGAGATAGGCGATGCTCGCAAACCCGGTGCCGAAGTCGTCGAGGGCCATGCGGATACCGAGTGAGCGCAGACGGTCGATCACAGCCGCCGCGACCTGGGGACGGCGCAGCAGCAAGCTTTCGGTGATTTCCAGCTCCAGCCGCTCGGGGGAAAGCCGGTCCGTTCCAGGACCTGCTGAACCTCGTCGTAGAGATTGCCATCCCAAAATTGCGCCGGCGACAGGTTGACGGCCAGATCGAGCCCGGTCTCGCGCATTTCCCGGCAGGCATTGAGCAGCACCTGGCGGCCGATCGCATTGATCAGCCCGCTGATCTCGGCGATGGGAATGAAGACATCCGGCGGGACATCGCCATGTACGGGATGAGACCAGCGCGCCAGCGCCTCGACGGCCACGACCTCGCCCGACTGGGCATCGACGATCGGCTGATAGCGGACGTAGATCTCTTCGTTCTCGACCGCGCGCTTGAGATCCTGCTCGAGCCGCTGGCGCCGTTCATGGCCTTCGTCGAGCGAGGGGTGGTAAACCTGCGCGCAGTTCCGGCCCGCATCCTTGGCGGCATACATGGCGACGTCCGCCTTGCGAATGAGTTCTTCCGCGCTGTCGCAGGATGTGGCGCTCTCGAAATAGCCGATGCTGGTCCCGATCGTGATGCTGTAGGCGCCAACCTTGAAGGGCGTCGAGAACGCTTCGAGAATGGCCTCGCATGTCGCGGCCGCCACGCCAGACGATGGCGATCTCAAGAGAACGGCAAACTCGTCGCCGCCCGCGCGCGCGATAAAGGCCTCGCCCGCCGCGGCCTTCAGGCGACCAGCAGCTTCCTTGAGCAGAAGATCGCCGGCACTATGGCCGTAGACATCATTGGCGTCCTTGAACCCGTCGAGATCGAGGAACAGCAGGGCCAGTCCTTGCCTTGCCGCGACAAGCTCGCCCAGTCGTTCCCCCAACGCGCGGCGATTGGGCAGTTCGGTCAAGGGATCGTGATCCGACAGATGCCGGGCGAGCAGTTCGCTTGCGCGCAGCGCCTCGATCGACTGGCTGCCCCGGCGAAGAATAAGACCGGCCGCCACAAAGGCGACGAAGGCCACCGCCAGGATCGCCGGCACCAGATGCTGCCTCAGCGATGCACCCGGATGATGCGACCGCCATTCCAGCCAGGCGATCCGTTCGCCCGACCGGCCCTTGATGGCGATGGCGTCCATTCCGGCTGTCCGGTTCCCCAGCGTCAGCCGCACATCGTGTACATTGAGTTCGCGCGTGAGGTCCGCCAAAAACGCCTCGTCGACGTGCCGGGCGATGACCAGAAGGCGGGTCGGCCCTCGGGGCGCCGCGATCTTACCCGTCAAGGGCACTACGGCGGCCGTGGCATAGACCAGGACCTGGTTGCCCGAGCGCGTGAAGCCGCTGACGATCGGACTGCCCTCGGGCGGCAAGCGCCGCACTTCGGCGATAGATCGAACGAAGTCGGCGCCAAGACGCAGTTGAGCGGTGTTCGGGGCGATCTTCCGGTCTTTAAAACTGTAAAGGGTCCGATCGTCCGCGCCGAGCACGAAGATGTCGGAATATCCCTGGGTGCGGCCCAGATAGGCCACGACATTGTCGTCCATCCAGGCCGCATCGAAACGCGAACCGATGTGACGCACGGCATCGTCCCATTTGGCGTAATCCTGCAGATCGTGCTGCACCATCGCGGACGCGGTGGCGAACACGCCCCCGAGCGCCTGGCGCTCCCGCTCGAGCTGCTGGGCATCCTGCGCGCGGGTACTGAGGAAGATGAGCAGGAAGATGAAACCGAAGCATACGCCGAGCAGCGACAGGAGCGGCCAAAGATACTGCCTCGGCACAGAAACGCGGAGAAGACGGACAGCTGCGGCCATGGATTCGCGATATCGCAACTAGGTTAAAGCTCTCCTGTCGGCTGCCTCGGGAACGGATGCTCCCCCGCGACCGATCAGGCCGCGCTGGCCTCTTCATAGGCCTGCGTTTCGGCAGCGATGAGAATGTCGGCAAGCATCCAATAGGCCTCGCCCCAGGCGGCTAGCACATCGTCCGTGGCGACTTCGGCGCCCAGCACCTCACGGATCGCCGGGAGGAGAGCGGCCGCGACATGGGGATAATGCTCGGGCCTGACGCCGGTCTCGACGTGCCGGGCGACCATGCGCTGCACGGCGCCCCCAAGGTTCTGGAGCTTGTCGATATTTTTGGCATAGGCCAGGATCGCGCCGGCCAGCCGGCGCGGCTGCTCGCCGCTTTCCTGCGCCGCGCGATCGAACATGGCGGCGATCTCGGGGTCCTGCAGCAGCCGGGCATACATGGCCGTGGTGATCTCGACGCCATGCTTCTCAAGAGCGGGGGCCGTGGCCTTGACGATCTCCATGGCGGCGGGTGAGGCTGTACGCATAAGGGAACTCCTTGATAGGCTATTGAGGTTGGGAACGAGGGGAGGTGCCGGTCAGGCGATCAATCCACCCTTAGAAATTCGACGTGGAAGCGAACCGGCCCCACCGGCGCCACATGGTGCAGGATGGTCGGTTCGACCACGCCCGGCTCGCCGGCGACGGTGAGGACCTGCTCCGAAGGCGGCCGGCGCTCGTCGGTCACCACATAGCGAAGCGCGCCCTCTTCCAACCGGATCAGGCCCCAGGTGCCCTCCTTGGTCGAATGGTCGCCCAGCAGGCCTGCCGGGATGGTGGTTTCGGTAAAGGTCGCGGTGCGCTTGTACGGTTTGGCGTTCGCTGGGATCGCGACAGTCATGCGGCGCTCCGTTCGCGATAAAACTGCATCCCTAGCTGAAGGCTTTGGGCGATACGGTCCGCCTTGTCCTGGAACGCCCTGGCGACGGCCGGCGCGAGAAGTTCGTCCGTGGTCTCTCGCCAGATCGCGAGCCAGCGGGCAAAGGCCTCCTTACTCAACGCCCTTTCGTGACGGATATGGGCGGGCATCGGCTGGCCCTTGTAGCGCCCGCTTGCCAGCATCACCGATGACCAGAAATCCTTCAGCTTCGCCAGGTGATGGGGCCAGTCGTCGATGGCGCTCTCGAAGATCGGCCCGAGCAACGCATCCGCCCGGACGCGGGCATAGAAGGCGGGTACGAGCAGGTCGATGGCAGTTTCGTCGAGGTAGCAAGCAGACATGTCAGGCGGCCTTGCTGGAAGCGAGGATGGTCAGGAGGGCATCAGTGAGCTCGTTGCCGAGCAGCGGCTTTTCGATCAGGACCGCTCCGAGCGGCTTCATCCGTCGACGGAGTTCCCGCGAGGGATTGGTCGCCAGCAGGATCGCCGGTACGGCGACGCCCTTGTCCCGCAGCTCCTGCAGAAAGCCGATCCCATCGGCGCGATATCGCTGGTCGATGACGAGGCATTCGGCCGTCGCGGGGTCCGCGTCCGGCACATTGCCATCCGCGGGCAGGAACCCCTCGAGGCTCAGGGCGAACTGCAGGGAGGACAGGACAGGCTGATCGCTTTCGAACAGCAGGACCGGGCGATCCAAGACCATGTCATGTCCTTCCGCAGTCAGGCCGAGGCTCAGGCGGCCTTCTTCCAGTTCGGGACGAGCTCGGCGTGGGGCGGGCACTGCGCGACGGCTCCAACCGGCAACCCGCCCAGTTCATTGGCGAAGCCGTGGTTGACGTCGCGGTGGTGCGCCTCGTCCGCGCGGACGACCAGCACCACATCGCGCAAGGTAGCCTCCTCGGGCAGCCCCCAGTACCGCTTGGCAATCTCGGGCGCCGGCACATTGGCGCTGCGGCCCTCGTCGATTTCCGCGAGATAGTGCGTGTAGCTGATCACCGCCTCTTCCTCGAAATAGCCGACGACGCGGTGGGCCGTCTTGGCGCTCAAGAGATAAAGAGCAAAGAAGAAGACATAGAACACCCATTGCACGCCGATGATCACGGCCCGCTCGAACCAGGTCGGCTTGGAAATCTCGATGAAGGTCATGAGGTGCATGCGCTCATTTTCAGCCTCGTCCATGAGCGTCTTGATCCAGCCCTTGTCGTCACACATGCGGCGCAGGCAGGCGAGGTGGTTGATCGTCGCACCGACCATGCCGGGCACCGCCGCGACGGTCTCGAGCACGACGGCCCGGTGACCGTAGCGCTGGGCAAAAAAGGTGTCCGCGCACCAGCGCAGGACCTTGGTGAAGCCGAGCGCCACCTTGTCGGAAAGTCCGCTGGCCTTGTGGTGAACGCCCAGATCGATGAACGGTGCAGTCATTGTCGTGTCTCCGATGGCGACGCGATTGACGGGGCGCCGCTGATGGGCCGTAAGTAGACAGGGAAAGGAAGGACGAAAATTTGGATGATGTCCCTACCGCAGCGCCCCTAAGGGACTTCCCGGAGGTGGCTCGCGGCGATGGTGCAAGCCGGCTCCTGCCGCGGCTCGCCCTGCCCGCTGCCCTGGGCGTCGCGCTGCTCGCGATCGCCGGCGGCCTCGCGGTGCGGCTCCTGTTTGCCGATCAGCTCGGCGCGCGCGCGACCTTCATCTTCTTCGTCCCGGGCGTGGTTGCGGCAAGCGCCCTGTCAGGCCTTCGCGTCGGCGCGCTGGCTTCGCTGGCCGGCGCAGCCGCCGGTCTGTGGTGCGACCACCTGACAGGCCCGATCGAGGAAGGCAGCGTAATTGCCGCGGTGGCCTTCGTGGCGATCGGGCTCGCCATCGCGCTGGGGGGCGAGTGGTTTCAGCGAGCCCGTCTTGCTTCGGACGAGGCCGCTGCCGGCCTCGCCAGCCGAGAAGCCCATCTGCGCTCGATCCTCGACACCGTCCCCGACGCCATGGTGGTGATCGATGCTGCGGGGCTCATTCGAGACTTCAGCCCTGCGGCGGAACGGATGTTCGGCTGGAAGGCACAGGAGCTCACGGGCCGCAACGTGCGGCTGCTGATGCCCGAGCCCTACCGCGCAGCCCATGATGGCTATCTGGATCGCTATTACCAGACCGGAGAGCGCCGCATCATCGGCAAGGGCCGTGTCGTCGTGGGCGAACGCCGCGATGGGTCGACCTTTCCGCTCGAACTCGCCGTCGGCGAAGTGCAGGCCAACGGGCAGCGCTTCTTCACCGGCTTCATCCGCGATCTCACCGAGCGCCAGCATGCCGAGGCGAGGCTTCAGGAATTGCAGAGCGAACTCGTTCACGTCTCGCGGCTGACCGCCTTGGGAGAAATGGCCTCGGCCCTTGCCCATGAACTGAACCAGCCCCTCTCCGCGATCGCCAACTATCTCAAGGGCAGCAAGATGCTGCTCGAACGCGAGGAGGATCGCAACGACCGGGTTATCGATGCGGTCGGCCGCGCCGCCGCCGAGGCGCTGCGCGCCGGGGAAATCATCCGCCGGCTGCGCGATTTCGTCGCGCGCGGCGAAACCGAACGAACGGTCGAAAGTCTGCCGAAGCTTGTCGAGGAGGCGAGCGCGCTGGCGCTCGTCGGCGCCAAGGAGCATGGGATACGCGTCCAGCATGACTTCAGCCCTGAGATCGACCTCGTGCTCGCGGACAAGGTGCAGATCCAGCAGGTGGTGCTCAACCTCGTTCGCAATGCCATCGACGCCATGGCCGGGACTGGGCCGGGGCCCCGCGCGTTGACCATCGCCATCGCGCCGGCCGACGCCGACATGGCGCGGGTGACGGTCGCCGATACCGGCCCGGGCATCGCGGCCGATGTGGCCGACCGGCTGTTTCAGCCGTTCATCACGACGAAACGCACCGGCATGGGTGTAGGCCTGTCGATCTCGCGCACGATCGTCGAGGCCCATGGCGGGCGCATCTGGGCGGAATCTCATGACGGGGGCGGGGCCGTGTTCGGCTTCACGCTGCCCAAGGCGGACAAGGAAGGGCCAGGCGATGGCGAGTGACCCGATCGTTTATGTGATCGATGACGACGATAGCGTCCGGCATTCACTGGAATTTCTCCTTGATGTGGCCGGGATACGGGTGCGCTCCTATGCTTCGGCAGACGCTTTCCTAAAATCATCGCCGCCCCTCGCCGGCGCCTGCCTCGTGACCGACGTGCGCATGCCCGGGATGACCGGCATCGAGCTGGCCGAAAAGCTGCAGCTCGCCGGCGCAGGTGTCCCCGTCATCGTGGTGACCGGCCATGCCGACGTCCCGCTGGCGATCCAGGCGATGAAAGCCGGCGTGGCGGACTTCATCGAGAAGCCGTTCGATGACGAGGTCATGCTGAGCGCGATCCGCAGCGCGCTGGCGCGCACCGCGGGAGATGCCGCCTCCGCCGCGGAAAGGCAGGCCATCCTCGACCGCATCGCCATGCTCAGCCCCCGCGAGCGCGAGGTCATGGACGGCCTCGTCGCCGGCCAGGCGAACAAGGCGATCGCCTATGACCTGGAGATCAGCGCGAGGACGGTCGAGGTCTACCGCGCCAATGTCATGATGAAAATGCAGGCAAAGACCTTGTCCGACCTCGTCCGGATGGTCACGATCGCGCGGCTATCCTGAGAGGCACCAAGGAGCGTCCTTGATAATCGGCGGAAGGGCTCGCCCGGCCCTCCGCGACCGTCGGACAAGAGAAGGGCCGATCTCAACCAGACAGCCCCTCACCCGTCACATCACATCGGTTCAATGCTGCGGGCGCCAGATCCGGCACGGACGCCGTTGCGCTCGATGAACTGGAGCGCCGTCTGCGCGACCTCTTCCCAGCCGGGCTCGTTGCAGATGAAGTGGCTCCGGCCAGGAAAGGACACGAACTCCGCAACGCTCCCCTCATCCTTATAGGCCCTGTGGTTTTTCTCGGTCAGATGCGCCGGGATGATCTCGTCCTCCTCACCGCCGATCAGCAGCAAGGGCGCGTGCGGCGCGCCGAGATCGATCCGGCCATCCTCGCCCATACAGTCGCGCAGGATATTGCGGCTGTCATGCGTCGCCGTCGCTTCGAACGCGCGCGCTGCCTCCTCTTCGCTCAAACTGTTGGCGAAAGCGCCGTGGAAGGTCTTGGCATCCATGTAGATGGGTTCGTCACCCTTCAACGGGTTGGCGATGATCGCGCTGTTCTTGAGAAAGCCCCAGTCGAAGTCGACCATGGCATTGGGCGCGACGGAATCGATCGCCACCCCGGCTGACAGCAATCCCCGGCTCAACAGGATCTGGGTAATGAGACCGCCCACCGAATGGCCGATCATCACCGGGCGGCCGAGCCCACGCACCGTAACCTCGATAGATGCGATGACATCCTTGAGGCGAAGTTCGCCCAGACCCGGCGGCGGATTATCGCGCAGCGAGCGCGGATCACCTTCATGCAGCGGCCAGGCCGGGGCGTGGCAATTGTATCCCTTGTCGCTGAACATATGGATCCAGTTTTCCCAGCTTTTGGGGTTCTGGAACATGCCGTGGACGAAGACGATGTCGGTCATGCGATAATCTCCTGCTGATCTGCGCCTTCCCGGTGCGCGACCGTTCAGGATGGGTTCCTCGAATGCCTCGAGACCCAAGGACGAGAACGCGCGACCATGATTGGCGTTGCCCGGGATGACTTCTCGCGATGACGGCGCCTCGCCGCGTCGTCGTGCCGGTCGCTTCCTCCATCCTGTGCCGGCGCCTGGGCTCCTAATGTCTCGGTCCGTCGCCAAGGCGAAGAACCGATCCGCACCGGGCGAGTTCTCTTGTGAGAAGGAGATGTCCATGAGCGATACCCAGGGGATGATTGACGAAGATGCGCTTCCGGGTCACGAGAGCGGTCTCGATCCAAAGCCAGAGTGGCAACCGCGCTACAAGGGTTCCGATCGCCTCGCGGGCAAGGTCGCGATCATCACCGGTGCTGACAGCGGGATCGGCCGGGCGGTGGCGGCGCTCTATGCCCGGGAGGGCGCCGACATCGCGATCGCCTATCTGTGCGAAGATGACGATGCGGCCGAGACGAAGCGCATCGTTGAGGCCGAAGGGCGCAAGGCGATCACCATTCGGGGTGATATCGGAGAGAAGGACACTTCGGAGCGGATCGTCGCCGAGACGCTCAGCGCGTTCGGCAAGATCGACATCCTGGTCAACAATGCCGGCGAGCAGCATCCCGACAAGGACATCACCGACATTACCGAGGAACAGCTGCGTCGCACGTTCCAGACCAACATCTTCGGGATGTTTTTCCTCGTCCAGGCGGCGCGGCCGCATCTCAAGCAAGGCGCTGCCATCATCAACTGCACCTCGGTCACCATGTACCAGGGTTCAAAGGAATTGCTCGACTACAGTTCAACCAAGGGCGCCATCACCGCCTTTACCCGCTCGCTGTCCGAGAACCTCGTCGGCGACGGCATTCGCGTCAATGCAGTGGCGCCGGGGCCGATCTGGACCCCGCTCAACCCCTGCGGCGGCGCCAGCCCGGAGAAGCTCGACCATTTTGGCGAGAACACCCCGATGGGCCGGCCCGGACAGCCCAACGAGGTCGCCCCCGCCTTCCTTTTCCTCGCCTGCGAGGACTCCAGCTACATGTCGGGGCAAGTCCTGCATCCCAACGGCGGCACGATCGTGAACGGCTAAGGCAAACGCTGGAACCGAACTCAAGCGGTTTCAGGATAGACACGTGCCCCATGCGCCCAAGGCCTAGAGTATGACGATTTCGCCTGCTCGAAGGCTGCGCGCGCCAGGCACAGCTGGCGAGACTTTTGGGGCCATTGCGTGACGGTCTCGCCAACAGCCGGCGTTCCCCTGGCGCGATACGTCACCCGCGCGCGCTGCCAGCCGCCGTCACGCCCGTCCGCTCTCTTCCCTGACCTGCGCGGGCGGGTCCGGCTTTGTTTTCTCGGCGAGCAAGTTCACCTGGGTCGGGTAAGCAAAGCTGATGTCGTTATCGCGAAAGCGCGACAGTATCGCCGCAGTCACCCGGTCTCGTGCATCGGGCGGGAAGTCTGCTTCTTTGGACTCGAACTCGACGTCGTAGCTGATGCCGCTTGAGACGAAGCCGTTCACCCCTCCATGTATGAGGGTGTAGCCTTCGCTTTCGACCGCATCCCTTAGCAGACCCGGTATTTTGAGGATGACTTCCGGCGCCGCCGCGTAGCCAATCACAAACTCGAATTTGAAACGGTTGCGCAGGCGCCGGGTCGTGTTGAGGATTTCGAAGTCCAGCAGCTTCTTGTTCGCGATAATCCGCTCTTCGCCAGGCCCGCCCCGAATCCGCGTCGACTTGAGACCGATCGATTCAACTGTCCCCGAGCCGGCGCCCTTGTCATAGGAAATGGAATCGCCAATGCGAAACGGGCGGTCGAAAAGGATGGCGAGCGCTGCGAACAAGTCGGCGAAAATGCCTTGTGCCGCGAGGCCAATCGCGATGCCGCCAATCCCAAGGCCCGTTACCAGCCCGGTGACGTTCACCCCCAGATTGCTCAGCACCACCACGAGCGCGATCGCGAAGAGGGAGATCGTCACAAGGAGCCGTATGATGCCAAGGGCGCTCATGAGTGCCCGACTGTTATGCTCCTGGTCGCGCATGCGATGCTCGATCGCTCCGAAGACGACTTCTCGGGCCCATAGCGCGCCCTGGAATACCGCGGAGATCGTGAACAATGTGGCGATCGTGGTAGTCAGCCAGGCCGGTGCGTCGGCGTATCCCACTACGAGCCGCGCGGCGACAAGGATCATGAAGATCTGCCCGGTACGCCCGAAGGCTCGCCCCAGGATACTGTACCAGCTCGCCGCGCCTTCGCCCCGCTGACACAGTTTAACGCTCCATCCGCGCACAAGGTTGAGCAGCAGATAGATCGCCGCGCCTGCGGCGGTGGCGATCGCGATCTCAAGCCAGTTGGCCCCGATCCAAAGCGTGGCCTCGTCGATCATCCTGTCAAAACTGAAACGTGGATTCATCTGACAAATACGTCCGCTCGTTGCTGACGCTGTCCGAAATCGCGAAAGAGTGTGGGGGGTTCCCGCTGGATTTGCTCTGTACGCTCACCGTGCGTCAGGCTGCCGGAGCAGAGCGGATGCTCTTCCGCGCCGGCATCGGAATTCCCAGTCCAGCCCATCGCCGCCGGTGGCGGGCCGATTATGATCGTCGAGGCTCGCTCTTGCCGCCGCTTTGGCGCACTTCGACCGCCTCATCGAAACGAACCTGGCCGATCGTCGCGCCATTCCCGTCGCGCACCACGATGCGGTGATCGAGGATGAGATGGCCGTGCTCGCGGATGGATTCTACAGCCAGGTTCTGCGCCTCGGCGCGTGCGCGCTTCAGCGCCGCCTCGCTGTCGGCAAGTTCGATGCCGCTTTCATCCTCGGTCGTTTCGTCATTGTAGATGTCGAAAAAGTAGAGCGGCATGGTCGGGTATGTCCTGCATCGGGCCGAGAACTTGCGGAGCATCTGTCATCCGCCTTTGTCCGTGCAACGCCGTGTCAAACGCGGGCGTTCCCTGAGCATCACGTCACGGGCCAGTCCTCCTCGAACCGCGCCACCGTGAGCCGTTAATCAAGAGACCGCCGAAACGACATTACTTCCAACCGAGGGGAAATTTGCCGCAGCGGGAAAGCCGGTGCGCACCGCGCACCAGCCTCTCGTTCGCTCGTCAGCGGCGGGTCGCGGGTATCTTGGTTCCGACCGTCTTGGGGACGCCCGCGGGCAGGACGCCCGACTTCGGCGGCTTCTCGGCCTGGCGGTAGCGGCCCACAAGCGAGCCCTTGGCGATGACGTGGCCCTGCGCGGCGGCAAGCACCTGATCGCGGTCGGCGCCGATCGGCAGATCGAGGGCCTTGTCGAGCGCCAGCACCTGGAATGCGTAGCGATGCGCGGGGTCACCGACCGGCGGCTGCGGGCCGAAATAGCCGGGCGTATTTCGGCTGTTGCGCCCTTGCATCATGCCATCCGGCAAGGTCAGCCGCTCCTGCTCCTGCAGACCTTCAGGAAGGCTGGTCGTAGAGGGCGGGATGTTCCAAGCGACCCAATGGACGAACGGATTGATCGGAAGCGAGTCCGGGTCCTCCATGATGAGCACATAGGACTGCGCGCCGGGCACGGGATCCCACGCAAGCGGCGGCGACACCGCGTCGGCATATTCGCTATAGCGTTCAGGGATCAGTGCCTGCGGCGCAATGGCGGGCGAACGCACCGCAATCCGGCCGCGCGCACCGGCCGTCTCGGGCCGGTCGAGCGTCAGCGGAACACCCACACCCTTGGAGGCCTGCGCGAGCATTGGCTGCGCGGGCGGCACGGCTGCCGCCGACGGGGCAGCGGCCGCGCCCGTGTAGGCAACGCGGAAAATCGTGCCATTGCCATCGTCCGAAAGGAGCAGCGAGCCGTCCTTCAGCATGGCGAGGCCAACGGGACGGGCGATATGGCGCGTCCCGTCGTCGGTCAGGAAACCCGTGACAAAGGGCTCGAAGCGTTGCGGCTGACCGTTCTGGAAGCGGATCCGTACGATCTCGTAGCCCGAGGCCGGCTTTCGGTTCCATGATCCGCGCATCGCAACGAAGGCATCGTTCTGGAACTCGGCCGGGAAATTGCCGCCCGAATAGAAGACGAGGCTCATCGGCGCGGCGTGCGCGGTGTAGCCGAGCACCATCGGCGTGCTTGCCGCAAGCCACTGGGCCTTGGTGATCTCCCCGGGCGGGGTCGTCTGGGGGTGGATCGCGCCAGCGCCGAAGGCATGAGGCCAGCCATATTGCTTGCCCTGCTCGATGCGGTTCAGCTCTTCGGGCTGTTGGTCGTCGCCGAGATCGTCGATGCCGTGGTCCATTCCCCACAGCTCGCCGGTCGCCGGATGCCAGCCGAAGCCGATCGTGTTGCGCAGATTACGGGCGAAGATCGTCCGGGTCTTCCCATCGGGCGAGACACGCAGGATCGATGCGTTTTCAGGATTGCTCTCGTTGCACGCGTTGCAGGTGGAGCCCACGCTCACATAGAGCATGCCGTCAGGTCCGAAGGCCATCGTCCGATTGGGGTGCTGGCCGCCATCGGGCAAGTCGCCGACGATCATCTGGAGCGGTCCGAGCATGCCGTCGGGCCGGATGTCGGCGACGAAAATCTCCTTCACCGTCGCGATGTAGAGCTTGTTGTCCTTGATCGCGAGGCCGTGGGCGCTCGGGCGGTTCGCAACGACCACCGGCGGCCCATCGGCCACGCCATTTCCGTCGGCGTCCTTCAGGAGTACGACGTCGCCCTGCTCGCGCCGGCTGACATAGATCCCGCCATTGGGCGCCACGGCAATGATCCGCGGATTCTTGAGGCCCGTGGCGAAGGTCGTGACCGTGAAACCTGCAGGCGTCTTGAGCCCGGCGAGCCGCTCGGGTATCGCCGGGGCCTTGTCCGGCTTGAAGACATGGATCGCGACCTGAACGTCGGTGCCATCCCCCTGCTGCGCATAAGCGGCGGTCGACAGGGCGAGTGCGGCGCAGGTGCCGGCGAGGATAGCGCTGAGCTTCACGGTCTCTCCTTGGCTTATCGGTTTCACAGGCCGCTCTTGAGCGAACGCGCATGCTCGAGGTGCTGCTTGATGATCGGGATCGCACCGGTGGCGGCCGTGCGCAGCGGCGCCTTGTCGCCGGTCTGCGCATAGGCGGTCTGGACCGCGAGCGCCTGTTCGTGCGCCGGGATTTGCTGCGCGATGTAGATCCGGTCGAAATCCGCCGGGCTCGCGGCATAGAGCTGGTCGATCTGGGCGCGCGTGCCCTGCCCCAGGACTGCCGGCGGCGGAACAAGCCCGGCGGCCTTTGCCTGCGTCAGCGTGACATTCGTCGTCTTCGTATGGTGATCGATCAGCATCGACGCAAAGGCGCGGACGCGCGGGTTCTGCGATCGCTGCACCGCGATCTGGCTAGAGGTCACCTCGTAGACGTCGCTTTCCCCGGCAATCTGAAGATAGGGCATCGCCGCGCCGGTGGAGGCGGGCGTCGGCGGCGGGGGATTCGATGGGCTCTGGGCAAAGGCAGAGCCGGCCAGTCCGAACGAAAGGAGGCAGAGCAGCCTTGCGGAAGTCGAAATCATGGGAGCATCCTTTTCGGCGCTTTGCATTGAGCAGCGTTTTTCGAGAACGACGGATCGGTTCCGCAGTTCCTGCCGCGCGACAACTCGCACATGATTTATTTCCGCAGCTGGAATGACTTAGGGAACGGGCGTGCGCAGCGCCCGTTCACCTGTCGCAACTTCATGCAACAGGGAAACACTTTTCATGCGTAAAGCGCCTTTGCTCGCCGCCGGCACGCTTGTCTCCGCGGCTCTTGCCTTCGCCGCGCTCGGGCCCGTAGCGGCGCCGGTTTTGGCGGCGGCGGCGCAGGGCCAGCCGGGCATCCCGGCGAGCGGCGCCAAGGTCGACGCCGACAACCAGGCCGTTCTCGATGCCTTGAAAGGGCTTGGCCTGCGGCCCTACCACACGCTCAGTCCGGCCGAAGCGCGCCTGCAACCGAGCTTCGCCGACGGGGTAAAGGCCGTGCTCCAGAAGCAGGGTCGCCCGGTTGCGCCTCCACCCGGCGTCGCGACGCAGGATATCCAGGTAGCCGGCGGGGCGGGTCCGATCCCAGCACGGGTCTATCGACCGGCCGACGCACAAGGTCCCCTTCCCGTCATCGTCTACTACCATGGCGGCGGATGGGTGCTCGCGACCATCGACACCTATGATGCCTCGGCCCGTGCCCTCGCCCGAGAAGCGCGCGCGATCGTGATTTCGGTCGAATATCGCAAGGCGCCCGAGGCGAAATTCCCGGCTCAGCACGACGACGCCCTCGCGGCATACCGCTGGACGCTCGGCCATGCCGGCGAGATCGGTGGTGACCCGCGCAAGATCGCGCTCGCGGGCGAAAGCGCCGGCGGCAACCTCGCCCTCGCGACCGCGATCGCCGCGCGCGATGCCAAGCTGCAAAAGCCCGCGCATGTATTGACCATCTATCCGATCGCCGGTTCCGACCTCAACACCCCCTCCTATCAGGAAAACGCGAATGCCATGCCGCTCAATCGGGCGGCCATGGCCTGGTTCCTCCATCACACGACGCGCGGTCCGGCTGACGCAACCGACCCGCGCATCAATCTCGTCGCGGCAAACCTGCGCGGCCTCCCGCCCGTGACCCTCATCCAGGCCCAGATCGATCCCTTGACGTCCGAGGGCCAGACGCTCGCAGGCCGGCTGCGCGCGGCGGGGGTGCCGGTTGCGACGCAATTCTATCCTGGCGTTACCCATGAGTTCTTCGGCGCCGATGCGGTGATCCGTAAAGCGGGAGAAGCCCAGCGCTTCGCCGGCACACGGCTGAAGGCGAGCTTTCGTTGAAGGCGGGCCGCCCGCAGCCGGGCGGCCCCACCTGACACCCCCCAGGGCTACGGCGCGCGCCTCGGTCGTCGGCCGCAGCTGACATTGGCGCGGACAGATCGCCGTGTCCCCTTGCATAGGCACGGTCCTTTTACGCCATGAACCTGCTAGGGTCCCCGAGGGTTCGCCCGAATAACGGGAGAGACTGGCCAGCCTCCCGCCATTTATCGCAGCGCTACAAGGCCGGAACCTTTGCCTTTTCGGCGAGCCGACGCTGGAGGAAGGCCAGCACGACCGCTTCTTCCGGACGGAGGCGGGACAAGTCTTCCCGAAGCTCCTTCTCGACGGCGTCCCGCGCCTCCAGGACCAATTCGTCGCTCAGGTAGCTCTCGAAAACTTCGGGATGAATGTAGCACTTGCGGCACACAGTGGGCGTGTTGCCCAGCCGCGAAGCGACGGCTTCGATTGCGGTCCGGACATTCCGTTTCGCCGCAGCCTGGCTGTCGACCTTTTCATATTCGGACAGCGCCAGAGCAGCGAGCACCGTGCCATTCCAGGTGCGGAAATCCTTGGCGGTGATGTCCGTCCCGGAGATCTCCCGAAGATAGGCATTGATGTCGTTCGAGGTGACTTCGTACTGCGCGCCGTCTTCGCCCACATATTGGAAGAGATGCTGTCCGGGCAGATCCTGGCTGGCCTTGACGATCTTCGCGATGCGCCGATCCTTCAGCTTCAGCCGCCACTGCTTTCCGCTCTTGCCCTTGAAATTGAATCGGAGCTCAGCGCCGTCGATCGCGACATGGCGATCCTGGAGGGTCGTGAGGCCATAACTCTTGTTCTGCTTGGCATAATCCGCGTTGCCGATGCGGATCATCGTGGTTTCGAGCAGATGCACGACGGCGGCCAGGACCTTCTCGCGCGGTAGCCCGCGCTTCTTGAGATCGGCATCGATGCGCTCGCGAACGCCAGGAAGGGCCTTTGCGAAGTCCAGCATGTGCTCGTACTTGGTGCTGTCGCGCACCTCGCGGAAACGCGGATGGTAACGATACTGCTTGCGTCCCTTGGCGTCACGGCCGGTCGCCTGGATGTGCCCGTTTGCTTTGGGGCAGATCCAGACGTCGGTGTAAGCCGGGGGGATGGCGAGCGAAGCAATCCGCTTCAGGGTTTTTTCGTCCGTCACGACGTTGCCCCGGGCATCGCGATATCGAAACTTGCCACGGTAGGGCTGGCGGACGATTCCCGGGCTGTCGTCGGTTACGTAGACGAGACCCGCATTTTCCGCGGCTTCCTGCGCATCGACGATCGTTCCTGCCTCGCCGGTGTCAGCCGGCCCATCCTCTTTTGTTTTCATAACCGCTGAAGCGTCCAGCACGGGTTCGCGTTCCCCACCCATGCCGGACCCTGGTTCGCACCGTCCAAGAGCGAGGGTCGATCCTCCTATGTGTCGACCATCATCAGGCGCCAGTCCTTGCCCCCGTTTCGCCGGTAACGGGGTCATGCTTCGGATCAGGAAGCGCCTCCATCCGCGCGCGCGCCGCATCATCGGGCGCTTCGCGGCAGATGTCCCAGCCCTGTCCCCGCGGATAGGCGCCGACAACCTGGAAATGCTCGCTCGCATGAATCGCGCGGTGGCCGGTGCCGGGCGGCAGCATAAGCGCATCGCCGGCTGCGACGGACACCTTGCGCCCGGCTGGCCCGCCAAGCTCGAGCGTCGCTTCGCCCGCGAACACACCCAAAACCTCGTGCGCGGTCGAATGATAGTGGTGATAGTCGAATATGCCGTCGCGCCAATCCGGCGGCCAACCATGGTCCTCGAACAGAGCTTCGAAGCGGCCGGCCAGGTCTTCGCCCTCGCCGTCCAGCGCGGCGTGATAGATGACGACCGGCAACCGCGCATTGTTCGGCACCCAGTCATTCTCGCCGAGCAGGATGCTTTCGATCTTCATCATATCTTCGCCTTGGGGGTTCGCTTGCGCTTTGGCTTGTCGGCCAGTTCGATCCAGACCGGTGCATGGTCGCTGGTCTTTTCCCAGCCCCGCACATGGCGGTCGACCTGGGCATCGAGCAGCCGGTCGGCAAGCGCGGGGCTGAGCAGCAGATGATCGATGCGCAGGCCGGCATTGCGGCCATAGGCGTTCCGGAAATAGTCCCAGAAGGTGTAGATGACCTCGCCCGGGTGCAGCGTGCGCAGCGCGTCGGTCCAGCCCTGATCCAGCAGCCGGAAATAGGCCGCCCTTACTTCGGGTGCGAATAGCGCGTCGTCGAGCCAGCGCTCCGGCTTGTAGACGTCGAGATCGGTCGGCATGACATTGAAGTCGCCCGCCAGCATCACCGGCAGTTTGCTCTCCAGCAACCCAGCCGCATGCTCGATCAGCCGGTCGAACCAGCGCAGCTTGTAGTCGAACTTGGGGCCGGGCCGCGGATTACCGTTTGGCAGGTAAAGCCCGCCGATCAGGATGCCGTTGACCGCCGCCTCGATATAGCGGCTCTGGCTCGGGTCGGGGTCGCCCGGAAGCCCCCGCCGCGTCTCGTGGATTTCGCCGACGCGGCTGAGCAGCGCGACGCCGTTCCACGACTTCTGGCCGTGCCAGATGACATCATAGCCAAGGTCGCGGATCGCACTTTCCGGAAACTTCTCCTGCGGCGCTTTCAATTCCTGGAGCACAACCACATCAGGCTGCGCTTCCTCAAGCCAGCGCAGCAGCACCGGCAGTCGGCCATTGACGCCGTTCACATTATAGGTGGCGATCTTCACAGGTCAGGCAGGGTCTGGTCGGCGCGGCCCCAACCGCTGAGCGCCTTGGAGCCGGCCCGCTTCACCAGTTCGGTGCCATCCCGAATGGTCCAGTGCGAGGGCTTGTCGATCGTCTCCATTTCCTTCCATGTGATGGGTACGGCGACCGGCGCGCCTTCGCGCGCGCGGACCCCATAGGGCATGACCGCCGTCGCACCGCGCTGGTTGCGAAGATAGTCGACAAAGATGCGGCCCTTGCGCTGCGCTTTCGGCAGGGCGGCCGTGAAATGCTCAGGGTCACTCTGGGCAACCGCTTGGGCCAGCCGATGCGCAAAGTCTTTCACCTCCGGCCACTCCGCTTGCGGAACAAGCGGCGCGATCACATGGACGCCCTTGCCGCCGGTCACCATCGGGAAGGTCTCGAGCCCGATCGACTGCAGGATCTCGCGAAAGTGGAAGGCGGCGCTGCGCACATTCTCGAAATCCAGGCCCTCGTCGGGATCAAGATCGAAGACCAGCCGGTCGGCCCTCTCGACATCCTCGATCCTGGCGCCCCAACCATGGAACTCGATCGTGCCCATCTGTACGCATGTGAGCAGGCCGTCCGCGGTATCGACATAGAGATAGGGCTCGTCGTGCCCGTCCTTCTCGCGAATGGCGACATGCCGTACAGCGTCGCCAAAACTGCCCGCGTCATGCTTCTGGAAGAAGCATTTCTTGGCTCGGCCTTGCGGGCAGCGAACGAGGCTGATCGGCCGCGAACCGATCCAGGGCAGCATGATCGGAGCGACCTGCGCATAATAATCGGCAAGCTGACCCTTGGTAAGCTTCCCCTCGGGAAAAATGACACGGTCGCGGTTTGTGATCGTGATCGACGACGTCTCGGCCGTCACCGCCTCAGCCGGCGCCTCGGTCTCGACGACCACAGCCTCGGGCTTCTTGTCTTCGCGTAGGCCCAGAAAGGACGGATGCCGAAGCGTCCCCTCATTGGTCATTTCGGTAAATGCAATTTCTGCGACCAGCGTTGGCCGCAGCCAGTGCGCCCCGCGCACCTCTGCGCGCGGCGCCTTGACGGTCGGCGCCTCCTGCTCGAGCGGCGCCATCACCGCCATCAGGTCGATGATCTCCTGGGTATCGAAGCCGGTGCCGACCTTGCCGGCATAGCGCAGGACGCCGTCCTCATGGACACCCAGGATCAGCGATCGGAATAACCGCGACTTGTCCGAAGGGGTCCAGCCGACCACGACGAACTCCTGCCGCTTGATGCATTTGGTCTTCAGCCAGCCGCCCGATCGCGAGCCGACATAGCGGCCGTCGGCCCGCTTCGAGATCACCCCTTCGAGGCCCGCCGCGCAGAACTGGTTGAGCAACTTCTCGCCATTGCCGGCAATGTGATCCGAATAGCGCAACCGCGACTTGCCCTTGGGCAGGATCTTCGCGAGCTTCGCCTTGCGCTCCGTGAGTGGCAACTGGGTTAGATCCTCGCCGTCGAGCTCCAGCAGGTCGAACGCGAAATAATCGATCGAAGCCGGCGCCCCTTTGAGCGCGTTTTGCAGGGCCTGGAAACTCGAGCGGCCGTCGGCATCGAGCACGACCGCCTCGCCGTCGATGAGCGCGGAGGAAACCTTCAGCTTCAGGGCGTCGGCAACCAGTCCGCTAAACTTCTCCGACCAGTCGAGACCCGAGCGGGTATAGGCAACGGCCTCGCCCCCGCCGACGCTCAGCAGCACGCGGTAGCCGTCATACTTCATCTCGTGCAGCCAGCGGTTGCCGGTAGGAACCGTGTCGACCAGCGTTGCGAGTTGCACTGCGCGGAAGGGCGGCGCGCGGCTGGTGGAAGCCGCTTTCCTTGGCGCTGCGGTCATGCGCGCCATGATGGATGGCCGTTGTTCTTCATGGAGACCAAAGTGCGCGAGCGGCGGACTCGTTCCAGCGCGCCCCTGACTCGGCTCGCCGACCGACCCCCCACGTCTCGCCGATAGCGGCAACCGCATCGTCCCCCCGGCGTTGCGGACCTAGGCCACCGACGAAGGAGATGAGCAATGGCAGACGACAAGACCGCTCGCGGGCCCCAGGACCGGGCGCGTATCGCGCTCGGAGAGGATTATGAGGTCGATTACTGGACGGGCAAATTCGGTGTCAGCAGGGAGCGGCTGGAAGCGGCGGTAAAGGCTGTCGGAACCAGCGCGGACGCTGTCGAGCAGCATCTGAAGGGCTGAGGCCGACCCGCTCGCTTCGCAATGCAAACTGCGATGTCGCCTTTGCTGTCGTGCTGCTCAGCGGTCGACGTACAACTCGTATATTCATCAGATGGGCCCGACGCGACCCACGCGCCGGGCCCCCTGCTACCGATTATAGTCCGCGTCTAATTGGCTGCGAAATGCTTGGCTGAGCTGATGTCGTTCGCCAGCCGAACGCCATCTCCTCGCGCAACTTCCGCAAGATGAGCTTTCACCTCATTACTGCGACGTACTATTGATGACGCAACCTGCGCCCTATTCTCCGAGCATTTGCCAAAATGGCTGCCCCGGATCATTTGATCGGCATCCAGGCGATGGCTCAAAGATGCGCCCTTGGTACCTGCCACATCGCGAACGACGGCCACCCGGGCGGCCCAGAGGCAGCGTTCCGTGGTAGGTCGTGTTCCCGCGGACATGCCGATCTGGCGGGTAGATACCTTGGCATCGGCCCGATAGGTCACATCCAGGGATCTTCCTTAATGATCCACGCTGGTCCGATGAACCTGATCAGCGAAGGGGGCAGCGGAAGCGGTTGCCAAGGCAAGCAAAGACAAGATCACAACATACTCCTCTTTCCAAACAATGGATCGAGCTCAGGGAGTATGATTGAGACGGCCCCTGAGTTCGATACGTCCGACATCGCGAGATATTCTCGCCAGAGGGGCCCGGTACGCATCCCAAAGCTAGGCCTCAGATCGAGTTTATCAATGCGCCCGTCACGGTTTCGATTGGGGGACACACTTTCTTACAGAACTTCGTCGTTAATGCCTGACCTGTGATCGGCAGCGCTCGCAGCCAATCCGGGCGCTCGGTCGTCGAGAAAGTCGTTGCCGGTTCCAGCCAACGAAATGCCGCTCGGCGGATTGCGCAATTGCTAAGGACCCACGCGGTCCCTACGGAAGGGGCACCGCGAAATCACTGTCTGTCAGGATCATCGGATGCCGCTTCGCCGCGCCCATTATCTCGTCCTGGCAATGGTGCTCGCTACAGTCGTGGCATTCTGGCCGACCTACTTCGCTGTTTTGCGGACCGCGCGGACAGAACTTCATTTTCATGGAGTAACGGCCACCGCCTGGATGTTGCTGCTGGCGCTCCAGAGCTGGACCATTCATCATCAGCGACGCGGCGCGCACCGGATTTTCGGGATCGTGAGTTTGTTTCTGTTTCCGCTTTTTCTCGCGGGAAGCGTTGCTGTCCTTCTGAGCATGGCGCGCAACACGCCGTCAGACCCTTTCTACCAAATCAACGGCGGACGCCTGGGTATATTGGACGCCTGGACGCCCATCCTTCTGATGGTCCTCTTCTATTTCGCGCTGAAAGAAAGGCGCAAAGTGCAGCTGCACGCCCGCTATATGCTCGCGACAGCCCTGCCCCTCGTCGAGCCCATTATCGAACGGCTGCTCGGGCATCTGATCCCGCCTTTCACGGCGTTCGACCCCGCTCAATTCGCGTGGACCATGCGTGCTGCAGAGCTTGGGGGGCTTGTTGCCGCGGCGTGCCTCTACGCGGCGGCACCACGTTACGGGCGGCCGTTCTTCATCGTCGGATTGGCGATGGTCGCCCAGGCAGTCCTGGTCGAGACGCTGGGGGAGAGCAGCGTTTGGCAGACGGTATTTGTCGGGCTTGGAAAACTGCCGTCGCTGCCGGTGCTGGTTGTCGCGACGATTGTCGGTGGGCTCACAGTGTGGGCGGGTTGGACTGCTGGCCCAGCTGCTCGTCGGCACAAGCCTGCAGCGGCCTGAAGGCCGCTCGGCTGCTTGATAGGGTCCGCCAAAAGCTGTCAGGCAACGAGCCAGGCCCGAGCTTCCTTTCGGCCTGACGGGCTCGAATTTCACTGGCGACTGAAGAATCTGGTCGCCGCACAACGCGGTGGGCCACCTCATATTTGCGTGCCGCGCATTGTGCCGCGCCCCACACGACGCGGCACATTATCGAGGGCTCGTTAGGCGATCAGACATGGGTCCAAAGACGCCTCGCGATCTACGAGAAGCCCAAGCCCCCTCGCCCGTTCCAGCACACGCCGCACGCCCTCGGCCGACCAGTGTATGCCGCCGCGTGGCGTAGGTTCGCGCAAGTCCTTGCTGAGCCAGCCCGCAAGGTCGCGCAGAGACGATTCCGGATAGGTCTTCAACCTGTCCGCCACCAAGCGCGCGACGCGGGTATCCGGTGGCAGGCGCGGCGCGGACTGGAGGATTACATCGTTGGCATAACCGGCTTTGACCAGGGCCTTGCAGGCCTTCACCAGCGTGCGCTCACTAAATGAGCGGACGGGGGGCTTTATCGCGCGGATCTGGCGCAAGACTATCGACCAGGGAAGATGTGGTCGCAGGCGCTCTACGGTCGGCAGCCAGCGGTGGCGATCGTCAATCAAGGCGTGCAGATAACGCTCTTTGTGCGCGTAGCCGATATCAGCAATTGCCGCCGGATCGCGCGCGCGCATCTTGGGATTGCCGGGCTTAGCGCCCCTCGCCATCGCCGCGGCAAGCCCTGCTCGCGTGCGTTCTCGGATAAGGGCGCGTTCGAATTCGGCAAAGGCACCCAGCATCTGGGTCATCAGCATGCCTTGCGCGCTCGAGGTGTCGATCGGGTCGTTGATCGAGCGAAAGTAAGCGCCCTTGGCCCGCAGCTGCTCGACGATCTCCAGCAAATGGACGAGCGAGCGTGCCAATCGATCGATCCGCACGACGATGAGGGTGTCGCCCTCCCCTACCCTTGCCAATGCCCTGGTGAGGTTCGGGCGGTCCCGGCTTCCCCCGCTGGCCTTGTCCTCGAAGATGAGGGCGCAACCCTGCTGCTCCAGCGCAAGGCGTTGGCCGGCCGTGTCCTGATCTTCTGTCGATACGCGGGCATAGCCGATCAAAGCCACTGTCACATTCCATCAAACGGGGGCAATCGAGGGGTTGCTCCCGTTCGATAAACGACAGCACCGGTTTTGGCCAGCCCCGTCCCCCGGGATTTGAGCCCCGGCCCTTTCCCGCGTCCCATGGGCATGCGGGCGACTTGCGGGCGCTTGGACAGCCCCGCCGGCCGATTTGCGCGGATGAAATCTGCGTCTCAGCAAGCGACAGCGGGGCCTACCGGCGCCTCTAACGAGGGGTCGCCCCTCGCGTCGGCAAGGGGCCGCCATAAATGTGTGAGCAAAGTGAACCCAGATTGCTTTTAAGCTCAGTATTTGTTACTTTGGCTCCATGGATATCGCTGGCTTTGGACCAAGCTATACGCCGAGGGTCGTCACTGAAGTTGCACACGCGACCGCAGTGATAGCCACGCTAAACGACCGAATTTCCGGAAGTTTTGTGCACTCGGCGTGGCAGACCCGCGCAGCTTGGGCCGGCTATGCGCGTGCTCTTCAGCTGGAAGGTCACGAGGTCGATGAAATCGACGTATTTTCCTGGGGCTGCGGGCTGCAAATCCCCGGCCGGCCGTTGCGTTCGTGTGAACGGACAAAGAACACTGCATCCGACACCCCACGCCAATTCACCTGACCGACAAAATTCTCTGCACCGGCGTTATTTCCTGACACCCTTCAACATACGCGCCGCCGCGTTGGACGACGGAGCGAGCTTGCGGCCGTAGCGGAGTGCAGTGGCGGTCGAGGTCCATCGCAATGCCTGCGCGATCGGTCCCGCATCCTCGCCATTGGCGAACAGATCCTGGGTCAGGCCGACGCGCAACGAATGCGTGCTCAGCGCATCGATCGCATGGTCGAGATCGGCGCCCATGAGATCGACCAGGCCCTGGTCGGCTGCGGCGAGCGCCGTGCGCTTGATGATCAGCCGCATCGCCGCCGGCGTCAGCGCGCGCTCGCCAATTCCGTAGGTCACCGTGGCCGCGCGCGCAGGCCGCGCCGCCATGCGTTCCCGATCGACCCGGGCATGATAGGCCAGATCCTCGATCGCGAGCGCCCGGCGCGCTTCGCGGGGTTTGGTCCGGATCACCGCTACGCGGCGGAACAAGGCGCCCGCGCGGATTGATGCGGCCTCGCGCCAAAGAGCGACACGCCGCATCGTGTCGGGCGACAGCCACACCCAGGCCCCTTGCCCTTCCTGGTCGGTTTTCGAGTGGGGCACCTCGAGCAGCCCCGATCCATCCTCTTGCGCTTCCATCAATTCGACGGCGACGGCCACCAGCTCCGATACGCGCAAACCCGCATCATAGCCGAGCGACAGGATCGCCGCGTCGCGCAGGCCAGCGACGTCGCGCCCACACGCCTCGAGCAGCACCGACAGCGTGAACCCCCTGACGGCTTCCCGCCCGATCCCTTCGCCGAGCCGCAACGGGCCGGCCTGGCGCTGCCGGACTCCGGCCCGACGCCGCAGCCCACGCAGCGCATCGCGGACCACGACGGCACCGACGGGGCATGGAACGTCGAGAAGGTGATGGGCCACCGCCAGCGAGGACAGGCGCCGGGACACGGTCGCCGGCTTGAGCCGCCGCGCCTCGCAATAGTCAATATAGGCGACAAGCCGCGCTTCGTCGGCGGGCAGGCCGATCCCGCCGCGCTCGGCCGAGAAGCGCGCGTAGCAATCGAGATCGACCGCGAGCGCCTTGATGCTGGCGGGCGCCCGCGCCTCGATGCTCTTCTGGAAGTTGAGTTCGACCAGGCTGGCGCCTTCGCCTGTCAGCTCCTGAAGCAACTCGACGAGCTGGACCGCGCGATCTTGCGCGGCGCCCGACCGCCGCTGGGGCAGCGGCGCCTCGCCGGGTGCCAGGATCGTCACGATCTCCGCGGAAACCGAGCGCTTGGGCATGGGCAGACGCTCTGTCTGTGCAGCGATCGACAGGACGGATTTGGCGCGCATACCGGGGGACTATAACCCCGATTTCGCCGAAGTCACTATCGATAACACTCTATTATCGATAGTGCAAAAAAGGGCGTGCTAGGGATGGTGCAGTTAAGGCAGTTTAGGTTACCCTTGCGACATGCCCGATTTTTGCGATCCATCGACCCGATTCCATCCGCTCCGATCGGACGAAGATGCGCCGATCGAAGACCTGATGACGGCAAGGGTGCGCGCGGCGCTCACCTGGGGCCAGCTGCAAGGCCGTTTAGCGCATGTGCCCGCGCAAGTTGCGCATCAATTCTGCGCCGCGCTCGCCCGCCTGCTCCTCGTCGAAGCGCTCACGGGTAGCGGCTTTTCCGGCGCGAACAGCTGGTTTTCCGCATGGTTTTCCGGCCTCCAGCCCGTGCCCGACGCCACCGCCCATGTCGCAGCCCCGCCCTCGCTGGTCGCCGACACGCTGCTCGCCGAGCTCTCGCTGTCGGCCTGGGCGCCGCTCGCCGACACGGCCATCCAAATCCGCGCCGCAGCGCATTTCCATCGCGGCGAGGGCGCCCCGCAAGGCGAGCGCGGCGATGCCCCCGCGTTCGCCGTAGCGGAAGCGGCGCGGCTCGCCGAGCCGCCCGCCGACGATCGCGCGGACGACTGGCCCCTCGCCGCGCTCGATCGCCTGCATCGGGCCGCGGCCGCCTCGCCGCATTTCGCGCCCACCGAGCGCAGCTACCAGCTGCTCCCCCTGCCCGCCGGGCCGGTCTCCTTCGAGCAGACGCGGACGGCCACGCCGCTGTGGGCGCTCGATCTCCTCGCCGGCGCCCTGATCGCGCGGAGCGCGCCAGCGACCAGGCCGCTGCCCCTGCCCGGAGCCGTGCGCGCCGAGGCGCTCAGACCCGAGCTCTGGTCCCGCGAGCGCGCCATTATCACGGCCGAGGCCGCCGGCGAAGCTGCGCAGCGGCTGAGCGACCAGCTCGATGCAGCCCATGCGAGCGTGCGCGAAGTGCATGAGGCGATGACCGTCCTGCGTTCGACCTCGCGCGCGCCGCTGCTCTACCGGCTGCTCGCGGGCTTCGGACCGCTGCGCCCGCTCCAGATCGAGAAGGCCCTTGGCGTTTCGAAAAACGGCGTGCGCGATCTCGTCGCCGCCCTCGTCAAAGCGGGCCTCGCCGAGCGGGCGGCGTACGAACATCACACGATCATCCGCGCCCTGCCCCGCGCGCGCCGTGCCACGCTGGCGGCCGAGGGTGAAAGCAGATCCGTTGAAACCAGCTCCGGCGCGACGTTCGCCGCGTTCGACGCGGCCATGGCCGATGTCGAGCGCGTGCTCGCCCGTATGGAGACGGCGCGCGAATGACCCCGGCAACACGGCAAGATAGGAAACCCCGGCAGAAACTTCAAATCGACGCGCCCGATACGGGACTCGCGCCGCCGTTTCAGGCCATGACCTGTCTTTGAACGATCAAAGGAAAGTTCGCGCAAAAGCCCCTGGGAGCGCAAAAAGGCGGTCTCGGATAGGAGGGGGCGCCCAGAGGCCGCCACCACGCCCTACGGGCCTCCTGAGGGCAAATTCGCGCGAAATGCCCAATGGGCGACCGTCGCCGTCCGGCTTTACCATCCGCGCCCATGACCCGGCAGATCGAGCAGGATGCGAAACCTGGGAGCGGCGAAGCAGGCGGCGAGCCGCGCCCGCCACAGATCGCCATTCGCGCTGCAAGCCGGCTCGGCGCAGCCGGCGGACATCGCCGCGCCCACCATCCCCGATGCTTGCAGGTAAAACAGCGCCTCCTGGAAACCACGGCGCTGCGCTGACATCGCCGCGCTCTCCGTCGCGGCGGCGTCTCGTACCGCGCGCGCCAGCGCCGCGCGGCGAGCCTTCAGCCCCTGCATCAAATGGGCACGGGGATAATTGCGCTTGGCCTGCTCGAGCTGCTCGCAGACCATGGTGAGCCGGCGACGCTCGCGGTCGAGCTGCCGCAGGCCGACCCTGGCGATCGCCTCCGCCAGATCCGATAATTGGGGTCCGACGCCGGAAGCCGCCTTTCGCGGCAGGCGTGCCGGCTGCGCATCGAAGCGGAAGATTTGCTCCCATCGCCCGGCTTTCAGCCCGTCACTGCTGTGGAGCGCCGCCAGCAGCAGATGACGCACCGGAGCGTAGTGGAAGCGGTTGCCGACCAGCGCCGCCCGGTACCGCTCCCAACCTACCCGGTCACCGGGGCGGGCGCCGCGGATTTGCTCCCGCGCAATCATCCCGTTCCACAGCACTCGGGTTTTGACGAAGGCAAACCGCGCCATTTGCGCGCGCGTGCGCGCGACCCGGGCCGCGAGCGCCCGCTCGGCGGCCTGCGTCCGCCCCAGGGCCCTGATCCCCGCAAGATCGGTCAGCAACAGCGCATGACGGTCGCAGAAGGTCGTCACGCGCAAGATCCAGCTCCGCTCGATCCGCCACGGCGCGCCGGACACCAGCCAGTCAAGCCAGCACTGGGCGCAGCCGATTGACCGCAGCGTCAGCGGCAACAGATCGCCGCGCCCACAGCCGACGAACGTCCTAGAAATCGCCTTCGCGGGCACCATCGTCGCCCACGCGAGCCGTTCTACCATCACCTGGCGGCGGTCCGGCACGCCAGCGACCGCCGGCGCCGGCGCGGCCAACCAAGCCGATGCGCGCGACGTGGCCGGTACGCGCGACGTGGCCGGTACGGGCGACACGGCCAGGTCGCGATCGGCGAGCGCCGCGTCGATGCCGAGATGGCGAAACAGCGCTTTGGGCGTGGTCTCATGACGCGCGGCCAGGCGGCGCAGCCAGGATTCGAAACATTCCTCGGGCAGCGGCCTCACCCGAAACGCCAGCGGCTCGATCTCCCGCCCGCTCATTCCGGGCTATAAGGCGTAAACAATTGCAGCGCCTCGGTGATATCGTCCTGGGTCACGAACCGGCGGTCATGCCGCCGCGCGACCTTTCCCGACCAGTGCAGGATGCGCTTGAAGTTCCCGGTGACCCCGCCGCTGGTCCGCCAGATGCGCTCGGCGAACGCGGGTTCGGCGAGATGGTCGGGCTCCTCCATCCCCATGCCGCGGGCCAGCGCGCGGATCAGGCGCTGCGCGGGCTCGCCCGGCTCCCATAACGGCAATTTGAGGATGATTGAGCGGTACGCCAGCTCGACATCGTCGGCGAAGATCTGCCGGGCGACATCGAGGCCCGCCACGACCAGCGGCACATTGCCCGCGCTCATCAGGAAGCGGAACGCATCGAGCGTATCGCGCCGCGCAACGCCGCTCGCGGTCAGGATCACATGGACATTGTCGATCGCGACCAGCCGCGTGCCCTGTTCGGCCAGCAGGTCGACGACCTTCAAATCGGCGGTTTTGTGCGTGTTCGTGCGGATCGGCCAGCCCTGTTTCCAGAGCAGGGCGAGGTTGATCTTGAGCGAGGTCGGACTCGAGGGAATGACCGTGCGCAGCACGGGCTGATAGCGCGCCTCGCCCCAATCGGCGGGCTCGGGAAAGGCTTCGGCAAGGCGGCGCTGCGCTTCGCGCAGGATCGAGGTTTTGCCCATGCCGGACTGTCCGGTGAGCACGATGCAGGTCGGGCGTTCCTCGGGATCGTCATGCGCGACATCGACGATCGTCTCGACCGCGTTCCGCGCTTCTTCGAAATCGATCCAGAAGGAGGGCGCCAGCGATGGCGCGGTCGCAGCGGCGCTCATGTCCGCTCCTGCAACCAGTCGTCTTCGCTGAGCTCGGCGACCGGTTTCCAGTCAATGGGCGGCTTTTCCGGCGCTTCGCCATACCGGAGGTCCGCGAGCGTCGTCCCCTCGCCTTCGCGGCGCTTTGCCTGGCGCCGCGCCGCCTTCGTGCGAACGCGGGCGCGGTGGATTTCCTGATTGGCGGCGGCCACCGCCCGCGCCGTCGCCGCGCGACCGCCATCGGCCTGGTAGGCCCGGCCTAGCGCCCGCACTCCTGCCCTGGCGGCCTCCCAATCCGCCTCCCAGACGTCGGGATAGTCGCCGACAACCGGCAATTCGACATAGCGGCCGTCGAGGTCGGCGTAGATATGCTGGATCGTCCGCTCATCCCAGCTGATCTCGACCCTTTGGCCGATCCTGGCGGCAAGCATCGGGTGCCAGTAATGGCGATATCTGATCTGGATACCCTTGGCATGGACCGTGAGCGACTTCGACGGCAGAAACTGGCGGAACAGTTCGCCCGCATCGACCGACACGGGCAGCAGCGGGCTGTGCTTCGCCGCCTCGCGCTCCCACATCTGGGCCGGACACAGGCCGCCCAGCGCGCTATGCGGCGCGTGATGATAGATCGCGATCTGGCACAGCAGCCAGCGCTCGAATTCCACAAGCGTCATCGCCGCGTCCGCCTCGGCATCATAGCCGTCGCGCGCCGCCACGTTCGATCCGGTCGCACCGGGCAAAAGCCGCAGTTTTCCAATCATCGTGCCGATCAGCCGCTCGATATGCCCGCCAAGATGGGCCGGCCCGGGCCTCCGCACATCGGGGCCAATCCCATTGCGGACGCAGGCGCGCCGGAAGGCTTCGGAGCGATGCGGTTTGGCCTGATCGGCATGCAAGCGCCGGAACAAACCGTGCATCGGATAGCTGACATCGACGCCCAGGTGGGCGAGGGCCGGCTCTTTGGGCAACACAGCGCTCGCAACCGCCCGTCCGCACCGGAATATCGAGGGGTCGCCGAAGCTGACATAGTAACCAAGAATGGACCGGGTCCAGATTTCGATGAGGAAGGTGATCCACGGTCTTCCGAGCTGTTCGCGCCGCAGACTATCGACCAGGATGACATCGCCCTTGGTGTGATCCATCTGAACCAGGTCGAGAAATCCCTCGCTTGCATATTCGCCGGGGTGCGGTTCATGGGCGCTCCGCGTCTTCGATCCCATCGTCGCTTTCGCCCAAACACGGCTCGGAATCTCAGCCAGAAGCCGCTCGATCGTCTTCTCGCTTGGGATCAGATCGGCGGGAAAGCGATGATCTCCGTTGTCCGCGTGCAACAGGCCCCAAATCTGCCGCGCCGCTTCCGCACGCGATGGCGGCACCATCTTGAGCGCAATTTCGTCGATCAACGTCTCGATGGCGGCCCTCACCTCGGGATCGATCCTGTGCGATCCAACAGCGGGTCCACGCGGTTTTGGAGCCAGCGTTTCCGCGACCGGATGCACCCGGAAGCGCGCGGCCAGTGTCCGTATCTGCCGCTCTTTAAGGCCGGTTGCCTCGGAAATCGCCTGAACCTGAGCCGCTGTCACCGGGCCGGAAAGCGATATATGTCGCCGGAAATGGGGGTAGAGAGCCAATCCCGCCTCAAGCGATTTGAGGCTCCGCCGGGGCGCTGGAGACGGCTTGCGCTCAATCACGGAACGGGCTCCCCAATGATTTTTGCTGTCCGCGAAATGTAGCTTATTTTGTCGAACACCGCGACGTGTATATTGCCCTAGACAGAATTACTCGCAGAGCATCCGATGTAATATATTGATATTACATGATATTATTGAAATGTAGCCTATTTTGTCGGCTGACAGCTGCGCGCCACGAACCGCGGCGAATATGAGGCGTTCGCGCCTTGGCAGGACATACTGGGGTCATCAGACCCCTTTGTCTGGCGCGATGCGCTCCCCAAGGCTGTCGAATTGCCGGTCGAGGCCGCGGACCACCCTCCCCTCGTCCGCGCGCTCGAACAGATCCGGCGCTATGCACGAGTACGAGGCGGGCCCGACCCCTGGCTCGGTCTGCCGTTCGCCTTACGGGACCAGGGTCTGACGGCCAGCCCCCTCCCCTGCCTCGTCGGCGGCGCCAAAGCCTTCCGCTTGAAAAAGACACTGAACGAAGCCGACTGGCTCGCGCTCCTACGCGCTCTTGCCGCGCGCGCCGAGCGTGGCCTTGAACGCCTTAACCATCTGGAGCGCCTCCATCGCAAGGCCCGAACGGCAATCGCGGAGTCTTATCGTCCCGGCGCCCTGCCCTCCCTCCTCGCGCTTACGCTTCACCAACCGGTCCTGTCGCCGCAGGCTGTGGCGCGACTTCTTGATTTGACCGTGACCGGCGCAAGCAAGTTGCTCGAGCGCGCCACCGGTACCGGACTTCTAACCGAAATCACGACAAGGCGGACATGGCGCATTTTCATGAGCGTCGACCTCGCTGTCGAGTTTGGCTTTGCCAGAGCGCCTCTTGGGCGCCCCCGCGTGGAGAGGTCCCTCCCCTCGCCGTCTCGAAATCTGGCGGCTGTCTTCGATCAATTCGACGCGGAAATGGCAGCCATCGATCAGCTTCTCAACTCCCGATAAGGCATTTCAGCGCGGATCACCTCGGCTCCTCGTCGCCCTGCACACAATAGAAGTCCTTATAATTTCAGCACTTAAGCTTGTGCCGCACGATGTGTCGCGCGCTGTAACGCACGTCCGCACCACATTCCGCTGTACTTTATGCAGCGATGACGCTTACCCCAGCGCGGCACATGTCGCCAGCGGACTCGCGTGCGCGCTCGCTGGCGTGTTCGCGCTGTAATGCGCCCGCGCACTCGCGGTTCATCGCGCTGGCACTAAGCCCAGCGCTTACGCATATTGCCGCGCACTTGCACGCGCTGTCGCGCGTATACGCGCCTTGCGTGGCGCGGGCGGTGACGCTATCAATGGCGCTGTCATTGTGTGCGGCGCGGTGCGGGGCGGGCCATGTTTGTGCCGCGCAGTGTGCAGCGCTATCGCATTACAGGAGTTCGCATGCCCGTCATCACGATCGCGCAAAGCAAAGGCGGCGCCGGTAAGACCACGCTCGCGCTCGCGCTTGCTTCCGAATTCGAGGCGCTCGGCGGTTCGGTCTTCATGCTCGACGCCGACCGTCAGAACAGCTTGCTCAACTGGTATCGGGATCGGATGAATGCCGACAGGGGAGGGGAGGGGCGCATCACGGTGGAAGACGCCTCGCAGCTCCGGGACGCGGACATTGGACCCGCTATCGCGCGCGCGCGCGATGCCGCGCAGCTCGTCATTGTCGATTCCGAGGGCACTTCCAACTTCAAGACAGCCTACGCGGCGATGGACTCCGATTTCGTCGTCATTCCGACGCGCTCATCGCGCCTCGATCTCGAGCGCACCGTGGAAACCAGCGACATGCTGGGCAAGATGTGTGGCGGCGTGCCCTACAGGGTCCTGATCACGCAGACAGGGCAGGTCGCCCGCTCTAAGGCCGAATGGGAGATCGACAGCCAGATCAGCAATGCTCTGCCGACGTTCAACGAGCAGATGCATACGCTCGACGCGTTCCGCGCCATGTCCAACTATCGCATGACGCTGGCCGAGGTGGAGGCCGCCGGCCTGGCCAAGACCGAGAAGGCGCGGCGCATCGCGCAAGGCATCCTGGCCGACATACTCAGCGAAATTCAGAACAAGGAGGCCGTCAATGCCTGAGCCCAAGTCTGCTGCCGGCGCGATGGGGGACATCATCGGCTCCACCCGGCAGCGCATCGAGCATAGCGAAGACCCGGCCGACCGTCTCAAGAACCTGATCGCTGCGACGCCGAAGCCCGCTCCGGCCGCCGCACCGGCGCCCGTCCGCGAACCGGCGCCAGCGACGCTTCCGTCCGGCTATTTCCCGCAAGTCGCGAGCGAGGTGGGCATCATCCCGAAGCGCAAGCCGCAGCGTGGTCCCGCGCGCTCGCTCCATATCAGCATGCGCCTGTCGCCGCCTGAGCGCGACCGGCTCGTTCGCTGGTGCGACGATCGCAACCTCAGCCTGCCCGACGGCATCATGGCGTTGATCGATCTCGCGGAAGGGCAGGGGGGTAGCGGGGAGTAGGGCCCGGCTCTTTATGTGAGGAACGGGGGGAGGGGACTTCAGGGCGTCCCGCGCATCGCGACCCAGCTTTTGCAGAAGCCTTCCCACGATTTGTAGAGAGCGGCGCCCGTCAGGGTCTCCAGCTTTGCGCCCATTTTCTGCCTGTAGGCATCGGCAATCATGTCCTTGTCCCAGCCTCCGCCAAAATCGCGAAAGATCGTGATAATGCGTTGGTCAGGGCAGAAACTGAGCGATCCCGAAGGGAAAGGCCGCGCCGAGGGCAGGGGGACGGGCGGCGGTGCGACCGTTTCGACCGTTCCGTCCCGCCTGGCACGCCGACCCACTTTCGGCCGATCGAGCTCCTTGGCGGTTTCCTCCTGATCGACGGGATCCTTGGGACTGAATGTGAGCTTCACAGCCTCGACCGGCCGTCCACGCCCTGACCCGCGGATCTCGTCCCATTCCACGGTGAAATCCGCGAGCTGGTCGATCTCCAGCTTCGATTTTGCCAGGACATCGCGGCGGAATTCCGCGAAATTCTTGAAGCTACCCTCCGGCACGCCCAGACGCCGGCGCAGTTCCTCGACCTCCATCTTCACGACACGGTTCTGCCGGTTGATGATCAGGCAGCCCAGGTCATAGAGCGTCAGCGAATAGCGCGACTGCAGCGCCAGCATGACGCCCAGGTTGACCCGCGCATAATAGTCCGAGCGCTGCATCACGCGCTTGAAGGCTTCCGAAAACTCGTACTCCACGACGCTCATGCCGTCCTCGGAGATTTCCTCGACGCAGCTTGAGAGCAGGGACTGCGACATGATCGCGGGCTTGCCCTTCTTGGTCGTCGTGCGGATGCGCACGATCACGCGCAAAAGCTCGTCCATCACGGGCTGGATGCGCTCATTGCCCTTGTGCGACCCGCGCAGTTCCTTCTTGGTAATCGTGAAGTTTCTGTCCTCGCCAGCGTCCGGCCCAGCCTTGCGCAGCATGAGGGCGAAGGCCTTGCGCCCGGCGGCGCTCAAGGAGCCGGTTTCAAACTCGGATTCGACGAGTTCGCCCGGTTTGCTTACAAAATCGAGATCGCGGCGGCGAATCACATCAGCGACCCGCAGCGTCCGGCTCAGGCCATCCGCGTCCGGGGAAACCTCGATCTCAACGATGTCCGAATCGGGCTTCATGTGAGTTGCATATCATCACCTTGTCATAAAGAGAACATCCCCCCGTTCACTCACATAGACGTGCCCCCAGCCCTCACATAAAGGCTGACAGAGGCGCAAACCGGCGGCCCCCGACCACTCATATAAAGAAATTGTCCGACTCGCCGATTCACCGCGAGTCTCGCGATATCCCCCATCGCTCATATAAAGTTCCTGACCCGACATTCCCCAGTCCAGCGCTTTTACCGGCCGCATTGCGACATCCCCCGCGCGCTCACATAAACGCCACAGCATCTACTTGCTTTTACTGGGTTTTTTGAAAGCCCCCCGATCGCTCATATAAAGCGACTCGGTTCGAAATAGGGAATTTGACCGGTATAGTGAGGCCCCCGAAAGCTCATATAAACGGACGGGAAGGGCAGGGGGATCGCCCCCGATCGCTCACATAAAGAAGGTCGGTCGAGGTTTAGGGCCGGCGTCGTACCAAAAAGGCTGGCCTTTCAAGCCATTCCCGTGTTGTTTTGCAAGCCACTGGGACGATTCCCCCGATCCCTCACATAATCCCCCGGCCACTCAGGCAAAGGCCCCCGGCCGCTCGCATAAAGGCCCCCGAGTCCTCACGATAAAGCCCCCAGCTGCTCACATGAACGGGGTCTAACCCATTGGTTCCACGGGCGAAATTGCCCCTGAATCTTAGAATCATTGAAATATAGAAGCTCCCGCGCTCCGCTTGGGCGTTTCTAAAGATGGATTTTTTGAGGAAGAAGTACCCTTCCGCAGAACCGCCGAGGTTGCGCACCATGCCCTGGTCGGCTGCCCCATCGCATCCCGCAACCGCCTATCATCCTCGCCGGAGCAAAACATCCTCCAAGTCAAACTTCCGTGAAATCGATCACCGCCGCGCGTCGATCTTGAACGCCGCTTGACTAACGACGCAACCGTATCAAGGTGATCGAGCTGGGAATCAGGCGTGTTCAGCGGCACCAGCCGATACTGTTTTAACGGGCAAGATCATGCGCAATGGGGCGGGATGTGCAATGAGCCAGCGAGCGCTTTACTACGTAGCGACGCTTGGCTGTACCGTTGCTATCGCCTTTAACGGAACACCAGCTCCCGCTCAGCCGAAGTTCGACGTGATCGATATGCATTTCCACGCCGATCGTCCTGACGATCAGGGACCTCCCGGGGGCAAGGCCTGCGCTCCCTATCCTGAATGGGGCCCGCGCGATCCCGGGCAACCGATGGACGGGTATCTCGACTGGTTTACCGGCCGCCCCGATTGCCCGACCGTGCTGTCATCGCCGACCGACGCGGATACTCTGCGCGATCGTGGCATCGCCCAGCTGAAACGGTACAATGTGCTGGCCCTTGCCGGCGGCCCAGCGGAGGTGGTGGATGACTATCGCCGTCATGGGGATGGCCACATACTTCCTGGCATCGGCTTCGGCAGCAGCGGCACCCTCCCTCCGATTGAAGATCTGCGCCGGCTCCACGCCGAAGGCAAAATGCAGGCGCTGAGCGAGATTACCACGCAATATGCCGGCATCGCCCCCGACGATCCACGCATGGAGCCCTTTTTCGCTTTCGCGGAGGCCAACGACATCCCGATCGGCATCCACATGGGGCCCGGGCCCCCTGGGACAGCTTACTTCGCCACGCCGCATTATCTCGTCTCGGCCGGTGATCCGCTCCGCCTAGAACCCGTGCTCATCCGTCATCCCAAGCTGCGGGTCTATGTTGCCCACGCCGGCTGGCCTTTCGGAGACGCGATGATCGCGATGATGTTCGCCCATCCGCAGCTCTATGTCGATGTGGCTGTTCTCGACTGGGCCTATCCCGACCAGCAATTCTACCCCTATCTGCGTCGGCTGATCGACGCAGGTTTCGAACGGCGGATCATGTTTGGGTCCGACAACATGGTATGGCCCGACGCTATCGGAATCGCGATCGAGCGGATCAGACGCGCGCCCTTTCTCACAGAGAGGCAAAAGCGTCTGATCCTCCACGACAACGCCGCTTCCTTCCTTCGCATCAAGGGATAAGGGGCGGTACGGCGGGACAATGCGCTTGCACGCGGAGTGCCGTTCCGCGACACTCTCGCTGAGCCGCAGTCATCGCGCGTTCAGCCTTCGAATGGCAATTTGACCTGTGCTTGAATTGTAAGGGAGATCCCCATGCGAACCACGCACAAACTTCTGCTCGGCGGCTGTCTTGCCGCCTCGCTGGTGGGCGGTGTGGCCTATGCCGCGTCCCACGAGCACAAAATGACCGTCAACCTGCCGGGCGGTGAGATCGCCCACATCACCTATTTCGGCGATACACCTCCGCAGGTCAAAATTTCCCAAGCCCAGCCAGACCAGATCGACTTCGTCGATGCGGCCTTCCAGCCTTTCGCGCAGATGGACCGGATATCGGCGCTGATGGATGCGCAGATGAACGCCATGATGCGGCGCGTCGTGGATCTCCATGCCCAAAGCGCTGACGTGACGGCGAGCGAGGCACCGCATTTCGTGTCCTTCTCCGGCCTGCCGAAGGGCACGCAGGTCCACTACAGCTATAGCTCGACCACCATCGGTCCCAATGGATGCGCGCAGAGCGTGACCTGGACCTCGGACGGCACGGCGAACGCGCAGCCGAAGATGACGAAGACCAGCACCGGCGACTGCAGCGCCGCGGCCAAGCCGCAGATGCAGACGACCAGCGGATCGGCGCAGGCTCAGGCGGGTCCGTCCCACACGACCTGATGCGGGCCGCCCGGGTCCGGTGACGCTTTGGCCGCGTGCGTGAGCGCGCGGCCATTGGCGTGAGGACATCTCATCGCATTCCTTTGCGGACCCTGCGGCTTCCGACATCGACCAAAGCCGGCGTAGCCAGTGCCGCGCCGCCCGTTCCCATCTCGAGAAAGGAAGGAAGAGGAGAATTTCGTGCGAAATCCTGACAGGATCTTTGCCTCCCTATTAAGCACCGCCGCCGCCCTGGGTCTTGTCATCGGCCAGCCATCGTCGGCTGCAGCGCAATCGCCGCCCGCCGCATCGCCAGTCGTGCCGCGCCCAGGCGCGCCGCAAAGCTTTGCCGATCTCACCGAAAGGCTGGCGCCCGCCGTCGTCAACATCTCGACCCGCCAGCGCGTGCAGATGCCGAGCTTCAGCCCCTTTGCCGGCACGCCCTTCGAGCGCTTCTTCGGCGGTCCCACCGGACCGCGCACCCGCGAGGCCCAGTCGCTCGGCTCAGGCTTCATCCTGTCCGCCGACGGCTACATCGTCACCAACAACCACGTCATCACCGCCGACGGGCAGGGCAAGGTCGAGACGATCACCGTCACCCTGCACAATGGCGAGGAGTATCCGGCGACCCTCGTCGGTAGCGATCCCGCCTCGGACCTGGCGGTCCTCAAGATCACGTCGCGCAAACCGCTGCCCTTCGTGAACTTCGGCGATTCCACGCGCGTCAGGGTTGGCGACTGGGTGCTCGCGATCGGCAATCCTTTCGGCTTGGGCGGCACGGTCACGGCCGGTATCGTCTCGGCGGTCTACCGCAATACCGGTACAGGGCGCGCCTATGACCGCTATCTGCAGACCGACGCCTCGATCAACCGCGGCAATTCGGGCGGACCGATGTTCGACAGCAGCGGGCGGGTCATCGGCATCAACAATGCGATCTTCTCGCCAACGGGCGGAAATGTCGGGATCGGCTTTGCCATCCCCGCGGAGATCGCCGCGCCGATCGTCGAAAAGCTCATGGCCGGCAAGGCCATCGAACGCGGTTATCTGGGCGTGACCATACAGCCGATGACCGAAGACCTCGCGTCATCGCTCGGCGTTCCGCGAGACCGCGGCGAGTTCGTCCAGAGCGTGGAGCCCGGCGGGCCGGCGGCACAGGCCGGCATCCGCGCCGGCGACGTTATCCTGCGGGTCGACGGCAAGGACGTCACCCCAAGCCAAAGCCTGTCGTTCCTGGTCGCGAGCGTCGAACCTGGCCGCAAGGTCGCAGTCGAACTCATGCGCGGCAACCAGCGCATGACCGTGACTGCCACGCCGGTGCTTCGTCCCAGCGAGGACAAGCTCGCCCGGCAGGGTTTTGGCCGCGATGACCGTCGTTTCGACGATTTCGACAAGGATCGCGCGTCACCCAGCGAAAAGACACTCGGGCTTGCCGTCGAACCGCTGACCCCAAGCATCGCGCGTCAACTCGGTGCGAGCGACGTCTCCCAGGGTCTCGTCATCAGCAGCGTCGAGGGCAATTCCGATGCGGCGCGCAAGGGCCTCAGCCGCGGCGACATCATCCTGTCGGCTAACAACCGGCCGGTGGCGAGCGCCGTTGATCTCGAGGCCGCGATCCGGCAGGCCAGGACGGCGGGACGATCGGCTATCCTCCTACGGGTCAAGGGGCGCGGCGAAGCGCCGGCCTATGTGCCGGTACGGCTGCGATAGGGCGGCACCAGGGCAGCGTCCTCGGCCGACGAGGGCGCTGCCTTCCTGGCAGCATCGTCGAGACGGGGAGGCTAGACGGCAACGTGTGGCCAGCGCGTAACTGATCTTATGATGTTTCATACATCACAATTCAATCTTACGAAATGACAGCCAATGTGCTAAGATTCGCCGCATCGGAACAACGGCGGGGTGTTCAGGCAGTCGATCGAGACGCTTGCGAGCGGAGCGGTTGGCGCTGACACATAAGCGGGAGACATGATGACGGCGCGGACAGTTCGAGAATTCCTTCTCCTTCACAACCAGCGATTGTACGATTTTCTCTGCCAAGGCTTGGCCGACCGGTCGCTTGGCTCGCAGGACTTGGCTCAGCTTTCCGCAATCCATCTGGCGAACCGCCGCGAGATTGCGCGGTGGGATCGCGATTTGTCGTGCGGCACCGCGACTAGCTGCGCGTAGGGACGCGCCGCCGATGAACCGCTATGAGCGAAGCGTCTGGGGTCTCGCCGCCTGTTTTTCCGCGCTCGCCGGCTTTGTCGACGCGCTCGGCTTCCTGTATCTCGGCGGCTTCTTCGTCTCCTTCATGAGCGGCAACTCCACGCGGCTTGCCGTCGGGTTGAGCGAGCATGTCGCAGACGCCCTGACCGCCGGCGGGCTGATCGCATCCTTCGTCGTGGGCGTCATGCTCGGCTCACTGTGCGGACGAACCATCAGGCGCGCCCGCCATGGTGCGCTCATGTATCTCATCGCGGCCATGCTGACTGCCGCTTCTTTGCTTGCGGCGGCCGACGCGACCTGGGCCGCGGCTGCGGTGCTCGCCATGGCAATGGGCGCAGAAAATGCCCTGTTCGAACATGATGGCGAGGTACAGATCGGCCTCACCTACATGACCGGTACGCTCGTGAAGCTGGGCCAGCGCCTGTTGTCCGCGCTTATGGGCGGCGACCGGTTCGGATGGGTTCCCTATCTCTTGCTATGGCTTGGCCTCCTGGCGGGCGCAGTGCTGGGCGCCATGCTGTTCGGCCTCATCGGCCACCAGGCCATCTGGGTTGCCGCCGCTTCGGCCTTGCTGCTTGGCATCGCTCTCCATCGCCGCGACGTGAACCTGACACCCTCGGCGAAGGCGCCGCGCCCATGACCGACGGGGGCGGGGTAGGGCCGTCGATCGATCTCGAGCTGTTTCACGACATGGTCTTCGATCTGCGGTTCGATCGGCCTGCGCCAGGCAGCAATCTCGAGGGCCGCTTCCAGCGCGCAGGGAACATCCCGATCGCGCTCGACGCGCCTTTTGGCGAGACGGGGCCGATGCTGTTCCGGTTCGGTGACATGTTGTCGCTCCTCTTCGACTGGACCACGGTCCAGAGCGGCATGCGGATCAGCGATCCCGACCATCTCCTGTTCGACTATACGCGCATGATGATGGGCTTCCGCCTGTTCCGTCCCGCGCCGCGAAAGATCGAAATGATTGGCCTGGGTGGCGGATCGCTCGCCAAGGCCTGCTATCGCTGCCTGCCCCAGTGCGACATCACCGTGGTCGAGATCGATCCCGCAGTCATCGACCTGCGCGAGCAGTTCCACATTCCGCCCGACGACGACCGGTTCCGCGTGATCTGCGCTGATGGCCTGGACTATATCCTCAGCGCCCCCGGCGCGCCCGACATCCTCATTCTCGACGGCTTTGACAGCCGGGGCCTTCCCCCGGCGCTGAGCGAGCGGTCCTTCTACGACAGCTGCCGAGATCGCCTCGGCAGAAACGGACTGCTGGTGGCCAATCTGTGCGACAATGCCATGGCCTTTACCACGCTCGAACGCCGTATCGGGGCCAGCTTCGAGAACCGCACGATCGTCGTTCCGGCCGAAAATGGCGGGAACCGTGTCGTCTTCGCGAGCATCGACCCCGCGTTTCCGCCCGCGCGTCAGACCGTTCGCGGCCATCTGCCCGATACGGATGTCGTCGATTACGATGCCAAGGCTCGCAGGATCGTACGCGCTCTGGCGCGCGCCTCGCTCGAGGTGCCCGGTACCGAACATTGACACGGGTTGATCGGACTTTTGCGGCCAGCGTCTGATCCCAAGGAGAAGGAAAGGGGGAACAGGACGGTAAGCAAGGAGGATATCATGCCGCTCACAGCCCTCAGACCGTCCCAGGAACTCATCGATCTCGTTGGCGCCCTGGGGGGCACATGGAGCGGCAATGTCGCCATGTGTCGATGCCCAGCCCATGCCGACAGCGACCCCAGCCTTTCGATCCGCCAGGGCGACCGCGGTATCCTCGTGACCTGCTTTGCCGGCTGCGCCCGCGAAGACGTGCTGCGTGAGCTTCGGCGCGTGCGAGCGGGCCGACATTTTCCTGCACCCAGCAGCGCCGAAGGGCGGGGAAGGGGCGATCCACAGCGCGTCTGGGACCAGGGCACCGAGATCATCGGTACGCTTGGGGAAACCTACCTGCGCGGGCGCCACCTCGTGCCGCTCGTCCAGGGCCTGCGGTTCCATCCACGTTGTCCCTATCTTCCCAAGCCGCGAACGCAGTTTCTTCCCGCCTTGCTGGTCCCCGTCCAGGAAGGTCAGCGCCTGACCGCCATCCAGCGCATCTTCCTGGACCCTGATGGCCGCTATACGCGCAAGGTCATGCTGGGCACGCCGGGGCGCGGGGCGTGGCAAGGCGCGCGTCCCGCGGATATCCTCGCCATTGCAGAGGGTTTCGAGACCGCGCGGGCCTTCACCCTGCTGCGCGGCATTCCGTGCTGGGCCAGCCTGGGTGCCCGAAGGCTTCACCAGCTTCAGATACCCGCTTCAGTGACGCGGCTCTTCGTGGCGGGTGACAATGATCCCGAAGGCCAGCGTGCCATGGCGCAGGCGATGGAATGCTATGCGCGCCCCGATCTTGACCTCGTGGAAGCGCTGCCGCCCGCTCCCTTCAAGGATTGGGCGCGGGTGCTCGAAGCCGAGGTCCAAGCCGGTCGGCGCTGAACTTTGCGCATTGCGCAGGATTGGGTTCCCGGGGCCGCGCCATCCCCCGCTTTTGTGCGACGGCCGGAAACCATTTTGCGATGACCTGCGTTTATACCTGTCACGCGTAGCAATTTTTCCGCCTTCGGGGGCTATCTTCTCATGTCCAATGTGGTGCCTTTCGGGGCCACGTCGTCTGTCCATCGCCCGCTCGAGCAGGCGAGCGGACCATTCGCCGACATCGACCTCATCCACTCGATCAGCGTGGCGCTGATCGGCGAGCAGGACCGCGTCGAGCTCTATGGCAAGATCGTGGACGCGGCGATCACGATCGCCCAGTCGCAGTTCGGTACGATGCAGCTCGTCGTGCCAGGCTGCGATGTCTCGGGCCATGCGGGCTGCCTCCAGCTTCTCTGCTCGCGGGGCCTGCCGCCCGAGGCGGTGCAGTTCTGGCAGATCGTCAGCCCCGCGGCTCACAGCAGTTGCACGAAGGCGCTCAAGACCGGCAGCCGCGCGATCATTCCCGATTATGAGGAATGGGACGAGATCGCGGGCACCGAGGATCTCGAGGCGTTCCGCCGCACCGGCATCCGATCCGCGCAGACCACGCCGCTTCTCGCGCGCGACGGACGCCTGCTCGGGATGATCTCGACCCATTGGACCGAGCCGCACGAGCCCTCGCCGCGCGACCTCCGGCTCCTCGACATCCTCGCCCGCCAGGCAGCCGATCTTCTCGAACGGACGATTGCCGACGAAGCGCTGCGCGAACGCAAGGAGGAACTCGACCGGACCTGCGCGGCGCTGCGCGAATCCGAGCAACTCCAGAAGATGCTGACCGGCGAGCTCAGCCACCGCGTCAAGAACATGCTCGCAACCGTCCAGGCAATCTCGACACAGACCCTGCGCAACTGCAGCGATCCCGCCGAGTTCGTCGAGAGCTTTTCGGGCCGCATCCAGTCGATGGCCCGGGTCCACTCGCAGCTCAGCACCACGGACTGGAAAGGTACGCAGCTGCGCGCCGTCGTTGAAGACCAGATGAAACTCGGCCATATCGACGAGCCGCGGATTGCCGCGTCAGGCCCCGACATCCATCTCGATGCCAATGCCGTGCCGAAGATGGCGATGATCCTGCACGAGCTCGGCACCAACGCGCGCAAATACGGCGCTCTCTCTCGTGCTGGCGGCACGGTCGACATCCGCTGGACGGTGCGGCCGGAACAGCTCGCGCTTAGCTGGATCGAGCGCGGTGGTCCCAGGGTCCAGGTGCCCCTCCGCCGCGGGTTTGGATCGCGGCTGATCGAAGCGACCGTTCGCGGCGTTCACGGCAATGCCGATATGAGCCTCGAGGCCGAGGGCGTACGCTGGGAGATCCAGTTTCCGCTACCGGACGACGAGGACTCAGTTGAAGAGGCTGGCAAACGGCGGCCGGGGCAGGGTTCGCTCGCCGAGCAGGCCGGCCTTGGGCCATCGCGCGAACCGGCATGGCGCAATCTTGCAGGCAAGCACGTGCTTGTCGTCGAGGACGAGCCGCTCCTGGCCCTCGATCTCGTCGGCCAGCTCGAGGACGCAGGCACCATCATCGTCGGACCCGCCGCCGATCCGCGCGCGGCGCTCGACCTCATCGCGCACCATCGGATCGACGTCGCCCTACTCGACGCCAATCTTTCGGGTGAACCGGTCGACGATATCGCGCATGCGCTCGCCGCGCGGTCCATCCCCTTCCTGTTCATGAGCGGCTATGGGCGCGAGAACCTGCCCCCGGCTTTTCCGCATATCGAACTGCTCTCCAAGCCGTTCGACGCGCGGCAGCTTCTCACGCTTGCCGACAGGATGCTTGCCTGACCGATTGGGGGTAGGCGCGCCGTGCTGGCTTCTAGCGCTTAGGGACGTCCGGGGCCGGCTTGGCGGCCGCTATGCCAAGTTTCCGGCGGCCCTTGCCACTTGCCTTAGCGGCCGGTGCCGGTTCACCGGGCTTGCGGCCAAGGCCATTTGCCTTGGCAAGTGTGCTGCGGCGCTCCCTGTAGCTCGGCGCCACCATGGGATAGTCTTTGGGCAGACCCCATTTCGCGCGATAGGCATCGGGCGACAGGCCATAATGGGTCGCTAGGTGGCGCTTGAGCATCTTCATCTTCTTGCCGTCTTCCAGGCACACCAGATAGTCCGGCTTGACCGAATGGCGGATCGACACTGCCGGACGAAGCTCTTCCGGTTGGGGCTCTGGGGCCGGCGCCACCGCCTGGTTCAACGCGCCATAGACGCCCTCGATCAGCGCCGGCAGGTCGGCCGCCGGCACGGCATTGTTCGAGACATGAGCCGCAACGATATCGACGGTGAGTGTGACAAGAAGATCTTGGGCCAATCTGGTCTCCCTTTCTCGGGAATGGTCGTCAGCGCTGTAGTCCGCTGATCGCCGTCTTCATATTGCGGATCGCGATGCCTGCAAGCAGGATCACTCGGAGGCGTCACTGGAAGGGAGCGCAACGACCCATCTGGCGCGGACCAGCCGACTGACCAGCACCAGCATGCTAGCGTGAGCCCCGAGGGCGGAGAGCGACCAACGCACGAACCCGCTCCGCGGGAGTGTCGCTTGGGGTGACGTAGTGTAGTATTTGTGAGGCTTTCGGCGGGGCGGCGCCCGCCGACGGTGGAGTTCCTTCAACGGAGAGGAACTTACCATGGATGCTATCACGACCGCTGCCCCGACCCATTCGCTGCGTGAGCGGATGTTGCAGGACATGACGATGCGTGGCTTCGGGACGCACACGCAGAAGGACTATATCCGGCATGTCCGGAGTTTCGCCGCGTTCCTGGGCCGTCCGCCGGATACGGCCACAATGGAAGACCTGCGGCGTTATCAGGTTGACCAGCACGAGCATGCCGTGGGGCCGGCCACGATCAATGGCGCGGTATCGGCACTGCGGTTCCTGTTCGGGATAACGCTCCGGCGGCCGGAGATGGCGCTAGCGCTCGTCGTTGTTCGCTTCACACCCAAGCTGCGGGTGGTTTTGAGTGTCGAGGAGACAGCGCGGCTGCTCGAGGCTGCGCCAGGCATCAAGTACAAGGCGGCACTCAGCGTGGCCTATGGCGCGGGCCTGCGGGTTTCGGAGGTTGCCCATCTCAAGGTCGATGACATCGACAGCACCCGGATGATGATCCGCGTCGAGCAGGGCAAGGGACGCAAGGACCGCAACGCGATGCTCTCACCGCACCTGCTGGACTTGCTCCGTCAATGGTGGCGCGAAGGCAAGCGGCGCGGAGTGATGCTACCTCATGGCTGGCTGTTCCCCGGCCGCAGCGGCACGGATCCGATCTCGGCTCGTCAGTTGCACCGCGTCGTGCAGGAAGCGGCCGAGCGCGCCGAGATCCATAAGCGGGTAAGCCCGCATACACTGCGCCATTCGTTTGCCACCCACCTGCTCGAGCAAGGCGTCGATATCCGGGTCATCCAGGTGCTGCTGGGACACGTGAACATCAACACGACCGGCATCTATACCCAGGTCTCGAGCAAAACGATGCGGGCGGTGGCCAGCCCGCTCGACCAGATCGTGGCCGTGATGGAAGGCAGGGCACCTCCCGGTTGAGCCGGTGCGCACCTCACTCGAGGTCGCCGATATCTTCCGGAGCAGCGGGCCGGCCTATCGCGCGGCCCATGCCGGGCATCTCAGCCTCGGCCAGCTCAAGGTCATGACGGCCATCGAGAACTGCCGCACCGCCGCGCTGGGCGGTCACGTCGAGGCCTGCGACGACTGCGGGCACTGGCGGGTCGCCTACAACTCGTGTCGCAACCGACATTGTCCCAAATGCCAGGGCGCCGCAGCGCGCACCTGGCTGGCTGCGCGCGAGGCCGACCTGTTGCCGGTTGACTACTTCCACGTCGTGTTCACCCTGCCTAACGAGGTCGCAGACATCGCCTGCCAGAACAAGGCGGTGGTCTATGACCTGCTGTTCCGCGCGGCCGCAGACACGATGCTGATCATCGCCGCCGATCCAGGCACCTTGGCGCGCTGATCGGCATCACCGCCGTGCTGCACACATGGGGATCGGCACTGACCCACCATCCGCACGTGCACATGATCGTGCCTGGCGGTGGCATCGCGCCCGACGGCACGCGCTGGATCTCGTCGCGCCCCGCATTCCTGCTGCCGGTGCGTGTGCTGGGCGCCTTGTTCCGCCGTCTGTTCCTCACTCGCTTGTTGGCATTGTTCGATGCCGGCAGGCTGGCCTTCTTCAGCACCTTGGCTGGCCTCGCGACACGCAAGGCCTTCCTGCGGCATCTCTCGCCGATCCGGAAGAAGCGCTGGGTGGTCTATGCCAAGCCGCCCTTCGCCGGGCCGCAGGCGGTGCTGGCCTATCTCTCGCGCTACACGCACCGCGTTGCCATCTCGAACCGGCGGCTCCTCGGCTTCGACGAGACCGGCGTGACGTTCCGCTACAAGGACTATCGCCGCCCTGCTGCTGAACGCCAACAGGTCATGACGCTGGCCACCGACGAGTTCGTCCGCCGCTTCCTGATCCACGTTCTGCCGCGCGGCTTCCACCGCATCCGGCATTACGGCCTGCTCGCCAGTTCGACCCACAAGGACACCATGGCGCTGGCCCGCAGACTTCTGGGCGTTGCGGTACCGGTCGAAGAGCCCGAACCCGACGAACCTCTCGACCATCGCCCGCCATGCCCATGTTGCGGCGGGCACATGACCATCATCGAGGCCTTCGCCCGCTGGTGCCAGCCCCGCGCGCCACCATCATCGGCATCGCCAATCCGGGGGAATGCGCCATGATCCGGCATGGCTCAGGCTGCACGACGGTCGCGCCCATGGCGTCCTGGCCGATGAACCAGTGCATGCCCATTCCGGAATCAAGCCCAGCACAGGGCACACCGACCAGCAAAACCACCACCGTCCGCACACTGTCGCCGCACAAAGTCACGTTGATCCGGCCAGAACCGACACTTCCGGATCAGCATCGCTTATCCGTCCGAACCCCCCCAAAGCCGCTTTACCCATAGACCAGCGCGTGGGCCCGCGGGTTCCTGCACTGGAGGCTTTCGTACGCAAGCGCCCGAAACCCTTCGCAGCTCGAGCCGTTCCACTTCCCGCGCCGACCGGCTGCTCTCGACGAAACCGGCCATTCCAGGCCCCTCGGGCAGGTCGGCGGCTTTGCGCCTCAATTGCGTTCCGGATAGCTGGTCAGCCATTCTAAAGCGGCCGGACGGTGAGGCATTGGTGAGATCGGGGGGAGCTAATTCCCCCCCCGGTCCGAATTATCTGACGAAGGAGGTCCTTCTGGCCACGCCCGCCTAGGCTTGAGGCATCCGGCTCATGTGCTTGTCGAACCAGCCGACCAATTTCTCGGGATGCTCCCCATAGTAGTTGTAGCCCGAAAACCGTTGATCGGAGCCGTCGATCCAGAACATCTCTTTTTCCGTGGCGCCGAGGCTGTCGAACAATTCCTCCATGTCTTCGCGAACGATCATCCAGTCCCGTTCGAGCTGAGACATCATTGTCGGCTTAGTGACAGCGCTGGCGTAGGGCGTCGGCGTCATTTCCTCCAAACGGAATCCGGAAAGCTCGTAGATGCGCTCGCTGACGGCTTCGGCAGTATTCTTCGCATCCAGATGCATTTTGTTCGCAGTGCCCTCGACGAGCATTTGGCCGGGAGCCGGATGGTGAAAGAAGAAGGCCTCGACGTGGTCAAACTCCTCAGGCCACTTCGACACGGCAATGATGGTCGAGTTCGCCCCCATGCACCGGCTGTAGATGCCGACACGCATGTCCTTCGTATCGGGCCTAGACTTCGAATAGCGGACCGATCCGACAACGTCGCGACATTCGAGCAGACCGATACCTGCTAGGCCGCCACTTCCCGCACCGCTGCGTCCGTGGTTCCTGATGTCATAGGTAATGATGTTGTAGCCTGCGTTGTGGAGATGCCTTAGCTCGGGCAGGAAGTTGACTTCGAAGCCGCCGAACATCGTGTTCCACGGCGCGATATGCCCCGGAAACCCATACCGATTGCACGGCATGGGATGGTTGATAATCAGAAGTCGGTCCGAGTTGGCCGGGATGAACCAGCCATCGAGAGGCACGCCGTCTAGTGACGGAAAAAATATGTCCTCATACTCCATTCCATATTCGTTCGGATATCGAAGAACCGGCGTGCGGGCTCCATGGGTGTAGAGCTGGGCATATTGCTCCACGATCGGATGGATCGTCCGCGAAACTGCAGCCCCCAGCGCTTCCGCCGCATTTCCGAGCACCGATGAGACGCTCGCGTCGTGTTCGCCGCTTTTTTGGTTCTCAGTCATAAAGCCTCCTATCTGGACATGAGGGTAGATAGCCACTGCATCGGCGGCTCGTTCTCGAAACGCATTCATCCCGATTGACAACGCGTCGAGCCGCCAACAGGAGCCATTCGAGCTGCCGGCTGCGGCGGTGCACGCGGTTGGCACCAGCGGGTGAAGGCTTCAATGATGGTCATATGCCCACCGCAGCATGGGCATGGCAGACGATGATCGGGCGGTTCATCGGGTTCGGGCTCCTCGATCGGCGCGGCAACGCCCAGCAGCCTGCGGGCGAGCGCCATGGCCTCCTTGTGCGTTGAACTGGCGAGCAGGCCGTAATGCCGGATGCGGTGGAAGCCGCGTGGCAGGACGTGGATCAGAAAGCGGCGGATGAACTCGTCGGTCGCCAGCGTCATGACCTGCTGGCGTTTGGCGCCATCGCGGCGATAATCTTTGTACCGGAACGTCACGCCGGTCTCGTCGAAGCCGAGGAGCCGCCGGTTCGAGATGGCGACGCGGTGGGTGTAGCGCGAGAGATAGGCCAGCACCGCCTGCGGCCCGGTGAAGGGCGGCTTGGCATAGACCACCCAGCGCTTCTTCCGGATCGGCGAGAGATGCCGCAGGAAGGCCTTGCGTGTCGCGAGCCCAGCCAAGGTGCTGAAGAAGGCCAGCTTGCCGGCATCGAACAATGCCAACAGGCGAGTGAGGAACATCCGGCGGAACAATGCCCCCAGCACGCGCACCGGCAGCAGGAAGGCGGGGCGCGACGAGACCCAGCGCGTGCCGTCCAGCGCGATGCCGCCGCCGGGCACGATCATGTGCACATGCGGATGGTGCGTCAGCGCCGATCCCCAGGTATGCAGCACAGCGGTGATGCCGATCCGCGCGCCAAGGTGCTTGGGATCGGCGGCGATGGTCAGCATCGTGTCCGCGGCGGCGCGGAACAGCAGATCATACACCACCGCCTTGTTCTGCCAGGCAATGTCGGCGATCTCAGCGGGCACGGTGAACACGACGTGGAAGTAGCCCACCGGCAACAGATCGGCCTCGCGCGCGGCCAGCCAAGTGCGCGCCGCCGCACCTTGGCACTTGGGACAGTGCCGGTTGCGGCACGAGTTATAGGCGATCCGCCAGTGCCCACAGTCGTCGCAGGCCTCGACGTGACCGCCCAGCGCAGCGGTGCGGCAATTCTCGATGGCCGTCATGACCTTGAGCTGGCCGAGGTTCAGATGCCCGGCATGGGCTGCGCGATACGCGGGCCCGGCGCTACGGAAGATATCGGCGACCTCGAGCGAGGCGCGCACCGGCTCAGCCGGGAGGAGCCACCTGCGGCTCGAGCAGCGTCGTCAATTTGTCCAGGGGACTGATGACCGCGCGCACCGTTCGAGTTGCGACCGTGGTGTAGAAAGCGGTGGTCTCAAGGTTCGCATGCCCGAGCAGAGCCTGGATGATCCGAATATCGACGCCGTCTTCCAACAGATGCGTGGCGAAGCTGTGCCGCAGAGTGTGAGGGCCGACCCGCTTTTTGATACCCGCAGCCTCGGCAGCATCGACAACGATCCTATGGAGCTGTCGCGTACTGAGCGGCTTGAGATAGTGCATGCCCGGGAACAGCCAGCCATCGGCGTGCATGACGCCTTGCTTGCGGCCAACCGTCCACCACTCACGCAAAAGGGCAAGAAGGTCAGCAGGCAGGAGCGCATTGCGATAACGCCCGCCTTTACCGCGCTCCACTCTCAGGAGCATGCGCTTGCTGTCGACATCGCGGACCTTCAGCATCGTGACCTCAGCGGCGCGCAAGCCAGCGCCATACGCAACGGACAGTGCAGCCTTGTGCTTCAGGCAGTTGGTCGCGCCGAGTAAGAGCACAACCTCGTCGCGGCTGAGGACAACGGGCAATGCGCGAGGGTTCTTAACCGTGTAGAGCTTGCGGGACAGATCCGGGCGATCAATGGTGTGGGTGAAAAAGAAGCGCAGCGCAGAAACGATGCTGTTCATGGTCGGGATCCCTATGCCCGCCTCGCGCTGTTCGACCTGGAACTGCCGGAGTTCTTCTACCGTCGCAGTATCGGGGGGACGCCCAAGATATGTGGCGAACCTCGCGACATGCCGCACGTAATCGAACTGGGTCTTCCGCGCGAACCGGCGCATGTTCATGTCTTCGATCATGCGCTGACGCAGCGAAGTGACGGGAGCATCAGACAGAATATTGGTCATGGTACGACTCCTTGGTTGAAAGGAGCCGGAATCGTCTGCCTACTCGGGCCAGATCTCAACTTAGACCCAGACCGCCGATCACTGGCCTGACCTCAAGGAAAGCACCACTCCCGCGGCAGCGGGTTCGTACTTGTCCCAATTTAAGCCGGAAGCTATGGTCTCATGGCGCGTCCAGGGGAGGCTGGCGTGCGTGCCGGCGCGAGTGATTTCGCTGCCTCGCGACGCACAAGGTCAATCCCCGTCGATTGCCCGCAGGATTACGGCCGACACCTTGCCGACATCGTCATTCAGGAAGTGGCCGCCGGGCAGCGCGATCCGTGTCACGTTGCGCGCGCTCGCGCTCCAAACGGGGCATAGGCTTTCCGGCTCGGTCTCGCCCTGGATACAGAGCGCGGGCGCCCAATCGAAGCGCCGGGCCGTGGGGACAGCCGGGCCATCATTGCCGAAGTTGAAGGCGCCGCCCGGCGTCGCCCGGAACGACAGCGTGTCCTGCGGGACGATGAGGGCCGCAAGCACGATGCGCTGCCGATCGGCGTGGGGCAGGTCGGCCAGACCCGTCACGAGGAGATCGGCGCCGAAGGACTGCCCGATCACCACAAGGCGGCGCGCGCCCGGCTCGGCGAGCGCGCGGCCGATCGCCTGGCGCACGAGCGCCCGCGTTTCCTGCGGCGATCGGCGATGGGCAAAGGCGCTGAGCGAGTTGACGCCCAGGACCGGGATCCCGGCCGCGGCGATGCGCCTTGCGATTCTGGGCCCCATGCCGGTGTTGAACCCAAGGTCACCGGAGAAAAACAGGGCGACCGTGCCGTCTTGCCTTGCGGACGAAGTGCTCGCCGGCACCCGGCTGTAGATCGGCCCGGCCGGATAGCCCAGAAAATGGCAATATCCCGCGGCCGCGGCGATGAGGAGCAACGAGACCAGCAGCGCGGCGCGGACCCATCGCCGCGCAGGAGACCGGCCGCTCATTTGCCGCCGATCAGCGCCTGGAGGTCGAACAGCGCCCTGGCGAGCGCCGGGCCTTGCGGCCCCGCGATGAAGCGCGGCTCCCAGACAGGCGAGAATTTCTCCTTGTAGCTGCGCAGGCCCTCGAAGCCGTAGAGCGCTTGGCCGTGATGGTAGAGAAGCGCGCCGAGCCGCGCCCAGAGCGGCGCCAAGCGGCGCGCCTCCAGGCCGGACAAGGGGGCGAGGCCGAGGGTGAACCAGCGATAGCCCTGCCCATGGCCCCATTGCATCAGCCGCACGAACAGATAGTCCATCGTGCCATAGGGCATGTCGGCATCGTGGCGCATCAGGTCGATCGACAGCTCGGAGTGATCCTGCGTCGCCCAGATATTGGCGAAGGCGACAATCTTCTCCTCGCGCAGGACGACCGCGCAGTCGAAGCGGGCGAGATAGGCGGGGTCGAAGCGGCCAACGCTGAACCCCTTTTCCCGGTGGCCCTTCTCGCGCAGCCAGCTTTCGGAAATCTCCTGCAGCCGCGGCAGATGCGCGGCAAGCTCGTCTCGCGCGATGATCGCGAAGCGCGCGCCTTCCTTCTCCGCGCGGCGCACCGCATAGCGCAGCGGCTTGGCCGCCGGCGTGTCGAGCGTGAAGGCGGCAAGATCGACCCGCGCTTCTTCGCCATATTTGACGATCTGCAAGCCCAGGTCGATCGCCCCGGGCAAGGCCTGCAGGCTGATCTGGTAGAGCAGCAGCCGGCCCTGCGCGGCGTCCGCCCCTTCGCGCAGCTGCCAGAGGAGTTCGCTCCATTCGGCAGGATCGCCGACCGGATCGCCCATCACGATCCAGCTGGCTCCGCGCACCTGGTACATGACGAAGGCGCGGCCGGACGTCGAGCACAGGAAGCGCTTGTCGCCCGTATAGGCGAGATTGGCATCGGTGCGGCGCGTGAGCGCCATCGCTTCGCCCTGCGGCGGCTCGAGGCTGGCGAGCCCCGGGCCCGCCACGGGGGCCGGGCGCAGCAGCCGCCAGACCGCGAGGGCGGCCAGCGCGAGGCCCACGCCGAGGCTGGCGCGCAGGAAGCGCGAGGCGTCGCCATGCTCCGAAAAGCGCCAGAAGAGATCGGTGCTGTAGGGCACGCGCTTATAGGCGAAGAAGCCGACCCAGATCGGCAGGCCGATCATCAGCGCCACGCTCGCGAGCCAGCTCGGCGTCAGCACTTCCTGCGTCAGCCGTGTCCGGCGGTAGAAGGCGCCCCGCGTCCAGCGCAGGACGCCCGCGAGCAGCAGCATGAGGATCGCCTCCTCATAGTCGAGGCCCTTGGCGAGCGAGACCAGCGCGCCGATGAGCAGCAGCAGGCCTGTCAGCCAGGCCGCCCCATCGAGCCGCCGATAAAGGCCCGCCGACACCAGGAGCAGCGCGGCCCCCACGACGCTGCCGGCGAGATGCGATATTTCCACCAGTGGTAAGGGCAGGATCGCAGCGAGCGCCGCCATGCGGTCGTGCTCGGCGGGCAGCGCGCCCGAGACCAGGAGGACCATGCCGCCCAGGAAGACGAGGGCCGCGACCAGCGTCGGCGCTACTCCCGAGGCGATCGTCTGGGCACCGTGCAACGTCGCGGCCATCGGCCGCCGCCAGCGCGTGCCTTCCTGCACGGCGATGATGACGCCTGCGATCAGCAGGGGCAGGATATAGTAGACCAGCCGGTAGCCGAGCAGCGCGGCGATGAGCTCCGGGCGCGGCGTTCCCGGCAGGGCTGCCACGATGACCGCTTCGAAAACGCCGAGGCCGCCCGGCACGTGGGTTACGAGTACCGCAATGATCGCCAAGATGTAGCCGATGAAGAAGACCGGCCAGTCGGCAAGACTGGCGCCCGGGACCAGCACCAGCAGGGCCGCGCTCGCGGCCATGAGATCGACCGTGGCGACGCCAAGCTGGGCGAACGCGGTCCGGTAACCCGGGATCCGCAAATCCCATTTCCAGATCCGGACAGTCCGGCCCGAGGGTCCTGACCAGGCAAGCGCACCGATGATGAGGGCAAGGAGCGCGATGCCACTTGCTCGCCAGACCCAGGGCGAGGGCGCGAAGTCGGCAAAGCCGGGGCCGCCGGGAAAAAGCGCCAGCATCGCCCCGGCAAGCGTAAAGACGCCGCCCCAGAAGGTCAGCCCGGCGATCGCGACCACACGGCCCACATCGCCCGCGCCCAGGCCGTGCGCGCTGTAGATCCGGTAGCGGGCCGAGCCGCCGGTGAAGAGCGCGAGGCCCAGATTATGGCTGAGCGTATAGCTTGTGAACGAGGCCAGCGCCGCGACGCGATAGGGCAGGGGACGATCGATCGCGCGCAGCGCCAGTACGTCGTAGAGCGTCAAGGCCAGATAGCTGATCGCGGTAAGCCCCGCCGCCGCGAGCAGATGGAGGACGCCCACTTGCGCCCAGGCTGCCCGGATGTCGTGCATGTGCACTTCGCGCAGGAGGTGCGACAGCGCGAAGAAACCCATCGCGGCAAGCAGGAGAACCACCGCCACCGGGACGATGCTCTTGAGCCGGTCCATTTGCGCTTTTCCGATCACCCGCACCCCTCTCGAAGACGGGACCACCTTATGGAGACGGCGCGGCGCCGAACAGCGAAATTGGAGCGGCGTTTACGGGTGCCGCCGCCGGCACCCCGCTGGCGACGAAGACGACCCGGGGAATCCCGGCCCGGAAAAGGGGAGGGGGATCGGAACTGTGATGCTGCCGAAGGGGCAGCTGTCACAGGAGCATACCCTCATGTCCGATCTCTTCGCCGCCGCCGCCGCATCCGACCGCCTTGCCGCCCAGGCCCTGCTCCCCCTGCTGCGCAGCGGGGCCCCCATCACCCGCCGCCAGCTCAACGAAGCGATGACGAGCGCCTTTGGCGGCAGCGACGCCGACGGCCGCTGGACACAGCGCGACAGTTTCGAACTCCTGGAGCACGCGACCGCCCTCTATCTGCGCGAGAAGCCCTATGCTCTCGAGAGCTTCGCCGACGTGACGCAGGCCCATGCGCTCGTCCAGCGCCTGCCGACCCAGACCGTGCGCAGCGAAGCGCAGATCGCCTGGCAGCAATTCTCGACGCCCGCCGATATCGCGGCGCTCGCGGTGCTGCTCGCCGACGTCGGGCCGCAGGACGTGGTGCTCGAACCCAGCGCGGGCAATGGTCTTCTCGTCGCACAGCTCGGAGATCATCGGTCGCTGCAGCTCAACGAACTCGATCCCACGCGGCGTTCGCGCCTGGCGGCCCTGTTCCCCGAAGCCCTCATCACCGGGCATGACGGCGCCGCGATCGGGTCGCTCATGGCCCGGCAGGAGCGGCCGAGCGTCATCCTGATGAACCCGCCCTTCTCGCGCTCGCTGGGCCGCGGCGCCGACGACCTAGCCGCTGTCCGGCACCTCCAGGCGGCACTGCGCCACCTTGCCCCGGCTGGACGCCTGGTCGCGATCATGCCCGACTGGTTTGGCCCCAGTGCGCGCATGCACGACCATTTCGAAACCGTGCTGCGCGAGGCGAGCGTACGGACATCGCTGCGGCTCGAAAAATGCTACACCAAGCATGGCACGAGCATCGCCGTGCGGGTCTTCGTCATCGACAAGGTCGCGGGAAACGCGCCGCCCGCCGTCATCCAGCGCGCATCGGTCGAAGAACTGGCCGCGGTCCTCACCGTGCCGCCGCGTGCCGCGCCGCCCGTCGTGGCAGCGCCCGTCCGCGCGGCGCCGGTGTCCGGCAAAGGCATCTCGCTCTTCCGCGCGGTCAAGAGCGCTCCGGTCAAGCCGCGCGCCTATTTCGCACCGGCGCGCAACGACGTCCTCCCGGTCGATTATGAACGCCTTGAGGCCCCGGCACCGCTGCTGGAGCAGACCGGCGTCTATCTGCCCTATCGGCCGAGCCGCATCGTATTTGACAAAGCGGGCGAGCACCCGACCGCACTCGTCGAATCCGTCGCGATGGGATCGATCGCCGCTCCCATCCCGCACTATGTGCCCCGCTTGCCCGAGCGCACCGTGTCGGAACGCCTGCTGTCGGCCTCCCAGCTCGAAACCGTCGTCTATGCGGGCCATGCCTGGTCGCAGACCCTCCCGGGCCGCTTCAACCCGGACAGGGAGGGCGTCGGGCTCGTGCTCGCCGAGGACGGGCGGACCTATCGCAAGGGCTTTTTCCTGGGCGACGGCACCGGGGCCGGCAAGGGCCGGCAGGTCGCGGCCTGCATCCTCGACAACTGGCTGCAGGGCCGGCGGCGCAACATCTGGGTCACCAAGAACGAGCCGCTGCTCGAAGATGCGCGGCGCGACTGGACCGCGCTCGGCGGGGTCTCGGCCGATGTGCAGCCGGTCGGCAACTGGAAGATCGACGAGCCCATCACCCTCGAGCAGGGCGTCCTGTTCGTCACCTATCCGACCCTGCGCTCAGCGCGCGGTGAACATAGCCGGCTCAAGCAGATCCTCGACTGGGCGGGCGAGGATTTCGAGGGCGTCATCTTCTTCGACGAAGCACATGAGATGGGTGGCGTCGCTGGTGGGGAGGGGGCCCTTGGCGCCAAAGCCGGCTCGCAGCAGGGCATCTGCGGCGTGCTCCTCCAGAACCATCTACCCGGCGCGCGCGTCGGCTACGCTTCGGCCACCGGCGCCTCGGACATCAACAATCTCGCCTATGCGGTCCGGCTCGGGCTCTGGGGGCCCGAAACCTCCTTCCCCGATCGCGAGCAGTTCATCTCCTCGATCCGGCAAGGCGGCATCGCCGCGATGGAACTGGTCGCCCGCGATCTCAAGGCCAGCGGCCTCTATCTCGCCCGCGCCCTGAGCTTTGCCGGGGTCGAATATGACATATTGAAGCACGAGCTGACCCCGGCGCAGATCGAGATCTACGACATCTATGCCGATGCCTGGGCGATCATCCATCGCAACATGGAGGCCGCCCTCGAGCTGACCGGCGTGGTCGACGGCCTCGAAGGCAATACGCTCAACAGCGGCGCCAAGGCCTCGGCACGCTCGCGCTTCGAATCGACCAAGCAGCGCTTCTTCGGACAGGTGCTCCTGTCGATGAAACTTCCCACCGTGATCGCGGCGGCCGAGCAGCATCTCGCCGAAGGCAAATCGGTGGTCATGCAGCTTGTCACCACGGCCGAGTCCATCCTCGACCGCCGCCTGGGCCAGCTCGCCCCGGACGAGCGCGCCGAACTCGATATCGACCTCAGCCCGCGCGAATATGTCATCGACTATCTCGAACGCGCCTTTCCGACCCGGCAAATGCGCGTCTTCACCGACGACACCGGGGCCGAGCGCTCGGTGCCGATGGACGACGAGAACGGCAATCCGGTCTATAATCCGCAGGCGCTCGCGGCGCGCGCCAATCTCATCGAGCAGCTTTGCGCGCTACCGCCGATCACCTCCGCGCTCGACGGGCTTCTCAATCATTTCGGCCATGACAATGTCGCCGAGATCACAGGACGCACCAAGCGGCTGATCCAGGCGAGCGACGGGCGCCAGAAGCTCGAGACCCGCTCGACCCGAACCAGCCAGGCCGAGGCCGCCGCCTTCATGGGGGGCCTCAAGCGCATCCTCATCTTCAGCGACGCGGGCGGGACTGGCCGCTCCTATCATGCGAGCCTCGATGCGGTGAACCAGGAGCAGCGGGCCCATCTCCTGCTCGAACCCGGCTGGCGGGCCGACCGGGCGATCCAGGGTCTGGGGCGCACCCATCGCACGCATCAGGCCTGCACGCCCCTGTTCCGGCCGGTAACCACCGACTGCAAGGGCGAGCTGCGCTTCACCAGCACCATCGCCCGGCGCCTCGATACGCTGGGCGCGCTGACACGGGGGCAACGCCAGACCGGAGGACAGAATCTCTTCGACCCCGCCGACAATCTGGAAAGCAGCTACGCCTGCGCGGCGCTGACGAGCTGGTTCCACCTCCTGCATCTCGGCAAGCTCAAGAGCACCACGCTCGCCGAGTTCGAGGAGCGCACCGGCCTCGAGCTCACCGACAAGGACGGCGTGCTGAAGGACGAGCTGCCGCCGATCCAGCGCTGGCTGAACCGCTTGCTTGCGCTCCCGATCGGGTTGCAGAACCGGATCTTCGAGGAGTTTCTCGCTCTTGTCGAAACCCGGGTACAGGCCGCACGCGAAGCGGGGCGGCTCGACGTCGGCGTGGAGACCATGCTCGTCGATACCGCGACGATCATCGACGACACGATCCTGCGCACCGATCCGGTCAGCGGCGCGACCTCCCACCTCCTCACGATCGAGGTGGCGCGTCGCAAGACGCCTGTCTCGCTTGAGCGCATCCTGCGCATCGCTGAAAGTCATCCCCGCCACGCCTTCCTGCGCAATGCCAAGTCCGGCCTGGTCGCACTGCAAGTGAAGGCCCGCGCCCATATGGAAGAGAAGGACGGGACGCCCATCCCTCGCATCGAACTCATGCGCCCGACCCGCAATGATTATATGCGCCTTGCCGATCTTGCCGAAACCGCCTGGTCACCGATCGACGAGGAGACCTTCCGCGCGCTCTGGGCCGCCGAGGCCGAAGCGGCGGCGGCGCAGGTCGATACCGAGACGATCCGGCTCGCGACCGGGCTCCTGCTGCCAATCTGGTCAGCGCTTCCGAGCGACCATCTCGTCGTCAACCGCATCGCCGACCAGAGCGGCCAGTCCTGGCTCGGCCGCATCGTCTTCGATGATCATGTCGTGCAGCTCTACACCAAGCTCGGCCTCGATCGCGCCGAGAACCTGCCGCCCGGCGATATCGTCAAGTCCGCGCTCGGCGGACGTAGCGTCGAACTGACGCAGCCGTTCCCGATGGCGATCAAGCGCGCTGTGGTGAACGGTCTGCCCCGCATCGAACTGGTGGGCGCGCCGCCCGCGCAGCTTGCCTATCTCAAATCGCTTGGCTGCTTCACCGAGATCATCAGCTACCGCACGCGCGTGTTCGTGCCGGTGGAAGGCGCTGCCGACATCCTCGGCCGGCTGCTTAGGCCAGAGGCCCGAGCGGCATAGCCACGATCAGGCTCGCGGCATCCGGCTCGATTTCCAACCCCGCCAGGGGCTGGGTCAGCAGCATGGCCGCGAGCGCCGCCTGGGTCGTCGCCGCGCCAGCCTTGTCGCCCGCCTGTTCGAGCAATTGAACTGCCTTGCGGATCAGGCCGACCGCAAGCGCCCTCTTGTCATGTACCGCGTCCATCGCATCCACTCGTGCTGGTGCCATGGGCCTAGGATAGCATAAGCCCCGCCGCCCGCTACGGGGTGATGTGGCTGGCCGTCCGATCAAAGCGTCGCGAGTGGCCCTTTCTCGATAAAATCCGGCCATGTGCTGCCATAGTCGCGCAGCAGCGCGGACGAGCAGATCACCGTCATGGCGCTTCCCGCCTGCTGGCGCTTGAGGCGGGTGAGACCTGCATAGACCAGTGCGAGCGACCGCTCGCCCGCATTCTCGTCCACATAGATCACCAGGAGCGGCGATTCCCAGCCCTTGAAGCTGTGCAGGGTCGTGGCCTTCACGCGAGCGTCGCCCATGTAGAAGGCCATCTTTTCGCGCCGGCGCTCCTGCATGTCGGGCGCGAAGGTGGCGACGCTGGCAATGTCGCGGTCGGCGAGCGCAGAGACGACCATCGCGCCTACCGAGGCGTCGGCGGCAAGGAAGGTGATATCGGCATTGGCCAGGGCCTTCCCCGTCCGCCGCATCATTCCGACGATCTCTGTGACGCAGGTCTCGATTCTGTGCTGCGACGTGCACTGCACCCAGCGCAGGGACACCGGGAACAGATCGAGCGATGCTTGTGGCGGACTGGGCAACTCAACGCCCTCTTCCGGCAGAAAGCTGGTCACGAAGCTCTGGATCAGCGGCAGGGTGGCGGGCGGCAGGCGATAGCTGACGTCGAGCTGCGCCCAGGCGCCACGAAACCCCGCGCCCGCCATTGCCTCGTTGGTCCAGGCCTGGGCCGTCCCATAGACATCCTGCGTGGCATCTGCCGCAAGGATCATCTCCCCGCCAGGCTTCAGAAACCGTCGCAGCGTATTCCACCAGAGTGGGCGATAGTCCTGCCCTTCATCGACCAGGATCGCGTCGTAGCGCGGGCTGTCCTCCTCGGCCGCGGCCGAAGCGACAAGGCTGGGAAGGGCAGCTTCCATCACCGATGCGCCGTCTCCGCTTTTCCACAGCTCGTCATAGGCCTCGCTCCACCCCACCTCCATGCAGACCTGCTTGCACCAGCTGTGGAAGTTGACGAACACGACATTGCGGTGGCCCCCGCGCACCTTGAGCGCGCGCACGACGAGATCGCGCAGATAGTGCCAGAGGGTGATGTTGAAGGTCGCGACCAGCACCGACTTTCCCTCGTCGGCAAGGCGCGCGGCCCGCGCTGCGAGGACGAGCGACTTGCCCGACCCGGCGGGCCCCTTGATCCGGCGATAGCCGCTCTCGGTTCGGGTCTCGGCTAGCTGCCGCTGGTTTGCGTCCATCTCCAGCGGTCGGCGCTGCGTGACCGAGAAATCAGGTTCCACCAGCCATCCACGCAGGTCGGCCGCGATGTCCTCGCGCATGAGCATCGAGTGCCGGCGCTGCGATTCCGGCATGATCAAATCGATCCGGCCGGCGGCGAGCTCCACCCGACCGCTGACCGGTTGATAGCGCGCCAGAGGATCATTCTCATCGCGCGTCAGGAAGCCGGCGAAGAGGTCGCGCACGCGCCGGCTGTCGGCGAAGGGGAAAATCACGCCCGCCGTCACCGCGGCAAAGCCGGCATTCTGCTTCAGGCGAGAGCAGTAGAGCTTGTAGACCGCATCTCGGTAATGATTGACCTTGGTGACGGGGTTCTGCGCCGCAAGGGAAAAGCTCTTTCCGTCCTTGCGCCCGTGCAGGTCCCGGCCGCCGGCGGGCACGAAATAGTGCATCGCATCGAGGTTCCAGTCCTTTACCTCGAAGACGGCGATTCCCACCGAGCGGTTTAATAAAACGAAGTCGGGGCGCAGGCCGTTGAGATGCGGCTGGCAATAAATCTCCCATTCCGGGTCGAGATGCGCGTCGAAAAACTCGAGGACTACGCGCTCGCCGGGCGTCAAGGGTTGGCGCAGTCGGTCGAGATCCTCCCGTGGAGGAGAAATGATCCGGTTTCTTCTCAACGCGATGCCCCGCCAATTCCCGCAATCCTCCTAGGGAAGAGGTGGAGGGTTTCCAATCCCTCGAGGCCCGGCGAATGGCCTAATCGCTGCTGAGCGGAATAGCCGCGATGAGCGCGGCGCTTTGCGGATCGAGCTCTTCGCCGGGCTGGAGGGGCCGCGCCGCGAGCGCCACATCGAGCGCATGTTGCAGCCGCGCCGCCGTATCCCAGTCCTCGGCCTTTTCCAGAAACACCATCGCCTGCCGCATGAGGCCTATCGCGATGCCCCGGCTGTTCGTGTCTGCCATGCCCATATCCTCGAGCTCCCGGTTGAACCGTGGGAGAGGGGCGATTGGCCTGTCGTCCGAACTCCCGCGCACTGGACGCGGGAGCCGCCGGACCTCGCAACATGTGAACACACATGCGCCGTCACCTTTAACCCGAAGGTCTGGACATGCGCGACGGCAGCCCGGAAACCGATGGTTTTCGAGTTGCTTGTGTTCACGGACTTGCGAGGTCCGGCGCTGCCCTTTGCGCAGCGCATCCCCGCCCTAACAGAGGGGCCGGGAGCGGCCAACCGGTTCCTTTTCCTGACCCGGTTCCCGGCGTCGTTGACAGGTGTCGGCGCCCCGTTCCGCGTGCCTTGGCGATCGCTGTCGCACCATAGGCCGCCGCCCCCGGTCGGACGGCCGAAGCGGCCGAAACGGCCAGCGGCGGGGCCGCTGCAAAGAGAAGGGGGGTCGGAAGGGGTGTCCCGGGATGGTCCGGGCATCAAGGAGACTTCCAGTGATCGACAGCGTCAAACTCAACAAGCTCCGCCTCTCGCCGATCAATGTGCGCAAGGTTTCGGAAGACCGGCTGCGTCTCGACGAACTCACCCCCGACGTCGAGGCCCGCGGCATCCTGCAGAACATGCTGGTGACCCCGGCCAAGCCCAAGGGCACGTTCGAAGTGCTCGACGGGGGACGGCGCTGGCGCGCGCTGATGCGGCTGGTCGAGGCGGGCACGATCGTCGCGGCCGACTATGACGTGCCAGTGCGCGTCATCACGGGCGATATCGCGCATCTGAGCGAAACGTCCTTCGCCGCCACCTATCACCAGCTGCCGCTCACCCCGGCCGAAGAATGCCGCGCCTATGAGCATTTCATCGGCAAGGGCGCCGACATCGACGGGGTCGCCAAACGCTTCGGCAAGACCCGCCGCTTCGTCGAAGGCCGCCTGCGCCTGGCCTCGCTGGCCGAGCCGATCTTCGACGCGCTGGCCTCGGGCGCGATTACGCTCGACATCGCCAAGGCCTATGCCTCGACGGAAAGCCACGACAAGCAGCTCGATGTCTGGAGTACCTACGGCCAGAACAGCTACGTCAACGCCGATTCCATCCGCCGCGTCATCGCCAACGACGCCCTTAAATCCAACGAACCGATCGCGCTCCTGATCGGCGAGGACCGCTATGCGGCCGCCGGCGGCCGGGTCGATCGCGACCTCTTCAGCGAGGGCGGCGACCGCTGGATCGATCCCGAAATCGCCAAGGGCGTCGCTGCCGAGATGATGGAAGCCGAGGCCAAGCGCATCGGCGAGGAATCCGGGCTCGCCTGGATCCGGCCGATCGCGAGCAGCTATGCCTATAACCACGCGCAGGATCTCTACCGCGTCATGCTCGATCCGCCCGAACTGACCGACGAGCAGGCCGCGCGCCTGGAAGCGATCGAGGCGCGGCGCAGCGAGCTCGAAGAGCTGATGCAGGACGAGGCGCTCGACGACGATCAGTTCAAGGCGCTCGACAGCGAGGACGACGCGCTGATGGCCGAGGCCGAAGCCATCGAGAACCGGCTGCCGGTGCTGCCCGACCAGCTCAAGCCGCATGTCGGCGCGTTCCTCCTGCTGACCCCGCAGGGCGAAATGCGCCTCGACACGCAGTTCTTCAGCGAACAGCCCATCCAGCGCATCGATGACGAGGCGCAGGGCGAGGGCGAGGAGGACGATTGCGAGGGCGGCGAAGAGGGCGAGCGCCTGGCAGGCGGTTTCCGCATCGGCGGGACCGACAAGGAGGCGCCCAGCCTGCCCGAGGAAGCCGTGGGTCCGGGCGGCAAGCCGCTCAGCGCCCGGCTCTACGACGAACTCGCCATGCAGCGCCGTGACATTCTGGCGGCCTCGCTCCTCGCCGAACCCGCGCTCGCGCTCGACTATGCCCTCTTCACGATGATCGACGCGCGCAGCCAGTCCACGCGTCATACCGGCTACCACAGCGTCCACTATGGCTCGACGCTGCGGGCCGGAGCACCGCAAGACCCGATCTCGGGTGATATGCCGGTGACCCGGGCGCGGCAGTATCTCGCCGAGGCCCATGACGGACTCGACGCGGCCTGGACGGAACCAGCCGATATCGTGGAGCGGTTCGAGGCCTTCCGCGCGCTCGGCGACGACGCCAAGGCAGCCTGGCTCGCCTACATCGTCGCCGTCTCGCTCGAGGCCAAGGGCGGTTTCAAGGCGGAACAGATCCCGCTGCAGAACCGCCTCGCCTCGATCCTCGAGATCGATGTCGCCGCCTGGTGGCGACCCACCGCGGAGAATTTCTTCGACCGGGTCAACAAGGGCACGATCCTCACCCTGCTCAACGATGTCGGCGGGGGCTCGCTCACCGCGCGCCATGCCACACTCAAGAAGGGCGAGATCGCCGCGAGCTGCGAAAAGCTCTTTGCCGGGGAGTCGATCGTCGAGCCCGACGTCAAGGAGGCGGCGCTCGCCTGGGTCCCCAATGCCATGCGCTTCCTGGATCGCGTGGCGGAACAGGCGGAGGAGCCCCTCGATGCGCTTGGCGACCTGAACGTGGCCCAAAGCGACGGGGCTGATGACAGCGAGACCGACGACGGTGACGCAGTGACCGCCGCGCCGACGGCCTCCGCGCCGGCCGAGGCCGACGAAGACGAACTCGCCGCCGCCGAGGCCTGAGCCTCAAATCCTGTCCGCAAGCGACCACCGGCGTGTCCTCGCGCCGGTGGTCGTCTCGTCTGTGAGGAGTTTTCCACCATGTCCAAGCCTGCACGAACCGGCCGGGATGCCGCGGCCGAAATCAGCGCCATCATCATCGATCGCCTTGAAAAGGGCGTACCGCCCTGGACCCGGCCCTGGCGCACGAGTGGCAGCGGCGGCCGGCCGCTCCGGCACTGCGGCACGCCCTATACGGGGATCAACAATCTCCTGCTTTGGGCGCTCGGCGACATGCACGGCTACCGGTCGCGCTACTGGATGACCTATCGGCAGGCGAGCGAGCTCGGCGCGCAGGTCCGCCGCGGCGAGCAGGGCGCCCTGTCGGTCTATTATTCCTCGTTCAAGAAGACCGAGACGGACGCCGCGAGCGGTGAGGCCGTGGAACGCAGCATCCGCTTCCTGCGCCATTACATCGTCTTCAACGCCGACCAGATCGATGGCCTGCCCGGCTATTATTACCCGCCCGAGGTGCCGGCCACGCCGCTGACCCCCTCTTTGCGGCAAGCGGCGATCGACAGCTTCTTCGCGGCGATCCCCGCCGATGTCCGTCATGGCGGCAACGGCGCCTTCTACTCGCCGACGTTCGACTATATCCAGATGCCCAAGCGCTCGAGCTTTATCTCGATGGACCATTATGCGAGCGTTAGGGTCCATGAAACGGGGCATTGGACCGGCCATGGCGACCGGCTCGCGCGCACCTTCGGCAAACGCTTCGGCGACAAAGCCTACGCATTCGAGGAACTTGTCGCCGAGATCACCGCCGGGCTGGTCTGCGCCGAGCTTGGCCTCCCCAACGAGTTGCACGACAGCCACGCGAGCTATGTCGGCCACTGGCTCGGCATCCTCAAGGCCGACAAGACCGCCATCATCCACGCTGCGTCCAAGGCCGAACAGGCCTTCGCCTATCTGACGGCGTTCGGCGAGGCCGGGCAAGCGGGCAGCGCCGCGCCGCCCGCACTTGCCGCGGCTGCATGAGGTGGCCGCCATGACCCTTGAAACCAAGATCCTGGCCTGCCTGTCGACGGCCCATCTCTCAGCCGAGGTCGCGGCGGAACTCGACGCCATCCTCGCCTATCCGCCGCCGCTCGCGGCCCGCCTCAACCCTGCGCTGTGGCAGGCGCATATCCTCATGGACCGCTGGCTGGATTATGGCTGGTTCATCTGGGTCGCGTCGCCAGCCCGCGCGCATATGCCCGGCTCGCTCAAGGCCTGCCTCGACCTCGCCGAAGCGTCCGGCGCCGCCTGGCTGCAGTTCGACCGCGACTGCGCGCCAATCGCCGAACTTCCGGTCTACGACTGGTAATCCCCTCTCATCCAAGGAGAACCCTCATGGGTTGGCTCACCATGTCCCGCCATTCGATGGGCGGGCACGCGACTGCGAAAGCCTATCTCGACGACCAGTTCACCTATGAGCGCGACCATCCCGAGGGCGGCACGCGCGGCCTCAAGGTGCTCGCCTCGTCCTGCCCTGCAAACCGCGTCTATTATGCGGCCGCTCAGGTGACGCGCGACGGCATCGGCGGCGAGGTCTTCGCCATCGTCTGCCTCGTCCTGTGGAACCCACGCAGCGCGAGCGGCGAGCATTTTGGCTACAAGGACATGACGGAAAATATGGGCCCCTGCGAGGCTGCCTGTCCCGCCGCGATCCTCGATCTTCTGACACCGACCACGAACGAGCATGCGCTCGACTGGCGGCATCGCTGCCGCGAGGCGCTCGCCCGCCGTTCCCGAAAGATCGAGACCGGCGCGCGCATCAAGCTGCCCGCGCCGGTCCGGTTCTCCGACGGGCATGTCGGCGAAGAATTCATCGTCGACCGGATCGGCCGCCGCGTCATCCTGCGCGATCCCGAGACGCGCATGCCCTACCGGATCAGCCGCTTCATGGACCAGGCCTGGACGATCGTCCCGGAGACCAAGGTCCACAAGACCCTCTTCGCCTGAGCGCTCTTGCCTCCCGTCCCTCCTGCGAAGACAAGGATCTGACCATGTTACCTTTTTCCTTTCCCCGGTCCGCCAAGCGCGACCTCCTGTGCAGCCGGCAGAATGCCGAACGCGTCGCTGCACGTCTGTTCGCCGCCGGCGGCGGGCCGATCAGCGTCGTGCGCACCGGCGATCTTCTCCAGCCCTACCGGGTGGCCCTGGTCCCGGCTCGCTATGAGCAGGTCGAGACGGTCATGGTATCATGATGGGTGGCAAGGTCATGCTCGCGAGCGTCTTTGCAGCCCTGCTTATGGGCTCCAGCCTGTCGGACGCCCAGAGCTTCCATGCGCGCGGCCGCGCGCTCGACGGCGATACGCTCGCCGTCGATATCCGCCTGCTCGGGATCGATGCCTTCGAGACAAGGCAGATGTGCGAGCGCTGGAATGGCTGCTGGTCGTGCGGCAAGGCCGCGCAGGATCTCGCAGCGCGGGCTCTGCGCGATGCCGAGGCGGTCATCACGCTGACGCCCTCATCAACCTATGGCCGCCCCGTCGCCACCGTGACCGTTCGCGGCGCTGACCTCGGCGAGACGCTGCTCCGCGCCGGGCTTGCGATCCCGCAAGCGCAGTATCTTCGCCGCGATCCCGCCCGCCGCGCGCGCTATGAGGCGGCCTTCGCCGACGCCCAGGGCCGCAGGGCAGGGGCCTTTGCCGGCACCTGGCTGCCCCCCGCCCGATGGCGCAAGGGCGAACGCCTCACCTGCGAGCGCCGACAATAGTCCCTTTTCCGCAAGGCCTGGGCGTTTGAAACGCGTGGCCCACCCCGTACGGCACCAGGTCGAACCCGGTGCCGTCGATGGGCTTTGCCGATGAGGTGGTTTCCAAGGACCTGTCGCATGGTTACGTCCTCGTCCCAATCGCGCGCGATCACGCTGATGGTCGGGCTGCCGCATCTTCGCTCCGGCCCGCTGCTCGCCCGCGCGCGCAGCCTTGCCCTGCCGGTCCTCGTCTCCGCCAATGCCTTCTCCCGTTGGGTGGACGCAAGGCAGGGGCGTGAATGGGCCGGCTGGAAACTCCAGGACCTGGAGAATGCGGCCGGTCTCCACAGTCTTTGCCTGGACAGCGCCGGGTTCAGCGCCATGGCCCACTATGGCGGCTATCCCTGGACCATCGACGCCTATGTCGCGCTCGCGTCCGCCTTTCCCTTTCGCTGGTGGGCGAGCCTCGACTATTGCGTGGAGCAGGAGGTTGCCCGCGACCGCGAGGAGGTCCTCGACCGGATCGCGCGCACCGTCCGGGCCAATATCGAATGTCATGCGCGCGCTGTCGATCGGAATATCGCCAGCACATTCCTGCCGGTCATCCAGGGCCGCCTGCCGCAAGATTACGAACGCTGCGCCACTGCGCTCGCGGGGCTTGTCGAGCGCCATCCCCTCATCGGTGTCGGATCGATGTGCCGACGACCCATCCATGGCGACGCCGGTCTTATTGCGGTGGTCGATCATCTCGATCGCGTCCTGCCGCCAGCGGTGCGGTTGCATCTCTTCGGCGTCAAGGGCGCGGCCATTCCCTTCCTCAAACCCTTCGCGCGCCGCGTCGCCTCGATCGACAGTCAGGCCTATGGCATCGCAGCGCGTAGCAAGGCGCGGGTGCATGGTTGTCGAAAGTCGGATGACCTCGTCGCCGACGAGATGGAGCGGTGGGTCGAGCAGCAGCGGGCGCGGCTACGCCAGCCTGCCCGCGCCCTGCCGATCGCGGCGCCAGCCATAGCGCCGCCGCTGCGGTTCGATCCCTGGGAAGAGGCGATCGCTAAGGCGCGGGAGGATCTGCGGGCGCTCATCGAAAGCGGCGACCTCGATCATGATGCGCTTGTGACCGGATGGGTCGAGCAATGGGCCGCAGACCAGCTGCACGCCGAGCCTTGATGCCGATCACCAAGCACGGCGCCGGACGCGGCGCAGCCCTGCAGCTCAGGATTTGACGACTGGCTCCGCCCACCAGGACGCACCTTGGGCGAAATCGGCACGGCTCTCGACGAGGGGGCCGTCGGGCTCCGCCGCGACATAGGGGTTAGTCAGCGGCAGGATCGTTCGCTTTTCACGGTGGATCTGGCCCGCGATCCGGCCGCGCCGCTCGAGCAGATCCTCCAACCAGGCGAGGTCGTCGAGCATCTCGACCACGCCGCGACCCGCCAGGCAGAAATAGATCGTCCGCTGAAAATCGTCGGCCTGCGGGTTGGACAGCAGGCTTGCGAGCTTCCGTTTGCCTTGCGCCAGCCCCTCGTGGATCCACTGGGCCGCCTCGCGGATCTCGCGCACGGCATAATAGGCATCAAGCGCATCCATGCCGATGGCCGCATTGGCGATCATCCGGCGCGTCGGCCGATTGTCGGGATCGAGCGCGGCATCCCGCAGCGTGATGTCGAGATCAAACCGGTCGAGAAAAATGGACATGCTCATGGCGGAAACTCCCTTCGCGTGGGAACGTACCGTGAACATCTGGCATGGTCAACATGGTCGGCATCGACCTGGGTCAGGCCTTGTCGGCCGCATGGGCGAGTTCGCGATGGACGGCCCTGGCGAGATTGAGGTCATAGCTGAGCGCGCTGCTGACCGGGAGGCTACGCACGCCCAGGGCCTGGAGCGTATAGTTGAGGTCGGGCGTCACCGCCGCGCCGGCCGCTTCGATCGGCAGGTCCCAGGGCCGAAGCGGCGAGACCGGCCACCGCACGCCCTCGGCCTCGCGCATCAGCGTATCGCCATGCAGGCAGAAGGCGGACGGATCGCAGCGATAGTCCATGTCGATCCGGGCCGCGATCGTGCTGTCGCCCGCGTCGCGCGCGACGAAGGCCCGGTGACGCCCCTCCATGACCTGATACAGAGCGGGAAGCCCTGACACTGTCAGGCGTCGTACCTTCACGGGCAAGCTGTCCCGCGCGTCCCGGCGGTCGCGCACGGCTCCGACCAGCCGGTCGAACCGGACCGGCTGGGCTAGCACGTAGCGCAGTTCGATTGCGGCCGCCTCGGGCGGCGCGACACTGCCACGGGAAAAGGCGGTGGCGCAGACGGCCCGCGCGAAAAGATCGACCTGAAACGGTCCTATGACGCTGAAGATGCCGGTCGCATCCGGTCCCGCCATCTCGTTCGCGCGCTCACCAAGCTCAGGATGTCCCGGGATGCGCAGGTCCGACACGCCGCCACGCAGGCATTCCATCATGTCGATGCCCATCGCCTGAGTCCTCTCCATTTCGGAGGAATTTTATACCTTGCCGAGGCCTCTGACTATCCGGCGGTTCTTTCCCCTGGCCGCACCGGAAAGGTCCGCAATCTGCAAGGACCGCCCGGCGCCAGGCGCCGGAAAAAGGGGAGGGGGGCCGGGAGGACGAGCGACGTGGATCGCTTGGCCCCTCGGAGACTTTCCCCATGAGCTACGATGTTGCGTTTCGCCACCAGCAGGCCCTCGACCCTAGCGCGCTCTGCACCGTCACCACCACATTGCACGCGATCGGCGCCGCGATCACCGACTGCCGCAACGCTGGCAAGGACGCTGAGATCGACCCCGCGGTCATCCTCCTTATCCGTCACCTGTCGCAGGTGTGCGAAGCCCGGCCGCCCAGCACTCTCCTGCGCCGCGAATGCCTGGACGCGATCGCTGAAATCCGGCGGCATCCTGTGCTCAAGACGCTCGCCTATCGCGGCGTCGCCTATGACGAGCCCGCCAAGCGCCTCTTCCACAGCGAGGGACGGATCGCGATGCGGCGGCTCGCCGAAGCGCTGGATCTGGCCGAGGGCAGTTTCGATGTCCGCTCCAACAAGGGCGGCGTTGCCGTCTCCGGCGAAATCACGCTCCACGGCGAGGACATCTGGGTCCAGCTCAGCCTGGGCCTCATGGGACCGGACCGCGAGATCCTCTACCGGCGCGTCCACGGCCGAAGCGACCATATCGGCGAGCGCAACCATTATGCCTCGATCCGCGACCTCATGGCGCCCGATCGCTTCGCCCGGAAGATCCGCCGGGATCTCAATCTGGCACCCGCCACCCCATCGGACGGCCGGCTGTTCGCCTGACCTCAGGCCGGCGGCGGGGCGACATGGCCCAGCCACCGGGCGAGCAAATGCGCCATCGTGGCGCGATAGTCAGAGGGACTGTCGGGTTCGGCCGTCGCTTTCCATCCGCATTGGCACTGCACGGTGCGCACCGCGTCATGGGGCGGCGCTGCGTAGACGATCATATGCGCCCTGAGCGGCATCTTTCGTTTCCCCCCGCGGCGCGATGCTGCGCGCGCGCGGGGCGGCTGTCCACATTTTTGTCAGTAGTGCCCGCCTACGGGCAGACTCCCTGAAAGGACACCTCATGCACCGCGTGCCTAATGACGCGGCACATTGCCGCGTGCCCGACAGGATCGAGCTCGATCCGCAGGCACCCATCATCCTCGCCTACGGCGTCGGAGTCGATTCCACCGCGCTCCTTATCGAGCTGCATGCGCGCGGCGAAACGCCCGATCTCGTCCTCACCGCCGACCCTGGGGCCGAAAAGCCCGATACGTATGAATATCAGTCGATGATGGCCGCCTGGATGGCGGCCCGGGGCATTCCCTATGAAGTCGTCGCTTACCGGCCCAAGCGCTTCAAGCACTATCCGCCTTATGCGACGATCCTCACCAACCTGCTGGCGAACGCGACGCTGCCGAGCATTAGCCTGGGCCGTCACAGCTGCTCGCTCAAATGGAAGGTCGCGCCCCAGGACGCCTTCCTCAAGCAATGGCCGCCGGCCAAGGCCGCCTGGGCGGCGGGCGGGAAGGTCGTGCGCCTGATCGGCTACGATGCCTCGCCCGCCGACGCGCGCCGCTACCGCCATGCCGCCGGGATCGACGACCCGCTGTTCGAGTGCCGCTATCCGCTTCGCGACTGGGGCTGGACGCGCGCACGCTGCGAGGCCCGGATCACGCAAGCTGGCCTGCCGGTCCCGCCCAAATCGTCCTGTTTCTTCTGCGGCGCCATCAAGCCCGACGAGGTCCGCGCCTTGCCGCCCTGGTGCCTGCGGCTCATCGTGCTCATCGAGGCACGCGCCGCCCCGCGTCTCCACACGGTCGAGGGGCTCTGGCGGCGCTCGACCCGGACGCGACCGGGGCGGATCACCGACTTTATCCGCGCCGAGCGGCTGCTGCCCCAGGCCGAGATCGGCGAGATCCTGCGGACCGCTCCCACCGAGCTGCTGCGCTTCCAGGACGCGGCCGCGCTCGTGCCGTCAGCGAACGGCCGACCATGGAGCAATGGCTCGCCGACTTTACTGCAGGGCAGGCCGCAAGCCGTCTCTAGGCAGCCGCGCGGCGCTGCGCCATCGCGCGACATGTGCACCGCGCGCCCACAGCATACCCACCGGTTATGCCGCCTTTGACCACAAGCTTATTCACTAAGGAGGTCATCCATGCGCCCCATCACGCCTGCCACGCCCGAGCACGGCCAGGCCATCGCCAATGCCGTGGAGCGCCTGCGCGAAGCGCGCACGCTTTTGCGCCAAGCCGGCGCGCGCCAGGCGGCGGCCGCCGCCGGAAAGGCGATCAGCAGCGCTGAAGGCGCGGCCCGGCATGTCGCGCACCGGATCCGGCGCACGAGCACGTGACGCCCGCGCTCTCGCGGGATGCCTTGTTGCAGTCAAGCGCCATGCGACCAATGTCTAGGGCTTTGGCGCCGTGGCCATAACCAGGCTTTCGTCATCTTGCGGTACAAGTGTGCATGGATTCGCACACAACACCCGGGCTCTGGTCGCTCGACTTCGAAGCAGGACTTGCGGTCTGCGCTCAAGGTACCCTTCGTTTCGAGCGCCGCGGCGACGCCGGCGTCACCCTCGCGTTCGTGGGCGATGCGCCCCTTTCGCTCGAAGCCCAGTGTCTGCTGGCCGGCCACGCCGTCGCAGCCATCGAACGCGCCTATCGCCTGCGGCGTCTCCCGGGCGCTTCCCGACAAGAACAGCCGCCCTTTTCTCCGCGTCCTACTGCCCCGTGTCGCCGACCGCGCACCGCATCCCCAGATCGGCCAGCGCTTCCTTGAGCAGACCGCCGGTATAGGGTTTGGCGATGACGGCGATGCAGCGATCCTCGGCAAAGCGCGCCGCGAGCGCCTTGGCGCCTGCATCCGCTGCGATCAGGATCGGGAGATCGGCATGAAGCGCCCGCAGTTCGGCGGCCACCAGGTCGCCCGGCTTGTCGGGGAGCGCGAGATCCAGCACCACGGCATCGAAGCGCCCCTGCGCCGCCCGGACCGTCATCAAGGCCTCGGCCGCCGTCGCGGCCTCGTCGGCCGTATAGTCGACCCCGGCCAGAGATTCGGCGACCAGCGCCCGCACCATCGGATCATGGTCGACCACCAGCACGCGCTTGGTGCGGCCGGCCTCTAGCATGTCGCGCAGTTTCATGGCCAAGGCCTGGTAGGTGAAAGGCTTGGCGATCATCTCGACGCCTTCGTCGAGCCGGCCACCATGGGTGATGGCGTTGCGCGTATAGCCCGAGGTGTAGAGCACGCGCAGATCGGGCTGGCGTCGCCGCAGCTCGTCCGCGAGCTCGCGGCCCGACATGCCGGGCATGACCACGTCGGTGAACAGCAGATCCACCGAAGTTCTCTGCCGCTCCATCAGCGCGAGCGCCGAGGGCCCGTCATGGGCTTCGAGCACCCGGTAACCGAGTTCGCGCAGGCACTCGACCGTATAGGCGCGCACATCGTCATCATCCTCGACGGCAAGGATTGTCTCCCGGCGCGGGCTGGTCTCCAGGTCGGTCACCTGCTCCGCGGCCGGCTCCACCTCGGCGTCGCTGACCAGGCGCGGCAGGTAGATCTTGACGGTGGTGCCCTGGTTTTCTTCCGAATAGACCTTCACATGTCCACCCGACTGCTTGGTGAAGCCGTAGACTTGCGAGAGTCCCAGGCCCGTGCCGCGACCCACCTCCTTGGTCGTGAAAAAGGGTTCGAACACCCGGGCCAGCGTCTCGCGCGTCATACCCTCGCCGGTATCGGTCACCGCGATCACCACATATTGGCCAGGCGCCACCTCGGCATGCTGCGCGCTATATTCGTCCCCCAGCCGCGCGTAGGCGGTCTCTATCGTCAGCGTTCCGCCCTGGGGCATCGCGTCGCGCGCGTTGAGGGCCAGATTGAGGATCGCATTTTCAAGCTGGTTCTGGTCGGCCTCGATCCGCCAGAGCCCCGGCGAGGTAACGATCTCGAGGCTGACCATCTCGCCCAGCGAGCGGCCGAGCAGATCGGACATGCCTGCGACCAGCCGGTCGGCATCGGTCGGCTTGGGCGCCAGCGGCTGGCGGCGCGAGAAGGCGAGCAATCGGTGCGTGAGCGCCGCCGCGCGTTCGCCGCCCTTCATCGCATTGTCGAGCGCGCGGCGTGCGCGCGGATCGTTGACGCCCGCCGCCTCGAGGGCCCGGCCGGCCATGTCGATATTGCCGGTGACGATGGTCAGCAGATTGTTGAAATCGTGCGCGATCCCGCCGGTGAGCTGGCCGACCGCTTCCATCTTCTGGCTTTGCCGCAAGGCCTCTTCGGCTTTCTCGCGCTCGGCCACGGCCGCCGCGATCCGGCGTTCCAGATCGGCATTGAGCGCGCGCAGGTCGTCGACCGCATTGGCCCGCTCGACCGCGTCCCACACCCGCGCGGCCACTTCCTCGATGAGCGCGACCTCCGCAGGCTGCCAATCGCGCACCTCGTCCTGGTTGACGTAGAGCGAGGCGCGCAAGACGCCCTCGCGGATCAATGGAACGGCGACCAGGCTCGCGATCCCGAAGTCCGCGAGGCCGATGCCCGCCGTGCCGGAGTCGGCTTCGACATCCCGATAGACCGAGGTCTGCCCCGCACGCAGGTTCGCGATATTGCCGGGACCGAAAGCGCTGATCGGATGGCTACCGGCCAGCGGCGCCACCCCATCGCAATATTCGGTCTCGAGATCGACCATCTCGCCGTCCCGGCGCACCATGCCATAGCCGACCCGCGATGCGCCAAGATGAGGCCCCAGGATATTCACGGCGCGCTGCATGATCTGGCGCGGATCGATCTCGCTGCGCAGCGCGTCGACCAGCTCCAGTCGGAATGCCTGCCGTCGCTCCTCGGCCTTTTCCTCGGCGGTCCCACGCGCCTCGACCACCGTGCCGACGGGCCGGCCCACCTCGTCCAGAACCGGACTTGCGCTGTAGGCGATGGGCAGGATCGTGCCCGCTTGGGTGACGAATATCGTCTCGCCCTCGATCTGCTGTCCGTCTTCGAGGACCGTGTCGAGCGGCAGCGCAGTCCCGGCACCCGGCTGGGCGACCCCTTCCGGCGCGATCAGATGATCAAGCGTACGGCCTTCAAGCGCGGCCACATCATGTCCCGTCAGTGTTTGCGCCGCAGCATTGGCAAAGATGCACTTCGCGCGCTCGTCGAGCAGGAACACCGCCATGCGCGTATTGGCGAGGATCGCTTCCAGGCGCTGCTGGTCGCGCGCAGGGCGCGCTCAGCCCGGCGACGCTCGCTGAGGTCGAGCATGGCGCCGATCATGCGGATGGCGCGTCCCGTCTCGTCCCGGATGATATGCCCGCGGTCGAAGACGTCGGCGCTGCCGTCAGCGCGCCGGAAGCGATACTCACCGGTCCAGCTTTCCGCTTCGCCTTCGATCGCCTCATGGATGGTTGTGTCGACCCGCTCGCGGTCTTCGGGATGGATCTGCTCGAGCCACCATTCGCCAGTGGGGCTCACCGTCTCGGGCGCATGGCCGTAGCCGACTTCGAGCGCTTCGTTCCACAGCACATGGTTGCTGGCGAAATGCCAGTCCCAGATCGCATCATTGGTGGCGCGCGCGGCCAGGCGATAGCGCTCCTCGACCTCGCGTAGCGCGTCCTCGGCCCGCTTGCGGTCGGTGATGTCGAAGGTGACGCCCGGAAAACGCGTCGGCGTTCCCGCCGCATCGCGCAGGCAGCGACCCCGGGCGACTACCCACCGGACCTCGCCGTTGAGGTTGCAGACCCGGTATTCGGCATGGAATTCATCTTCGCCGTCCACCGCCGCGCGGATGCGCGCGCTGATCGCCTCGCGATCGGCGGGATGGATGCCGGCGATATATTCCTCGAGCGACAGGCCGGCGGCGGCCCGCTCGGCCGCGATGCCGTAAAGCCCGGCAAATTGCGCGCTGGCGCGAACGACGTCGCCAGGGACGTCCCAGTCCCAGGTGCCGATGCCGCCCGCCGCTTCGAGCGCGAAGCGGAACTGCTCCTCCGCCTGCGCCAGCGCGGCCTCGGCTTCCTTGCGCGCGGTAATGTCGATCGACGAGCCGATCATGCCGGTGATCGCACCGGCTTCGTCGCGCAAGGGCGCCTTGGTCGAGAGCCAGATCGCGCGGCGCCCGTCGGGGAAGCTGACCAGTTCCTCCACCTGTTCCGCCACGCCTGAGGTCATCACCCGTTCGTCGGTTTCGGCAACCGCCGCCGCTTCCGCCGCAGAATCGAGGAACTCCGCATCGCTTTTGCCCAGGATCTCGGACAGCGGCTTGCCCACCAGTTCGGCGACGCCGCGATTGGCGACGATCATCCGTTTCTGCCGGTCCTTGGCATAGACGACGCCGGGAACCGCGGCGACAAATGTCTCGAACAACTGCAGCGTGCGCTCGCGCTCGGTCACATCCTCGAACGAGCAGATCGCGAGCAGGGGCTGGCCGTCATCGCCGCGCACGCGCGAGGCGCTCACTTCCAGGCGGCGCAGTTCGCCGTCCCCTCGGCGATAGAGCATTGGCTCGCGGGTTACCGTTTCGCCCTTGGTGGCGGCCCGGGCCAGCGGATAGTCCTCGGGGCGATAGGCCGAGCCGTCGGCATGCTCGGCGCCGAAGCCCGCATAATCGGCGAGATCGACAGGCGCATGGGCGCTGCCCAATATGGTCTCGCCCGCCTCGTTCAGAAAGACGAAGGCGCCGGAGGGGACCTCGGCAACCGACACCCCGACTGACATCTGCTGCAACGCCGCGCGCATTCCCGAAGCCGCAGTCTCGTTCAAAACACCTAACCCCTCAAAACCTTATGGCATGGCCTAGCGGCGCGGGCCCTCGCGCGAAACCGGCAAACGGCCCTCGGCCATCCTACGATGCAGGAATGGCGCTTTCTACCCGCCGGCTCCCAGGCCGAGATGCAGGACAAGTGCCGCGCAAATGCTCGCCCATGGCGGCGTTGTTCTGGTCGCGCGCAACCGACAGCGCCGAGTTGCCCGCGGCGTCACATCGCTCGGGGTCCGCGCCCTGCGCAAGCAGGAGATCGGCTATCTCTCGCCGGTCGAACAGCGCGGCTAGCATCAGCGCGGTCTGGCCGGCCTTGTTGGTCGTCTCGGCGTCGGCCCCGCGCTCGAGAAGCAGCCTGGCGACCGATGTGAAGCCCTTGAACGCCGCGCCCATCAGCGCGGTGTTGCCGCGCGCGGCATCACCCGCCTCGGGATCGGCGCCGTGATCGAGCAGCAGCGCCACGGCCTCGTCATGCCCATGATAGGCCGCCAGGATGAGCGGGGTATAGCCCCGCTCATCCTTTGCCTCGACCGCGCAGCCCGCATGCAGCAGGGCCGGCAGCACGTCGGTCCGCCCCAGCCTCGCCGCATCGAACATCAGTTCGCGCAGCCGCTCGGGCGAGGGCAGGGGCGGCAGATCGCCGGGCTCATTTGGCATCCAGGTCGACCTTGAGTTCGCGGGGCCAGAAGCGCAGCGCCGCGATCGTGTCGACGAAGGCCGCCGCATCCTTGGCGGCGCCAAGCTCGATACAGGCGTCGTCGAGCTTGTCGAGGATGCCGGCATTGGCAAAGATCGGCTGCGCATCGAGCGTGAGGCCGATATATTTGCAATGGCCAAAGGCATCGCGCACGAAGTCCTGCGTGGCGGCGTCATCGGCAAGCAGCGCCGCGCCGTCGGCCGAGACGACGATGGCCACCGCGTCGAACAGCACCGAAGGTCCGCCGTCGATCTTCTGCTTGGCCGCAACCTTGGTCCCATCATCGAGCGTCACGCCGCCGATCTTGGGAGCAATCACGTCATAGACCGCGCCCACCTTGTCGAGCGCCTTGACGAGGCCGCCAAACAGCGCGGCATCGGCGCCGTCACTCAGGAGAATGCCCAGCTTGCGCCCCTTGAAGCTCGGCGGTCCGTTCTTCACGATCGACAGTGCTTCGGACGGGGGCAGATCGCTCCGGGTGGGCTGCGCGGCCTGTGCGGACGCGGGCAATTCGGGAAGGCCCAGGCCGTCCGCGACGGTGCCGGCCAGGCCGTCGTCGATGTTGATGAGGTGCGAGACGACACGGGCGCGAATGTCCGGGCGTTCGACCTTGCTGAGCTCGAAAACCAGGGCATCGGCGATATGCTTCTGCTCGATCGGCTCCTGGCTCACATAGAATTGCCGGGCCTGGCTATAGTGATCGGCAAAGCTTTCCGGGCGGATGCGCAGCTTGGCGCCATCGGCCTCTTCGGCGAAGCTCCGGAACCCCCGGACCGGATCCTCGCGCGGTCCGCCGAGCGTCGCACCCCAGCTGTTGGGCTCATAATTGACCCGCCCCCGGGGGTTGGTCATCGCCATGTGCCCGTCCTGCTGGAAATGGGCCACGGGGCATTTGGGCGCGTTGATCGGGATATGGGTGAAGTTGGGCGAGCCCAAGCGCTTGAGCTGCGTATCGAGGTAGGAGAAATTACGCCCCTGGAGCAGCGGGTCGTTGGTGAAGTCGATGCCGGGCACGACATTCTGCGTGCAGAAAGCAACCTGTTCGGTCTCGGCGAAGAAATTGTCGACGACCCGGTCGAGCACCAGACGGCCCACGACCCGGACGGGCAGGATCTCTTCCGGAATGATCTTGGTCGCATCGAGCACGTCGAAGTCGAACTGGTCGGCAAAGGCCTGGTCGAACAGCTGGACGCCGAGCTCCCATTCGGGGAAGTCGCCGCCATTGATCGCTTCCCACAGATCGCGGCGATGGAAGTCCGGGTCCGCGCCGTTGATCTTGACCGCCTCGTTCCACAGCACCGACTGCAGGCCCTGCTTGGGCTTCCAGTGGAACTTGACGAAGGTCGACTTGCCCTCGGCGCTGACAAGCCGGAAGGTATGGACGCCAAAGCCCTCCATCGTGCGGAATGAACGCGGGATCGCCCGGTCCGACATGGCCCACATGATCATGTGCATGGATTCGGGGGTCAGGCTGATGAAATCCCAGAAATTGTCATGGGCGGTCTGCGCCTGCGGGAAGGCGCGGTCGGGTTCGGGCTTTGCCGCATGGACGAGGTCGGGAAACTTGATCGCATCTTGGATGAAGAAGACCGGGATGTTGTTGCCGACCAGATCCCAGTTGCCTTCCTTGGTATAGAGCTTGACCGCGAAGCCGCGCACGTCACGCGCCAGGTCGAACGAACCCTTCGAGCCCGCCACGGTCGAGAAGCGCACGAAGGCGGGGGTGCGCTCGCCCACGCGCTGGAAGATGTCGGCGCGGGTCACGTCCGCCAGGCTGTCGGTCAGCTCGAAAAAGCCGTGCGCGCCATAGCCGCGGGCATGGACCACGCGCTCGGGGATTCGCTCATGGTCGAAGTGGAAGATCTTCTCGCGAAAGTGGAAGTCCTCGAGCAGCGTCGGGCCGCGCGCGCCTTGCTTCAGGCTGTTCTGGTCGTCGGCGACCGGAGCGCCCTGGCTCGTGGTGAGCACCGCCGCGCCGTCGGCTGCGACCTGGTGGGTCTCGCCGCCGTCGCCCTGTTTTTCAGCATAGCTTTCCGACAGCTGTGCATCGGCGGGCACCGGCGAGGCCTTCTGCCGCGACTCTCCCGAGACGGGCTTGCCAGGCGCAATGTCGGCAGGAACGAGCACATCTTTGTCGGTCGCGGGTTTCCTGGGCATAGAAGCTCCTGTCAGGTCATGTCGATAAACCGCCCTGCGGGACGCAGGGCGGGTGTGAACGACAAACCCCCGGAACGGTTTTGAGTTTCCCAGGCCGAGCAGATTAGGGGCCGCCTCGTCCGACAGGGCGCACGGAGCCCCGGGCACGCCTGTCGGATAACGGTCAGTCGCTTCAGTTCTGCAGCAGCGATCGCAGCATCCAGGCCGTCTTTTCGTGCACGGTTAGGCGCTGCGTCAAAAGATCGGCGGTGGGCTCGTCGCTCGCCTTGTCGGCCAGCGGGAAGATCGAGCGCGCGGTGCGCGCGACCGCCTCATGGCCCGACACCAGGATGGCGACCATGTCGAGCGCCTTGGGCGGATCGGCGGGCGCATCGTCGATCGAGGCCAGCGCGCTGAACTGCGCGTAGGAGCCCGGCGCCTTGTGTCCCAGCGAACGAATGCGCTCGGCGATGAGATCGACCGAGTTCCACAGCTCGGTATATTGCACCATGAACATGTCATGGAGCGTGTTGAACATCGGGCCCGTCACGTTCCAATGGAAATTGTGGGTGGTGAGATAGAGCGTATAGGTATCGGCCAAAAGGCGGGAGAGACCTTCGGCGATGGCTGCGCGGTCCTTCTCCTCGATGCCGATATCGATATGGCCTTCGGTGGCTTTGCCCATGGCTGTCTCCTTCTTGGGATTGAACCTGGGAAGATATGGCGGCGATGTCGCAGCGCCAACCATTCAAGCAACTTGCGAGGAGGACAAAATCATGAGCCGTCATAGGCTTGCGCCCCGCCCCGAGTGCCCGAAGGTGCTGTGCGCCGTCGTCGGTTTCGACCGCCCGCTCCAGACCCTTTTTGCGCAGGTCTTCTCGCGCATCCCCGAGGCCGACGATCCCGAGGCCGAGAGCGTCCGGCACGATAATGAGGATGGGGACGAGGACGGCGAAATCCTGCTGTGGGCCGGCACCGAGCCGGGCGAACTGCTCGACCCCCAGGCCGCGATCGCGCTTGTCGCGCCCTATGCGCTTATACCGGATGATCTGGCCGCGCGTCTGCGCGCAGACATGGACGCAGCCGCCGGCAAGCGCGACGGCGCGCACCAGATCGAGGTCAAGCGGATCCTGTTCGGTTCGCAGCATTAGGCTTCAAGACCGGACTGCGCGGACAAGACGGGCCAGTTTCAGGCCATCGGCCGCGGGAAGGCGCGGGCGATGATGGGCGCTTGTCAGCGCCTGCTCGGCCGAACGGCCGAGGAGAGGAGGGGGTGAGGGACTGGCGTCCCGGACAAGGGGTTCGAGGACGCTTTCGAAAACGGAGAAGTCCCATGAACATCGGTTCCATCGCCAAGAACGCCGCCGGCCACCTCGTCGGCCGTGTCTCCACCCTGACGGTCGAGCTCACCATCGCGCTCCGCCCGGTCCACTCGGCCAATCCCAACGCGCCCAAGTTCGAGGTGATGGCGCTGTCGGCTGCGCGCGCCTGGGTCCGTGTCGGCGCGCTGTTCGAGCTCGCCTCGCGCGAGAGCGGCCTCATCTTCTACAACGGCAAGATCGAGGACCCGAGCTTCGCCCAGCCGCTCTATGTCTCGCTGTTCCAGCAGCAGGATGGCTCCTACAATGTCGTCTGGTCGCGCCCCTCGCGACGCCGCGACCTCCCCGCCGAAATGGCGATGCCCACCGACGATGGCCTGCCGCCGCTGCCGGGCGATGACGCCTCCCAGGCCGGACATAGCGAGCCCGAGGGACTGGGCGCCAGCTCGGCCCCGCCTGCCTTCGCCGACTGATCGCCATCGCTTCTGCCCCGACAGGGCTCGCCTCGCACGCCTGCGAAGCGGGCCCTGTCGTCATGCCGCCGCTCGCGCGGCGCTGGGAAGGGGAGGGGGAGCGGTGATGATGGTCCTGCCGCGAAAAGGAGCGTCCGGGCCGGTCCCTTTGTCGGAGTTCCCCCATGACAGACACTCTTCCTGCCATCGCCGATGCCCCCTGCAACGCCGCAACCCTCGTGCCCGACGCGCGGCGCGGCGCATTCCTTCCGACGCTTTTTGGCCGCCGTCATTTCTTCAAGGGCGAGACGCTGGTCTATTCCTTCCTGCAGTGGCTCTCGGCCGATTATGGCGGTGGCTACTGGCAGTTCATGGAACGGGCGGGGCACGCGCTCTATCTCGTCCCCGCCGGACGACCGGCCTATCGCATCTGTTGCAACAGCAACGGCTATGAGGGCACCGTCTCCGCCGACGCTGCGGGCATCATCGCCACGCTCTTCGCCTTTTCGCACCTCTCCTTCGAGGTCGAAGACGATCATCTCGCCGAGGCCTTCCACCGCCTGCGCGACTATGCCGGCGACCATCCCGAGGCCGCGAAAATCTTCGGCGCGATCGACTAGGTCCGCTCCATGCGCGGGTCTGCCGTCAGACGCCAGGCCCTCCTATCCCCTGGAGGATTTCATGTTCAGCATCTTTGATATCGGCGCGGCGCCGGCGAATGAGGACTGCGCCCAGATCGGCCACACGCCCGACTTCGACGCGTGCAACCGCCTCGAAGTGGAAAGCTATCGCGCCGCCATCCAGACCCGCCTCGGTCCTCCGCCCGAGGGCTGTGCGCTCGTCGCTATCGGCAACGCCCATGATTTCGGGCGCTACCTGACCCTCGGTCTCAAGGTCTGGCGCTTCGCGCAGGACCGGGCCGAGGTCGCCGCCTATGTCGAGGCCGCCGAAAACGGCCTGTCGACCTGGATGGAAGCGGGCTTCACCGCGCCGATCCGCATGCGCCGGGCGGCGACGTGCTGGAGCGGCGCGCCGGGCTCGAGGAGATCGTCATCGGCGCGCTCATGACGACCCGGCCGAACAGCGAAGGGCATTTTCCGATCCCGGACTTCGCGCATCTCCATGCCAATATCGCAGCCGCCTATCCCGCTTGCGCGGCCCAAGCCCGCGCGCGCCTCGCGGCCCTCTGCGCCTGATCTCGCGCAAGGCCGAACACCTTCTTTTCAGGAGCTCACCCCATGGCAAACCGCGTTTCTGCGTCAATCACGCTCGGCGGCACCCTCTCACCCTACGCCTATGAGGCGCTCACCGCGCTCATCACCGCCGAGGCCTTGTCGACCGAATGGGACGGCGAGCCGTTCGAGACCGACCACCATGTTCCCGGCACCGCTCTCAGCCTCTTCGCCCACGAAGTCGCCAACGGCCGGTTCGAGGCCCTCGAAGCCTGGTGCGCCGAGCACGGCATCGCCTTTGCGCGCTGGTCGGGCGCCTATCCTTCGCAATGGGGCGCAGAGCGCGTGGTGTTCACGGGCGCAGGCGAACCCATCTCCTACCCGGTCGACGAAGACGATTATGTCGTGATCGGCCGCGCGGCGCTCGAACGCCTGGCAAGCTACGACGCCGTGCTCGCCTATTTCGATGCGGCCGACTTCGTTGTGCCGCCGCTCGTCGTGGACAAGGCCGCTCCATTCCCCCAAGAGCTCTTGGCCCGGCCGGGCTTTGTTGAGACAGTATCATCATGACAGCGATTCCCACCGACCGCAGCAGCGCGCTGGCCGCGCTCGACCGGCTCGTTCCGCTCGCCCTGTCCGATACCGGGCAGGCGCGGCGGGCATTTTCTCATGGCCTGGTGGAACGGACCCGAGCTGGGCGACTTCCCGGTCGCCGACCTGTTCGCGCTGGACACGGCCGTGGCGCGCGACATCGCGGCGATCGTGGGCTTCCTCGCCGAGCATCCGGGCGCCCTCTATATCGATGCGCTCGGCTATGGCGACGAGATGCAGGCCATCATCGCGCGCTGGCACGCGCCCCAGGCCGCGAACGCGGTCTAGCCCGCCTCGGGCCACGGCCCAAACATCAGATCCACCAGCGCCGCGATATCGCTGACGGGCGCAAAGCGCGCGAGCGGCACCTCGCGCAGCGCGGGCCGGTCCGCCTTATGGCCGAGCGCATTGCCCTTCGCATGGCGGGTGACCTTCTCCCCTAACGATGGCAGGCCTTGGCCGGGCGGGGCGCCGAACCAGCGATAGGCCTCGACGGCGAGGCTGCGCGCGTCATGCCGGATCAGCACGGCGCAGCCATTGGGCTTGGCGCCCAGCCGCGTCTGGATGTCGAAGCTGCGCCGCCTGGCCTGTCCATGCATCGCCTTGAGCTGGACATGCCGCATTATGCCGCGCGCCTCGATGATGAGGTCATAGCCGCTATTGTCGACCTCGCTGTGCGAGACCGAAAAATCGAACTCGCCCCGGCGCCATAGCTCGCCGCCGACATCGGCGAGAAATCGATGCTGCAGGATCGTCTCGCGCGTCGCGGAATAGGTCGAGAGCGCGGCGATCCACGCCTGCATGGGATCTTCCTCCCATTTTGTTCAGCCGGGCGACGAGCCCGGCGCTGCGCGTGCGGCCAGCGGGCCTGCACTTTTCTCACCATAAGGAGACGATCATGGCGAACAACTATCTCAAGGCGAGCTTCCTGATCGAAGTCACGCCCGCCGAGGCCGCGCTCATCGACTGCGCCTTTGCAGCGAGCGATCTGCTCGGCGATCTCGGGGACGAGCCCGCGGCGCGCCTTGCGGCCTATTCTGGCCTGGGTCCGGCCTTTGCCACGGCTTTTCCCCCGGGCGGCGACGATCCGTTCGAGACGTTCCTCGCTCTGTTCGTCGATCCGGCCTATCCGACGTTCGACTGCGATCTGTCCCGATCCGAGTCCCGCAGCGAGGGCCGTGTCCACCTGCACTTTGCCGGGGAGCAGTTCGCCATCGACGCGGTCGGACACCTTCTCTTCGCCGCCGCCAAATCCGCCCTGCCCTTCGGTTTTGAGTTCTCGCTCGATTGTGATCGCCTCGTACCCGGCCAGTTCGGCGGGGGTTATGTTGCCATCACCGAGCATGGCGTCAGCTTCGGCCATAGCAGCGCGCTCCTGGACCGGGCGATCGGGCGCGCACTCGAGGAGGGCGCGGACGGCTATGTGCTGGTCACGCGTCATGCGACCCATGGTCTGAGCTTCTGGAGCCGCGAGGCCGGGTTCGGGCGGCTCGCCGATGCAAGCATCTTCTCCGGGGCCGAGGCGTCGCGGCTGGACATGCCGATCACCGACGACCAGCCCGAATGGCTGGCCATGCCCGCGCCGCTCCGGTTTTGATCAGACCGTAACGCGCCTAGAGAAAGCTGGCGGGATCGGGGGTTGGCGCCCTGCAGGCCGCGCTTTTCCCCGTCTTACAAGCTGCAACCTGTTCGCGCCATGCGGCCATGGCGGCCGCATAGGCGTGCCGCTTATGCCGATACTGGGCGTTCCCGATCGCCACGGCCCGCTGGCGAGCGCGGATCGACCGGTCATAGGCCGCGACGTCATGCTGATATTGGCGTTCCGCCTCCATCAGGGTGATCTGCTGGCGCCGCGCCGTCTCGCGGTTGAGCTGCCGTGTCGCCTCGACCTCCTGTCGGTCGGGTGTCGCCTGCGCCAGGGCAGGGATCGCGCCGGAGGCGGAACCGGCGAGGACCAAAGCGACGATCCAGGGGCGGGTTACAACGCTACGCATAAAGGGTTGTGTCATGGACGGCCTCCTGTCCTTCTTCGCGCAAGAAACCTCAACCTCCCCGACAGTTCCTGGACGGCAACAAAGGGTTTGTAAGGCCCCGCATCCCCCCGCCCGGGCTCGGGATCTGGGTTGCGCGCCGCCCGTTCTCGCATCCCGCTGCGGCCATCGCCGCCGAAGGGGCTGGCGATGATGGGCGCCTGGCGGCGCCTGCTCGGCCCAGCGGCCGAGGAGAGGAGGGGGAGAGAGGACTGGCGTCCCGGACAAGGGGTTCGAGGACGCTTTCCAAGGAGAAGTCCCATGAACATCGGTTCCATCGCCAAGAACGCCGCCGGCCACCTCGTCGGCCGCGTCTCCACCCTCACGGTCGAGCTCACCATCGCGCTCCGCCCGGTCCACTCGGCCAATCCCAATGCGCCCAAGTTCGAGGTGATGGCGCTGTCGGCCGCGCGCGCCTGGGTCCGCGTCGGCGCACTGTTCGAGCTCGCCTCGCGCGAGAGCGGCCTAATCTTCTACAATGGCAAGATCGAGGATCCGAGTTTCGCCCAGCCGCTCTATGTCTCGCTGTTCCAGCAGCAGGACGGCTCCTACAATGTCGTCTGGTCGCGCCCCTCGCGCCGCCGCGAACTTCCCGCCGAAATGGCGATGCCAGCCGACGATGGCCTGCCGCCGCTGCCGGGCGACGACGCCTCCCAGGCCGCACACGGCGAGCCCGAGGGGCTGGGCGCCTCGACCGCCGGCGACGATTTTGGCGGTGATGACGCACAGGCACTCGCCCAGGGCCGCCGCGGCCGCCGCCAGCGCGCGGTCGAAACCGCCGATTGACCGCAACCATCCTCTTCCCTTTCCGCGCCGCGCCTCCGGCGCGGAAAGCCCCTGGCAGGATCCGCCGCGGTTCCCCGCGCAGCGGGTCCTGTCCTTATTCCGCCTGGAAAGGGCCGACCCAGTCCGGCTCAGAACGGAAAAAAGGCCTGGATCGCGAGGATCGCCACGGTCGCGGTCAGGAGGTTGAGCGGCAGGCCGACCCGGACGAAGTCCATATAGCGATAGCCCGCCATCTGGTAGACGATGACATTGGTCTGGTAGCCGAAAGGGGTCGCGAAAGCGGCGCTCGCAGCCATCATGACTCCGACCAGAAAGGGCCGCGGGCTGACGCCGAGACTGTCGGCCAGCGCCACGGCGACAGGCGTCACGAGCACCGCCACGGTCGCGTTGGACAGAAGCTCGGTCAGCACCATCGTGGCGAGGTAGAGCACGATCAGCGCGACCAGCGGGCTCAGCCCGTGGACGCTGGAAATCAGGAACTCCGAGGCCTCGCCCGCCAGCCCGCTCGATTCCATGGCGATGCCGATCACCACCATGCCCGCTATGAGGATCAGGATTTCCGGACGCAGTCCGCCATAGGCCTCGTCGGCGCTGATCACGCGCAGCAGGATCAGAAGGACCGCGCCGCTGAGCGCCGTCGCCGCGATCGGTGCGACCCCGAACGCCGCCAGCGCGATCGCGCCGGCAAAGATCGCAAAGGCCATCGCGGCCTTGAGCGGTTGGAAGGGGCGCTTTTGCGCGAACAGCGTCGCGTCGCCGACCTGGGCATTGCCGATATGGACGGGTTCGAGCGGCCCAGGCTCGCGGTCCCGCTCGTCGCTCTCATGCGCCCGCAGCAGCCGGCCGCTGACGAAATAGAGATAGAGCCCGCCGACCAGGGCGATCGGCAGGCCCACGGGCGTGATCTCGAAAATGCCGAAGCGCGCCTGTCCGGCAATGCTCGCCATGTCGTCGACGAGAAGGTTCGTCGAAGTGCCCACCAGCGTGCAGCAGCCGGTGAGGACGGTGATGTAGGACAGCGGCATCAGATAGCGCTTGGGCGACTGTCCCAGGGTGCGCGCGATATCGCGGATCACCGGCGCGCCCAGCACCACGATCGGCGTCGAATTGAGAAAACAGGAGAGGCCGCCGATCATCGAGAGGAGCAGCCACACCCCCTTGGCGCCCAGGCGCCGGCAGAGACCGACGCCGAGTTCGATGGCGCGGTCGAGCAGGCCTGAGAGCTCCAGCGCATAGGCAATGACGAACAGCGAGGCGAGGGCGATGATGGCGGGACTGGCAAAAGCGCCCTGCACGTCGACCGGTCGCACGACCCCGGTCATGAGGAGGATCGCCGCGCCTGCAAGCGCCACGACGTCGGCGCGCAGCCGGTCCCAGATCATCACGCCGACCACGCCGACCAGCACGAGCAAGGTGAGAATTTGATCGATCGTCATCGCGTCCCTGCCTCGAACCCAGGTCAGCCCCTGTCAACGCCCGGTCAAAAGAAACAGGCCGGGCGGGGTGGAGCCGGCCTTGCAATTTGGTATCACCCGGACATGCGCGAGCCCAATCTCAGGACCAGCCGTCTTGCCATTGCCGGCGGCCTCGTGGCCGCGCTCGCGCTGGCGGGCGGGGGATTCCTGCTCGGGCGCAGTACGTCGCCGAGGCCAGACAGCGCGCCGCCGCCCGCGCTCCAGCCCGCGCCGCCGTCGCCGGCCCAGCCTGAACCGCCGCATATTCTGGGCCGCGCGGACCTCCTCGCGCTCGCCGCCAAGGCGGCCGATGCCGCCGCATCGGGGCAGGCGCTGCCGACCGGCCTGCAGGGCAAGCGGTTCGAGCTCGCCCTCCCTTTCGGCTGTGCCGGGCCTGCCGCTGCCGACAGCGCCGCGCCCGTGCGCTGGCGCTATGACGCCGCGCAGCAGACCCTGCGCGTTCATGTCGCGCCCGCCCGCTGGTCGCTGGCCGACTGGGGGCTTGCTCCGGATAAGGGCGGGGACGGGACGAGCGGCGAAGGGGATACGGGCGTCGACGCCAGGGCGGGGGAAGCGGCCGGGCAGGCCCGGCTCGAGGGCTTCTGGATCGAGCGGCCCTGGTCTAGCGCCGAGACCTGTCCGCCCGTTCCTCCCGGACCGGCTGCAAGCGAGGGTGCATCTGCGCCCCTGCTCCCGCCTGAGCAGACGCTGGCCTTTGCGCAATGGCGCACCGAGGCAGGGCGCACCGATACGGCGCGGGCCGGGCGGGCCTATGACCTGGTCAAGCGCTTGGCGCCGGACGCAGCGCCCGGGCCGAAGGGGCTCCGTATCCGGCTCATCGGCCGGGTCGCCCGCCTTCCGGATGGCGGCAGCCTGCGCTGCACCCAGGCCGCCGGGCCGGGTCAGCGCCCGGTGTGCCTGCTCGCCGTCACGCTCGACGAGGTGCGCATCGAGAACCCCGCCGATGAGGCTGTGCTCGGCACCTGGGCGGAGGCTATCGTCCAACCCTGACCGCGCACGGGCGTCGATGCGGAGCTCCCGCCCAAGCCGATAGCCCGGGCGGGCGAGGGCCGCCTGCTTCGCGCAAGGTCGCCGGGCCCCGGGGCCGCATCGTATCTCAAGGGAACCCGTCGGCGCGCCATTGGTCGCTCGCCCTGCGCCCGCGTCGGGGTCGGTCTGCCGGCGCATGAGCCTCGCCCGCCGCGCCGGGTGCCAGGGCCAGCGCCACAGGGTTCCGATCCTTGGGGGCGGCCAGATGATTGTCCGGTCACCGCCGGCCAGGGCTGCCAGCGTCCCTTCCGCGCCGTTGACGTGACACCTGCGGCGAGGGGACCGGGCCCGGCAACCCCGTTCCAGGCGCCCGTGTTGCCGCTGCGCGGCGGCCCGCGCCAGCGCCTTCCAGGGGTTCCCCTCCCGCGCTGCGCGCGTCGGTGCAGGTCCCAGCCCCACGCCGCCAATCGGTGTCACCGGCGGGAAGGAACGCCGGCAACCCAAGGAGGCTCATCATGAACGAAGTCAATCTCACCGGCCGCGTCGCCAAGGATCCGCAGACCCCCTCGGGCAATGGCCCCGTCACCCTCATCGTCGCGACCGACCGGGTCAAGCTCAAGGACGGCAAGACCTATATCGACGAGGCGACCGGCTACACGGCCAAGACCACCGAGTTCCACAAGGTCACCTGCTTCAACGGCCAGGGCAAGGCCGCGGCCACGCGCAAGAAGGGCGACGTCGTCGCCATTTCGGGCTATCTGCACTATTCGAGCTGGGAAGACCGCGACGGCAACGCCCGCTACGGCGCCGAGGTCATCGCCGACCGGCTCCACTTCTTCTGACAGGCGCCGGGCGGCGCCCATGCGCCGCCCTTCGCTGGCCACAGGTGCGCATCCCTCGCGCGCCTGCGGCACTCTCTTGCACAAAGGACCGCTCTTGGAACCCGACACGCCCCTCGCCGCCACACCCAGCCGCCGCATCGCGCTTCTCATCGACGCCGACAATGTGAGCCATGCCAAGATCGGGGCCATCCTCGCCGAGCTCAGCAAATATGGCACCGCCAATATCCGCCGCGCCTATGGCAACTGGGCGGCGGCGACGCTCAAGGGCTGGACCGGAAAGCTCCACGATTTCGCGATCCGTCCGATCCAGCAGTTCAGCTATTCCACCGGCAAGAACGCCACCGATATCGCGCTCGTCATCGACGCGATGGAACTGCTCTATACTCAGGACCTGGACGCCTTCGCGATCGCGTCGAGCGATGCCGACTTCACGCCGCTGATCATGCAGCTCAAGGCCAATGGCCATGAGGTCTACGGGTTCGGCGAGCGCAAGACGCCGACGCCTTTCGTCAACGCCTGCACTACTTTCCTCTTCCTTGACGGCCTCGAGGACAGCACCCCGCCTGCCGAAGCGGAGGTAGAGGCTCCGGCTGCTGCGCAGCCGAAGGGGCGCGGTCGCCGCAAGGCGGCGCCTGCCACTGCGCCGGCGGCTGCCGCCGCGCCTGCCGCTCCGCCAGAAGCGCCGACGACGCCCGGCGCCAAGTCGCTCGCGCAGGACAGCAAGCTCATCACCACCCTGCGCGGCGCGGTCGAGGCCGCCGCCCGCGACGATGGCTGGGCGCACATGGCGGCGGCCGGCAGCGCGGTAAAGCGCCAGGCGCCGATCGATCCGCGCAACTATGGGGTCAAGAATTTCCCCCGGCTGTTCGAGGCGACCGGCCTGTTCGTCATCATGAAGGGCGACAACGGCCAGACCTATGTCGCGGACAAGCGCAACACCGACCGCGCGGCCAAGCCCGGCGGCTAGGCCGGATACCGGGCCGGGCGCTCAGCGCGGCCCGGCCTGCGCCCGCAGATGGGCGATGATCCGCGTCCATTCCTCGCCATGGGCCACGCCCGGGTCCGCGATCGCGGCGAGGACGGTCCGGACCTGCGGCAGGAAGCTTTGCCACATCGGCGCGCCTTCGAAGCGGATATCGCACGCCAGGCCCTCCGCCTCGCACAGCGCCCGCGCGGCGCGCTCGCTGCCCCTGCCTTTGACCATGATCTTGGTATCCCGGATTTGCCGCCGCCCGAGTCCCTGACCGGCGTCCGGTCTCGAAAATAGTCCTCTGGCCTGGCCCGCGCCAGCGATCTTGCGGGCAGGGCGATCCTCGATAGTCCGGGCCGGGTTGGATATCCCGTCGTCGGCGTGGCGGGGCGCGGTGAACGGGATGGGGACGACGCATCCCGGCCGCCGGCCGGGACCGGCGCTCTAGTCGCTGGCGCTCCCGGAGCCGCGCCTGCGCCGCGTCTCCGCCCTGCCGGGTGACGATCACCTTGCGGGGGCGCCAACCGGATCCACCAGTTTTCTATTTATCTCTCTCTAGTCGTCCAAGTGTGGCGTGCGGGGATCGGCGCTCGTCAAGGATGAGCGGTCCCCCCAATTTTGACGGGGCCGCCGCGTGCCGCGCCGACTCCGACAAAATCGGTTCCCCCACTCCCCGCAGAGCGGCGGCGACCGGAGACCGGTCGCCGTCCCTGACCAGCTTGACCGCCGCACGCCCGGAGGAGGGCCTCATCGAACGGATGAGACACTCACACGGAGGCACTCATGACCAACTTCACCAACTTCGCCGATCTCGCCAGCTTCATCGCCGCAAGCCGCGACAATGACGACGCCAGCCGCAATTATGGAGCCGCCTTCATCGAGCATAGCGAGATGGCCAAGCTCTCCATCGTCGAGGCGCCCGAAGCGCTCGACATGCCCGACCCGGAGCAGGTCCGCGCCGCGGTCGACATGATGATGCAGACGATGTTCGACGTCCTGCGCGACACCAGGATGGAGGCCTATGCCGCCGATCTCGCCTGGGGCTTTGCCAACAGCTTCCATGTCGTGGCCAAGCGCATCGAGGGCCGCGAGGATGACGCCGCCAAGGCGCTCGGGGAGCTCGCGCGCCACTACGACCCCTCGGAAATCTACGCGACGGAACTCGAGGACACGCAGCTGCTCTGCCAGACGCTGCAGGGATGCCGCGAAGCGATGGAATGCATGCGCGACCATGCCGCCGAAGTCTACCGGGTCGAGACCGGCAAGCCCTTCTCGCCCGTCAAAGGCAGCCGGGTATCCTCCGCGCTCAGCGCCTCGATGATCGACGCGCGCGATTATCTCGCAGGACGGGCCCGGACGCGCCGCGAACAGTTCGCGCCCGATGGTCCGGTGGTGATCTTCTCGGGCGGCCAGGTCTGGGAAGATCATGACCTGCTCTACAAGGGCCTCGACCGCATCAAGACGCGCATCCCCGAGATGATCCTCGCCACGACCGCGCAGGCCAAGGGCTGCGATGCCATCGCCCACGCCTGGGCCGCCGCTCGCGGCGTCAAGGTCATCCAGTTCCGCCTGGACCGCAGCCAGGGCAACCGCGCCGCCTTCGTCCGCAACGACCGGCTGGTGAACCTCAAGCCCGTCGAAGCGGTCATCTGCGAGGGCTCGGGCATCCAGATGAACCTCGCCCAGAAGCTGCGCCAGGCGGGGGTTCCGCTCCACGTCGTCAATCTCGCCCACCAGCGGACGGCCAAGCGGGCATGAGCCCATCGGAGAGGCTCCGGCTCAGGCCGGGGCCTCTCCTCCTTCTTTTCGTCTGGCAGGGCGGCGCGCCGGGGCATCGAACCCCGTCGCGCCGCGCCGAAGGCGACCCTGAAACCTCTATCGGCGGGCTCTGGAGACCGGCCCGCAAAGCCCAAAGAAAAGAGGGGTGGAAAGGCGCGAGCCAACAGACAAGGAGAGCTCCCATGTCGATCCCGTTTCGCAATGCCGCCGCCGCGTCCACGATCCCATATCGCCCGCTCGTGGCCCGCATCACCGCGCGACACTATGCCCGCCTGCGTACCTATCTCGAAGCCGAAGCCCTCCGGCAGGGTCTCGACCTCCTGCGGCAGAAGGAGGGCGACGAGCACGCGCTGGACTATGCGCTGAGCGCCCGCGTCGACACGCTGGCCCTGGCCGCCCTCGCCAAGCTCTTCGACTATGACGCCCATGTAATCGCGGTCCTCGACGAAGCGCAGTTCACGCGCGCGCAGATCCGGACCCGCCGCCTGCCGATGAGCGGCGACATTCTGCTCGAAATAGGCGGGCAGGGCGCGGTCGACGGCGCCGGTATGAGCGCGACGGAACCGGCAGGCCAGGGCGGGACACGATGAGACGCCGGGCACGTCCTTTGAAGCCCGAACGCGCGCCGCGCCTCGACCTTCTGACGCTGCTCGGCCCCGCGCCGGTCGATGTCTTGTGGGAAGCGGAAAAAGCCGGCTGGCGCGCCTTCGTCATGGGCCATGGCGGGAGCGGCTACCGGCGGGGCAGCGCGAGAGATCAAGCCTGGCAGCGGGGCTTCGACGCGGCGGCGGCAAGTCGCGATCCCGCCAGCCTGATGCTTTAGGCAAATAGCTGCCAAAGCCGACGCAATTCGCCAACTATTCGTGCATCCTTTGATGCTACAAACCCGGTGCGACCCGAGGGACTCGCGGCTTTTGTTGCGAGCAACCCAAACTTGAGGCGATCCCTGCATCATCAGGGGTCGCCTTTTTCTTGGCGCGATGCCCATGAACCCGGTCTGAACCCCCGCCCGTTGCTGCGAACTCCCGCTTCGAGCGGCCACCCCCGCGCCGGTTCGCCCGGCTCGCTCGCGACCCCCAAGCGGACCCTTCGGTCCGCGGGCCGCTCGCCTCGGCCGGGGCGCCCCCACGAGAGGAAAATATCTCTCACAGACCTCCCATGATGTCAGCCGTCCGGGACCGCCTCAAGGATCGACGGTCCCCCCAATTTTGCCCTGGCCGCCGCTCCGCTTCGCTCCACGGCAACCAGGACAAAATCGGCACCCCCGTCGCCCGCTTCGCGGCCGCCGGCGATGCCGGCGGTCCTTGACCCGATCCCGGACGGCCGACGGCCACTCCCCTGTCCTTCAAGACAAGAGGAGAAAGACGATGCACACCCATATGACCAGCGCCGCCGCCGACAACGCCGCCTTCTTCGCCGCCGTCGCCTGCGCACAGCGCCGCGCGCTCCACAGCTTCTTCGACCAGCATGTCATCCAGGAGAGCGAGGGCCGCTACATCAGCATCGACGAAGGCGACTATGACGCGCTGCCGATGACGCTCATCGACCGGGTGGTGCACACCGTGCCGGGCGGTCTGTCGGACGAATATTGAAACCGAGGGGAGGGGCCGCAAGGCCTCTCCTTTTTTGCTGCTCGGGACAGACGGACGCGGGGGGCATCGAGCCCCCCGCGTCCGTGCCGCGCCGGTCGGCGCGGCGGGGTCGTTTCAGGCGGCGAGGCGTTTGGTGACTTCCTCGAAACCGAGCTTCTTCACCTGCGCGGCGAAGGCCTCGATCCTATCGAGCGGGAGCTTGAACAGCCCCGCCTTGTCGAGGGCCGCCAGCGCCGCGTCGCGCTCGCGTTCCGCGAGCCGCTTGCGGCGATCGGCCAGCCGCTCTTCGTCGGCGGCAATGGCCGCGCGTTCATCGTCCAGGGATTTCGCCATAGGAAGGCCTTTCGTTCAAGCTGATCGGGCTGTGAACGCGCCTCTCCTATAAGCGATGGAGAGGCCCGGCGGAAGACAGGAAAGGGATTGCTGGGCGCATCGGGCCGAGCCCGATGACGGCTCTATTCGCTAGGCCGCCGCCGACCCCTGCGGGGCCTGTCCCCGGCCAAGCTCTCGGAGCCGATGCGAACGCCTCGTCTCCGCCCATCCGGGTGACGATCCTCGCCTGGGGCGGGGGACGTTTCGCCCCCGCTGCCAAAGCGACGAAGACCTCACGCAGGCGGGCCTGCAGGTTCCTCTTGCGTCGGAGCAAAAGAACGCTGCCTGCGCATTTGAGGCGGACGTCCGAAGGGCCAGTCGGGACCGACAACGTGTCACCGCTCGCACGACCGCGCCGCTTTATGCCGCACTGGCGCCTCAAAGCGCCGCACCTGCCAGCCTGACCCAGGCAAGTTCCGCCGCAAAGGGCGGAGCAGTACCCGCCGGAGGCCGGTTCCTTCCCCTCATAGACGACGACCCGAACGTCCCAGGGCAACGGGGCGAACTCTCAGGATTTTAGCACACCCTACGCAGCAAGCTGCAGGAAATAAGCCGGCAATCCAACGGGTTACGGCTGATGGGTGCGTGTTTACACTGTATGACGCGCGCGGCCGAAGTAATAATGCGCTCTAATTCAATATCTTAGCCGTCATCACTGTTTACGGCGGCCTTCCTGACCGCGCCTATTCTTGCGGAGCGTCGCGCTCTCCTCTATAAGCGGCATCGCGCTTTCAAGCTCCACCAGCCTCTCTGCTAGGAGGCTGGCTTGTCCCACAGTTCGAAGATCGTCTCGCTGCGCATGGCGCGAGACCGGTTCGACCGTCTCGTCGCGGTCGCCGATGCGCGTCACTGTCGGCCGTCCGACGTCATCCGCAGCGCCATCGATGCCTATCTCGGCGGGGCCTCGGTCCTGACTGCCAGCCAGCTTCGTCTCGCCCGCATCGGCGAGTTCCAGCAACTCGCCCTCGACATCATCATCCGCGAGCAATTTCCCGAGTTTCGCGACCGCATCGTCGCGGAAACCGACAAGCGCCTGGAGCAGTATCATGGCGCGTAAAAACGACATCCGCACAGACGGCCGGGCCATCCCCTTGACCCATCACAGCGCGCGCGGACGCGTGCAGCGCAATTCGGGCAATTTCACCCGCGGCTCGCAGCTTCTCACCCACGAACTTCTGATGTGGTTCTCGGGCGCGAAACTGCCCATCCTGATGTGGTTCTTCCTGTTCGCGGCCGCCTGGTTCGTGATCATGTCGATCAAGCTCGACGAGCACGGCTTCCAGCTCATCTGCATGAAGATTTATGCCGCGCTCTGGAACTGGGTCGACCTCAACCCCAACAAGCGCGTCAACGTCACCCTGCCGAGCGGCGAGGTCATGCGTACGGTGATGCCCGCGGTGCCTTATATCGCCGAGGTCATCCAGGCCTGGAAGATCGCGATGAAAGGCCTTCTGGCGGCCTTCTTCGTATCCATCTTCATCACCATCCCGGTCGCACTCTGGTTCGTCGATCTTTCGCGCCGGCGGGGCAAGACGATCCTTCAGGAACGCCACGAGCGCGGAGCCATGCTGGTCGCCCGCCACGTGCTTCTCAACGAGATCAGCCAGCACAATTACGCGAAGTTCGAAGAGGAGGCGCAGGATCGCCTGCCCGGCCTCGCCCCGGCCAAGATTCTCGACATGCCGTTTCGTGCACGCAAGGCGGCGGGCATCCATCACCCCTATACGCTTGCGGGCATCCCTTATCCGCATCGCACCGAGCAGTCGCATACCATGCTCATCGGTACGACCGGATCGGGCAAGACGACCGAACTCAGGAGCCTGGTTTCGCAGATGCGAGCCCGCGAGGACACGGCCGTCATCTTCGATCTCACCGGCGCCTATGTCGAAGCCTTCTACGATTCCGCGCGCGATACGATCCTCAACCCGATGGACGCGCGCTGCCCGGCCTGGTCGATCTTCAACGACTGCACCACGCATAGCGAATTCACTGCTGCGGCGGCAGCGCTCATTCCCTCGGACGGCGGCTCTGCCGAACCCTTCTGGGCGCTCGCGGCGCGCACCCTCTTCATCGAGATGTGCATCCGGCTCCAGGAGCGCGGCGCGACGACCAATCTCGCGCTTTCCGAGAACCTGATGACGGCCGACCTGAAGCGGGTTCACCGCTTCCTTGCCAACACGATCGCGGACCCGCTCACCGCGCCGGAAGCGGCACGCATGGCGGAATCGATCCGCGCGGTCTTCAATACCAATGCGCAGGTGCTGCGCTTCCTTCCCGACGAGGGGCCACGCTTCTCGATCTGCAACTGGATCACGACCGAGAAGAAGCCCGGCGCGATCCTGTTCATCACCTCCAACTATGTCGATCTGGCGATGAACCGGGCGCTGCTGACGCTGTGGATGGACATCGCCATCAACCGTCTCATGACCATGCCGCGCACCCGCGATCTGCGCACCTGGTTCATGTTCGACGAACTCGGCGCACTCCATCGTCTGCCCGCGATCGAGAACGGTCTCCAGACCGCCCGCGCGTTCGGCGGCGCGATGATCCTGGGGATCCACAGCTTCGAAAAACTGATCGAGGTCTATGGCGAGCAGGGTGCCCGCAATCTCGCCTCGCTCGCGCGCTCCAAGCTCATGCTCGCGACCGCCGATCTCGACACCGCCGAGCAATGCGCGCGCTACATCGGTAACCGCGAAGTGCGGCAGATGGATGAAGCCTATAGCTACGGCTACAACAACACGCGCGACGCCTCGACGCTGACGCCGCGCAAGCAGGTCGAGCCGCTCGTCATCGCGGACGACATCACCAACCTGCCCTCGATGCATGGTTTCGTGAAATTCCCCGACGGCTTTCCCGCCGCGCGCATCCAGCTCCAGTGGAAAGACTATCCCCAGGTCGCCCAGGGCTTCATCGCCCGGCCCAATCTCCAGCCGGTGCGATCAAGGCGCGGAGAGGAGGCGTTCGAGGGGAGCGATGGGGGCGAAGCGGGCGGGCGCGATGGCGCCGCGCAGGTGATCGGGGAGGTTGCCGATCCCGTCAATCTGGCCAAGGAACTTGCCGCCAATATCCTGTCGGCCGAGGTCGAGGATGAGCATGATGAAGCGGCCCGCCGGGCGCAGCGTGCGACCGAGAGCGACGAGCGGCCAGCAACCCCCACGCACGCCGCCGACAAGGCACAGGCAGCGCGCGCTGCGACCGAGGATCCTCAGAGCGTGCCGCGCGATCGCGACGGGCGGGGTCAACCTGCGCCAGCGCCCCAGGTCGAGGATCAGACGCTGGTCGAGCTAAGGCAGGCGTTCGGGCGCGAGGACGACGGCATGGACATGGGGATCTGACATGCTGTCGGTCGCCTCGGTCCGCTCCGCTTCGGGCGCCGCGAACTATTTCGCGAAGGACGACTATTACACGGTCGAAGGATCCTCCGAGATCAGCGCCTGGGGCGGGGAGGGCGCGGGGGCGCTCGGGCTGTCGGGAGAAGTGGGCAAGGATGCGTTCGAGGGCATGCTCAACGGCATCCTGCCTTCGGGAGAAGGGGTGGCTCAAGTGGAGAACCGGCGGGCCGGCCTCGACCTCACCTTCTCCATGCCCAAGTCAGCCTCGATCCTGGCCTATGTGGCGGGCGACAAGCGCATTCTCGCCGCCAACATGGCGGCGGTCCAGAAGACGATGGCCTGGGTCGAGAAAAACCTCGCCGAAGGTCGCAAGGATATCGGCGGGCGGACCGTTCCTGTCGCGACCGGCAACCTCGTGTATGCCCTCTTCCAGCACGACACGAGCCGCGCCCTCGATCCCCAGGGCCATATCCATGCAGTGATCGCCAACCTGACCCGTTTGCCCGACGGCAAATGGCAAGCGCTCCACGCGGACAAGATCTGGAGCCATAACACCGTCATCGGCTCGATCTACCACGCCTATCTGCGCGAAGGCATCGAGCAGCTCGGTTTCAGGATCGAGGCGCTCGGCAAGCACGGCACCTTCGAGATCGCCGGCGTACCGCGCAAGGTGATTGATGCCTACAGCCAGCGCCGCGAAGCGATCCTCGAAAAGGCGGCGGCGCTTGGCATCGTCTCGCACAAGGGCCGCGACCAGATCACCACCAATACCCGCGATCCCAAGCTCAATGTCGAGGATCGCGACGCCCTCAAGCAGGAATGGATCGACAAGGCGGCGTCGCTTGGATTCGACGGAAAGGCCCTCGTCGAGGGCGCCCTGGCGCGGTCCGATCGCCATGGGGCGCTCGGACCGCTCGAACGCGGCTACAAGGCGGTGACCGAGGCGATCGCCGCCGCCCGCGAGAAGCTCGGCGACCTGGTGCGGTCCGCGGATCCTCTGGTCGATCGCGGCCTTGCCCGCGTCACCCAGTCGCCCGCCATCGCGCGAGCCCAGCTCGCGGTCGCCTCGGCAGTCCGTATGCATAGCGAACGCGAGGCGGCCTTTCCCATCCATCGCCTTGCCAAGACCGCGCTCGACCTTGGCCTCAAGGACGTGACGATCGATCGGATCGAACAGCGGATCCAGCAACTCGTCGAGCGCGGCACGCTGCTCAGGGGACAGGAGCGCGCAGCCGACTTCATCACCACCCGGCAGGCACTAGCCACGGAAACCCAGATCCTGGCCCAGGTAGAGGCGGGCCGCGGACAGGCGAACCCAATCATCGACGCGTCCGAGGCGCCGGGCCGCCTGCAGGCCGTAGCGACGCAGCCCCTCAATACAGGCCAGCTCGCCGCCGCCACCTTGATCCTCGGCTCGGCCGACCGCACGGTCTCGATCCAGGGCATCGCCGGCGCCGGCAAGTCGACGATGCTTCAGGCCGTCGCCCGCGTGGCCGAGGCGGAAGGACGCGCCATCACCGGCCTTGCCTTCCAGAACAAGATGGTCGCGGACCTCGCCGAAGGCGCAGGCGTCCCTGCGCAAACCATCGCCTCTTTCGTGCTTGCCCATGAACGGTATGTCGCCGAACCGCAGGGCCCGGGCTATGATGCGGCGCGGGCGGCACATGCCGGATCGATGCTGGTCGTCGACGAGACCTCGATGGTGTCGTCGAACGATATGCTCACGCTCCACGCCATCGTCGAGACGCTTGGCGTCGACAAGCTCGTGCTGGTCGGTGACCGGCAGCAGCTCTCCTCGATCGATGCGGGCAAATCCTTCGCCATGATCCAGGCGGCGGGCGGCACGCTGGCCCGCATGGACGAGAATATCCGCCAGCGGACCGACGTCCTGCGCACCGTCGCCGCGCTTGCCAATATCGGCAAGGCAAGCGAGGCGATGCGGGTGCTGGGCGACAAGGTCATCGAAGCCTCCCAGCCCGCGGAACATGCCGCCGATCTCTGGCTGGCGCTCGATCCCGCGGAGCGCCAGGCGACTGCGGTCTTTGCCTCGGGGCGCGAGGCACGTGCGGCGATCAATGAGAGGATCCAGGCGGGTCTTGCCGCCGAAGGATCGCTGGAAGGGGAGGGCATCCACCTCACGGTCTATGAGCGGGTCAACACGACGCGCGAGGAACTGCGCTACGCGGCCACCTACCGCGCCGGCATGACGCTCGAGGTCGGTCGGGGCGGCGGCCAGGACGTAGGGCTCCGCGCCGGGCGCTACGATGTCCTGGCCGTCCACGCCAATGGCAAGGTCGAGCTGGGCGAAGGCCGCCGCCGAATACGTTTCGATCCGCAGAAATTGTCGCCGACCCAGACACGCGATCGCCTCCAGCTGACCGAGAAGAAGGATCTTCACCTGCGGGCGGGCGACCGCATACGCTGGACGGCCAACGACAAGCCGCGCGGCCTGACCAACGCCTCGCTCGCCCGGGTTGTCGCCGTCGATCGCGACAGCGTGACCGTCGAGACGGCGGGGAGGGACCGGCTCGTGCTCGCGTCTGGCGATCCCACGCTGAGCCGGGTGGACCTGGCCTATGCGCTCAACATGCACATGGCGCAGGGGATCACCACCGACAAGGCGATCACGGTCATGGATAGCCATGAGCGCAACCTGTCGAACCAGCGCCTCTTCAACGTCGGCGTCACGCGCGTGCGCGACGACCTCACCATGGTGGTCGACGACAAGGCGAAGCTCGAGCGGCAACTAGACCACAACCCCGGAAACAAGACCTCCGCGCTCGAGACCCTGGGCCGGCTCGAAATCGACGGTCCGGGAAGGGCGCAGGCATCCGGCCCATTCGATCCGGGACGCGTCGAGGGCGGACCTGGTCCCAAAGCGGCCGAAGGACTCGATGGCTTGCCGCCGGTGCCCCCGGCGGAAGGGCAGGCGGCAGCCAGGACGAAGTCTGATGATCTGAGCGCGCCGCGCCTCAAACCCGAACAAGCCGATCTGCTGCCCCCGCTGCCCGAACGCAGCCTGGGCCTCGATTTGTAAGCCGAGCGGCCCTCTGCCGCTCATGACCAAGGAGACGAGGATAATGTCTGGATGGGATTATGACGATGCCGGCAAGTTCGGCAGCGAAAAGGCGGCCGAGGATTTCGCGAAGGCCAATAACATCGACCCCAGCGACATCCGTACCCGGCGCAAGGGCGAGAGCGTCGAGCTCGAAATCCGGCGTTCCGCGCTCGATGGGCGCACGCTGCGCGATGGCGGCGAAGGCCGCCGCGACGGCTGGAACTGAGGGAGGCGCGCTATGACGATAGGGGGCTTCCTAAATTATCTGTTCTCCATCTGCGTGCCACTGATTTCTCTCGGGACACTTGGTGCGCTGGCGTGGTTACTCCTTCCCGATGCGCCTTTTGGTGGGGGCGCTCCGGCCCCCGTAGCCAAGCCGCTTATGACACGGCGTGAGCAAGCGATGCTTGTCGTCCTCGAGCAAATGTTACCGGCCTACCGGTTCCATGCTCAAGTCTCGATGGGCGCAATTATGGCCGCACCAAAACCCGTGGGCCGCCGTCGGTATGCGTCGGATCGGAACGCTTTTTCTCAGAAGATCGTAGATTTCGTCGTCGAAGATCGCACAACCGGGAAAATCGTAGCCCTGATCGAGGTAGACGACAGCACCCATAACGCTTCTCGTGATCTCAAGCGCGACGCCATGACGGCGAGCGCTGGCTACCGCACCATCCGCATTCCCCGTTCTGCTGCGCCTACAGTCGCTGGTGTGATGGATCAAATCCAGCCGCTGAGGAACGTGATGCTGAAGGTATCTCAGTCAGTGACGGAAAGGGACGTCTGAATGGATATTGGGGAAATCCTGCTGTCTCCAAAAGGGCGAGTGGGCCGCGCCCCGTTCCTGGCGGTGGTGGCCACAGGTTGGGCGATCGCGTTCGATTTCGTGCCTTTCAACCCGCTGCTCGCGCTACGCTATGCCGCCGCCATCAACGTCGCGCTCGTCGTCATTAGCGCGCTGGCGCTCTGGGTGGGGATCGCCATTACGGTCAAGCGTTTCCACGACGTTGGATTATCGGGGTTTAATACGGTCGGATTGGTCTGGACGACGCTGCGCGGCGACCCGCTGGCGACCGACGCGCCTTTGACCATGGCCATCGCGACTCTTGGGATCATCACCCAGCTATGGCTTTGCATCGAGCCGGGCTCGCGGAGCGCCAATCGCTTCGGCAATCCCGTGTCGGCTTAACGGGCACATCCCTTACCCTCGACCCGCAAGTCGACATAGGCCCGGCCGTTCCATCGCACGACCGGCATGCAAAGGCCGGGGCCGCCGATGCCGATATCGGGCCAACCGTCCGCGCCCTTGGTGGGACGAATATCGGCGATACCGACCGAATTATACATGCGCTTCCAGCGGCCGTCGGCCTGCTGGCTCATTACCCAGAAGGCGGCGCCCGTATTGCCGTAACAATAGGTGCCGCCTTCGGTGATGATGGCCTCGGGTCTGCCGTCGCCGTTCAAGTCGCGCCGCTCCTCGATCGTGCCGGGCCCATAGGACCCTGGCCCATTGTCCTCGTCGCCATCGTTGCAGCCGCTTTCCCAGCGACCCTTCTTGAGGTGGAAGCCGGCGGCAAGGAAGATCGCGGCGTCTCCAGCGGGCGCGGCGGCGGCTGGACCCGAGGTGGCATTTCGAGCCGTCGATGGGGCGGCCCGCGCCGCCTGTGAAGCCATACGTGCGTCCGCGTAGACATTGCCATCATAAGCGAGCCGCGTCGTCACGCCGCCGCGCGTCGCGTTGAGCATGAACCAGCCGTTGACTGCTGTACCCGACGCCGCGACGGAGCCTTCCCCTTCCAGAATGCGGCGCCAGCGGCCATCCGCGCCCTGGGTGGCGACGGCATACCAGCGCTTCTCCTGCTGGTAGCAATCTCCGCTGTCGATAAAGAGGGCTTCCTTGCGTCCATCGCCGTTCATATCGACGAAGGTAATGCGCGGCCTTGCCGGTTTGCCGCAGCGGTTCGTCGGCCCGACGGCGTCGGTGACGACAGGAAAGCCGCCCGCGCCATAGAGGGCTTTCGCCTGTTCGCGGGTCATGCCTGCCGATTGGGCCATGAGCGGCGGCGCCCATACAACTGCCGCGAGTGCGCCGATGCCTGTCCATCTGCCCATATGTCGCTCCCCGCACCGCTACAAAGGATCCTGCATCGTGACGGTTCGGTCGCAAGGATCAAGCGATTCCATCAGAAACAGGCAGCGTGCCGTCCTACTCCAATCCTGATGTCGCGTGTGACACTTTACCTAGAGATCGGGGTAAAGTGTCACGGATGGTATCGGATGTGAGGCGGAGCAGGCGAGGCGGAATGCCCTGGAAGCCTCGACGCACAGGAGTTGTGCGCGGAAGTTGGCTATTATGCTTTGTGGCTTTCTCTGAAATGCTCTGGCTGCGGCGAATTGCCGCACTTTACCGCCTAAAGCTGCTACTCAGTCGGGATGGTACAAACGAACATCTCCAAGGTCCCTAGTACGTCCGGCCGAAATTGGAGCGAGGACGAGCGCGTTGCCGCGCTGGACCGCTATGACATTCTTGATACGCCGACCGAGCCGATCTTTGATGACATCGCACGTCTGGCCTCCGAGGCGCTTGGCGCGCCGATCGCCGTGGTCAACCTCATCGCGGCCGCGCGGCAGTGGTTCAAGGCCGAAATCGGCATCGGCGCGCGCGAACTCCCTCTGGAAGTCTCGATCTGCGCGCATGCGCTGCTCGAGGAGGACATGATGGTGATCCCCGACACACGGCTCGATCCGCGGGTCGATTGCAATCCCCTGGTTACGGCCGAAGGTGGTCTTCGCTTCTATGCCGGGGCGCTTCTCAAGACACCCGACGGTCTGCCCATCGGCACGCTCTGCGTTCTTGACCGCCAGCCTCGCCCGGAGGGCATCACGCCCTTCCAGCGGCTCACCCTCGAAGTGCTGGCGCGCCAGGTCATGACGCAGCTGGAATTGCGCAGGTCGCTCAGCCAGCAGCAGGAAACGCTCGCGCAGCTCGCTGCCAGCGAGGAGCGGACCCGTCTTGCCCTCGACGCAGGCGAACTCGGCGCCTGGGAATCGACGCCGGCGCTGCGTTCGCTCAAATGGGACGCGCGCACCCGGGAGTTGCTTGGCCACGAACCTGACGAAGCGCTCGACTATGAAACCTCGTTTCTCGCGCGGGTTCATGCCGAGGATCGCGAGCGGGTCGCTGCCCTTATCGCCGAGGCGCTCGCTCCTGGAGGCGCAGGCACGGTCAGCGTCGAATATCGCACGGTCAATCCTCGTGATGGCCGTGAGCGCTGGATCCACGCCAAGGGCGCGCTTGCCGTAGGTCTGGGCGGCGAACAGAAGTTCGTCGGCACGGTGCGGGACATCACTGCGGAAAAGGATGCCGAGATGCATCGGCGGCTCCTGACCGGCGAGCTCCAGCACCGGGTCAAGAATACGCTCGCTGTGGTAAATGCCATCGTCCACCAGTCGCTTCGCAGCGCGCCCTCGATGGAGGAGGCGAGTACCGCGATCGGGCAGCGCCTCCAGACCTTGGGCGCCGCTTACGAGTTGCTCACCCGCACCGACTGGACGGTGGCGCCGATCGGCGCTGTCGCCGAAGGGACAACGGCGCTTCATGGCGCTCGCACAGGCGCGATCCGGATTGCGGGGCCTGACCTTCTTCTATCGGCACGGGCCTCGCTGGCTCTGTCCATGTCGCTCCACGAGCTTTCCACCAATGCGGTGAAATATGGCGCCCTGTCGGTGCCGGGCGGGCAGGTCGACCTCAGCTGGGCCATCGAGGAGGAAGAGGGAAAGTCTTTCCTCACGATCTGCTGGGCGGAGCGAGGCGGGCCAATCGTGTGCGCGCCCGAGCGCGGCGGGTTCGGCACCCGGTTGATGGCCAGCCTTGCCAGCGACCTCGGCGGCAAGGGAGTCATCGACTATCAGCCGACCGGTGTCGTCTGGCGGCTTCGGGCTGATCTGGCACGGATCACCGAACCCGCTTGAGTGGAACCCATGGCGGTTCCGGCTCGGTAAAATGTCACGGGTGGAAAAACTTGGATGTGCTGTCCGCTGGGGATTCACATTGCGCGCGCGCGTGATAGATTCATCTTATGTTCCAGCAACCCGACCTCTTCGCCTCCGTCGATCCGGTCAGGCAGCCGCCGTCCGACGACCTGAATTTGCCTGCCCTCATCGAGCGCATCGCCGATGTTTCGCGGCGGCCGCGCTATGCCTTCATGGTGCTCAACCTGATCGCCAAGGCGGCGGGGCGGAACAGCGGCAGTGCAGGTCCTTACGTCCAGGTGGATGGCGAGCGCATTCCTTTGCGCGATTGGCTCTGCGACTCTCTCGTGCCCATTGCGCAGCGCGATGCGCGCCGCCTCGCCATCGTCGACCAGGTGCGGTCGGGCCTTGAGGCGCAGAAGGCACTGCCTGACGATCCGCAGGAGGCGGCCCGTGTGGTCCAGGAGGAGGTGAAAGTGCGCATCCGGCGCTCGGGCCGTTGCAATGTCAGCCGCGCTGTTTCGGACCTCGTAAGAGCCGGCCTTGTGCGCAGGCATTATCAGGGCTTTCGCGTCGATCATCATAATCGCGGTGCGCAGCGCGAAGCGGTTTACACGATTACAGACGCGGCTGCGCGCGCGTTGCGCGCCTGAGCAGGACGGCAGGGAAATCGTTCAGTTGGGCGTGACATATCATTTTAATTGCTCATTTGCACATGATATGTCATGCACTTTCCATGCCTCGCGCCTCTCGAGCCTCCAGCGGTCTGCCGCCCCAAAGTCAGCGTGCCATTCGCCAGTTGGGCGAAGACTTGCGCACCGCACGCAAGCGGCGACGCATCCCGCAGAAACTGATGGCCGAGCGTATGCTGGTGTCGGTGCAGACGCTGCAGCGTCTCGAAGCTGGCGATCCGACCGTAGGTCTCGCAGCGCTGGCGAGCGCTCTCTTCGTGCTAGGTATGACGGCTCGCCTGGAATCGCTCGTCGCCCCTGAAACCGACAGGGTCGGGACCAGCGAGGAAATCGGCCGCCTGCCGCACAGCATCCACACGCCGCGGCGCGACGATCCGCTGGATTTCTAAGCCATGGCCGACATCGAAACCTTCGTCTTCGTCTATTTGGACGGCGTTGCCGTCCCCGCGGGCCTTTTGCGCCTCCACAGCGAGCCGCGTGCCAGCTACGCGACCTTCGCATACGGCAATCGCTATCTCGAGCGGCCCGACCGTGTCGCGATCGATCCTGTGACCCTGCCGCTGCCGCCGGCCGGCACGCGCCAGGAATTCCGGACCGAGGAAGGCTTTGCCGTCTTCAATGGGATTCGCGACGCCGCGCCCGACGGGTGGGGTCAGTATCTCATGTACAAGGCGATGGGCGAGCGAACGCCAAGCGAGGCGGATCTTCTGCTCGCATCCGGCGACCACCGCGTCGGCGCGCTGGCGTTCGGTCCCACGCTAGAGGCGCCAAGGCGCTTGGCGCCGTGGGGCGAAGCCGACGCGCCCGGCGAACAGTTCACCCTGGCAGAACTGGCTGCCGCTGCCGAAGAAGCGCAGGAGGTCGACCAGCTCAGCGAAAATCTGCGCCCCCTCCTGACCGCCGGCTCGTCGCTGGGCGGCGCGCGTCCAAAGGCGGCGACGACGATCGAGGGCCAGTCCTGGATCGCCAAGTTTCCAGCACGCAACGACACCTTTCCCGAGTGCCGGGTCGAGCTAGCCACCATGCGGCTCGCCGCTGAATGCGGGCTCGACGTTCCGTCGCTTCGCTTCGAGCAACTGCTCGGCCGCGACATCTATCTGATCGAACGTTTCGATCGCAGGCTGGACGGCAACCGGATGCTGCGCGCCTCCTTCGCATCGGGGCTTACGATGCTGGGCGCGCATGAAAGCGAGGTCAGCCGCTATGCCTATGCCGATCTCGGTGCGACGCTGCGCCAGCACGGCACCGCGGTCCGGCGGGATCTCGAGGAACTGTTCAGGCGCATGGTCTTCAACATCCTCGTCACCAATGACGACGATCACCTGCGCAATCATGGTTTCCTGTGGGACGGGAAGGGGTGGCGGCTGTCGCCGCTCTATGACGTCGTACCCAAGCCGCAGGTGGGCCTGGATCGCCGGCTCGTGCTAGGCGTGGGTACCGAGGGTCGCCAGGCCACCCTTGCCAACGCGCTCTCGCAGGTCGCGCAGTTCGACCTGGCGGACGAGGATGCGCGCGCGATCGCTATCGCCATGGCCGACAGGGTTCATGCGCGGTGGCGTGGCTGTTTCGAAGAGGCAGGGGTCAACGTCGCCGACCAGGGCCGTTTTGCGACCTGCTTTCGCCTGGCGGACCCCGAACATCGCGCAATCGGCTGACAGGCGAGCAATTTTACGCCGAAGGCGTCACATGACCCCTGCGCTCCCGAGGGATTTCAGGCTGCGCGCGCTTCGGCCGACGCGGTGGAAGAAGCTGCGGCGGGAGAGGGGGCTGCCTTGATCATGCCAGCCGCCGCGGCGATCAGCCTCTCCCGCATCGCCTTGCCTGGCTTGAAATGCACGGATCGCTTGGCCGGGACCGGCACGGCCGCGCCGCTGCGCGGATTTCGCCCGGTGCGAGCCTCGTGCAGCCGCGTCGAAAAGGCACCGAACCCGCGCAGCTCGACACGCCCGCCAGCGGCTAGCTGGTCGACAACCGCTTCGAAGAAGAGATCGACGATCTTTTCAATCTCCTGTGCGGAGAGTTCCGGGTTTTCCTTGGCCAGGAGGGCCACAAGTTCAGATCGCACCATGGCTGAAGCCTGCTTCACTGGTTTGTCACTGCATCCAAGGTAAGTCATCCGCGCGCCTATCTCCACATTTTATGTTGGCGCCGTAATGATTTAGTTGGAGGGGGGTTGGTCGGGCTGGCAACTCACCGCGGCACGATCTGAAGGTCCGGACTGAGCTGCGCCCGCATGGCCCGAATCCTATCGGTCGCATCGTCCGCAGACATGCCGAGCGTCATGAGGGCCTGGGCGCTGAGCCCAAGCCCCGCAGCATAATTTTCGGGAAAGACATGTGCCGCGCCCGCTTGCGCCAACTCACCCAGATGCGCATCGTCGCGAAGGCTGGCGATCACCTGGATCGCGGGGTTCAGGCGCTTGGCTTCGCGAATGATGCGCACCGACCGATGCCAGTTGTTGACAAGCACGATGATGGCCGCAGCGCGATCGACGCCGGCTGCCTTGAGTATTCCCGCTCGGCTGGCGTCGCCGAAAACCGCATTATGACCTTCCTGTTGGGCGCGGCGAAGGCGCTCCACGTTTCGCTCGATCGCCAGGTATGGAATTTCGCTCGCCTCGAGTGTGAGCGCGACCAGACGGCCCACGGGGCCGCAGCCGGCAAGCACAACATGACCCTTGAGCTCTTGAGATGTTGTGCGAACGGCTGTTTCGATCTCCGCGCCGCGCGGATCCCGGCTTCGCCGGATGAGATCTCCGGCCCGGTCGCTCCACTGCCCCAGGATCGGTCCGACGAGCATGCTCGCGGCGATCGCGCCCAGGACGGGCTGGCCGATCGCGGGCGACAGAAGGGCGCTATCGAGCGACCTGCCCACGATGAGTAGCCCAAGCTCACCCGAATGCGCCAGAAGCAAGCCGGTCTTGACCGCGCTGCTTGCCGGGAGGCCCGAGAGACGGGTGACCCCAAAGACGACCAGGAACTTGACGACGAGGATCGCGGCCAGAACGAGAAAGGTGACAGCCGGCTGGGCCAGGATCTGCGACCAGTCGACCGACATGCCAATCGTCACGAAGAAGATGCCCAGCAGCAGATCGCGAAATGGCCGGATTTCCTCTTCGAGCTGGTGCCTGAAGTCACTTTCGCCGACCATCATCCCGACTACGAAGGCGCCGATAGGAAGTGACAGTCCGATCATTTCGGCTGCGAGCGACGCGCCCACCACAAGCGTCAGCACGGCCAGCAGGAAAGTTTCGTCCTGGCCGGATCTCGCGACCCAACCGAGCAGTCGGCCCAGAGTCCGCCGTGCGAGAAGAGCCACGCCCGCCAATGCCACGAAGCTGACACCCATACGCAGCAGCACCTTTTCCATCTCGACCTCGTTGGCCGCGTCTGGAAGGGCAGCAATGAGCGACAGCAGGATCAAAGCGACCAGGTCCTCAAACAGGACTATGCCGGTCGCAGCCACGCCGTGGCGGCTCGATACCGCGTCGGTGTCGACGAGATGCTTTTGGATGATGGCGGTCGATGACATGGCGATGGCGCCGCCCAGGAGGGCCGCTGGCAGAAGCGGCAATCCTACGAGGAAATGGCTCGCAGCTCCCGCCAGCAGTGTTGCGCCTGCCACGGTTCCGAACCCGAGCCCGATCATGGCGCCCCCGCTGGACAGCAGCCGAGGCACGGAAAATTCAAGGCCAATCACGAACATGAGGAGAGCGATGCCGAGCTCGCCGAAAAAATGGGTGCCTTCGCTGTCGGTTACTGCGCCTATGCCATGGGGGCCCAGGAGCAGGCCCGCGGCGAGATAGCCCAAGACCGGCGACAGGCGCAGCCTCGCCAGGATGGCAACGGCCACAAATGCAGCCGCGATCAGAAGGAATGTCTGAGCAAGCTGTTCTTCCATGAATTCAAGAGCCTTATCCAGTCGCTAGTTGGATTTGGGCGTGATGTAGGATGAAAGAGGGAGATGTCACCGGTTGATGCCGGCCACCCGACCTAAAGACGGCACCCGTCAATCAGTGTGATGGTTTATACATCAAAACTAGATTTTGAGGATGGGAATGCGCGTTTCGCGTGATCGCGGGCACTGATTTCATCTGATCGCGGGCAGCGATTTCACGGGAAGCCGGGCACCTATTTCACACGATCGCGGGCACTGATTTCGCGCGATCGCGGGCAGGCATGACCAACGAACTGCAGTTACTCCGCCTCCTGAAACACAGGAGGATTGGAATGCCGACAGGACGTTTGACCATGCGCCGTATTCGCGACGTTTTGCGATTGAAGTTTGCCCAAGGGCTGAGTGAGCGGGCGATTGCGTCCTCGCTTGGGCTTGGGAAAGGGAGTGTGGGCACGTACCTGCGGCGCGCCCGGGATGCTGGACTGGGCTGGCCCCTGCCGGAGGGGCTGGATGATGACAGCCTTGAGCTGCTGCTATTCCCGAACGCTTCAGACGTGGCCGATCCAGACCGGCCAGTTCCGGATTGGGCCGTAATTGATCAGGAACTGCGCAAGCGCGGGGTCACGCGCATGTTGCTGTGGCAGGAATACCGGGCACAGCACCCCCACGGATTTGGCTACACATGGTTTTGCACCCACTTTGACGCGTGGAAAGGCCGTGTACGGCCGAGCATGCGGCAAACGCATGTGGGCGGCGAAAAGGTGTTTGTCGACTTCTCCGGCGACACGATCGAGATCGTTGACCCGGCAACCGGTGAGGTGAAAGCGGCCAAGCTGTTCGTCGCAGCGATGGGGGCCTCAAGCTATACCTACGCCTTGGCTGTTGCCAGCGAAGGGCTGGAGGATTGGATTGCGGCCCATGTGGGGATGTTTGCCTATCTGGGCGGTGTGCCGAAGGTGGTCGTACCCGACAACCTGAAATCGGCTGTGATTAAGCCGGACCGCTATGATCCCGGCTTGAACCGGACCTATGCTGAAATGGCCGGGTACTACGGCACAGCAATCCTGCCGGCGCGCGTGCGAAAGCCAAAAGACAAGGCCAAAGTCGAGGTAGCCGTGCAAGTCGCCCAGCGCTGGATCCTGGCAAGGTTGCGCAATCGCAGGTTCTTCTCACTAGCCGAGCTGAACACTGCCATCCGGCCATTGCTCGACGAATTGAACATGCGCGTCATGCGTGACTATGGCGCCAGTCGCGCTGATTTGTTCGCCACATTGGATCGTCCGAACTTGCAGCCGCTGCCCGCCGATCCCTATGTCTTTGCGCGCTGGAAACGGGCCCGTGTCGCCCCCGATTATCACATCGAGGTAGATCGCTGCTGGTATTCTGTGCCGTTCAACTTGATCCGGCAGGACGTGGACGCGCGGGTTACTCATGCCACGGTAGAAATCTTCCATCGTGGCAAACGCGTCGCTAGCCATCTGCGCGATCCCGGACGGCGTAGTCATGTCACGGCGGCCGAGCATATGCCGTCGGCGCACCGCCGCTATGCCGAATGGTCCGCGACGCGCATTCTGAACAGCGCCGCAAAGCTGGGGCCCTCCGTGGCTGCGTTTTGCGATATCGTAATGCAGGACAGGCCGCACCCCGAACAAGGCTTCCGAACCTGCCTGGGCGTGCTGTCGTTGGCCAAAAGCTTCGAGCCCCGGCGGATCGATGCCGCATGCCGCCGGGCCGTCGCCATCAAGGCCCGATCGGTCGCATCCATCCGCTCGATCCTGAAGACCGGTCTTGATCAGGCTTTCCTGGAACCAGACCCCGAAGAGCTGCCGCTGCAACACCGCAACATCCGCGGCCAGAACTATTACCACTGACAGAGGAGATTACTGTTGCTGTCCCATCCCACTTGCGACCGTCTGGAGGCTATCGGGCTTTCCGGTATGGCAAAGGCACTTCATGAACAGCGGCGCGTTGGCGCGACGTTTGAAAGCCTCAGCTTTGAAGAAAGGCTGGGATTGCTCGTCGATCGCGAAGCTGCAGAGCGTGACGCCAAGAAGCTGGCTACGCGGTTACGTTTTGCCGCCCTGCGCCACGCGGCCTGTGTTGAAGATATCGACATGCGCAGCCCTCGCGGCATTGATGTCGCGGTGATGGCGCATCTGATCGATGGCAGCTGGATCAACCGGCACGAAAATTTGCTGATCACAGGGCCAACAGGGTTGGGCAAAAGCTGGATCGCCTGCGCACTGGGCAACAAAGCTTGCCGTGATGGTCGCCGGGTTGTCTATCATCGCGTGCCCCGCCTGTTCCAGATGTTGGCCATAGCCAAAGGCGACGGACGACATGCCCGCGTTCTCAAAGCCATCGAACGTACGGAACTGCTCATCCTTGATGATTGGGGGCTCTCAGTCCTGACGGCAACAGAGCGACGCGATCTGCTGGAAATCCTCGACGATCGACAAGGTCGGGGCTCCACCATCGTCACCAGTCAGCTTCCGGTGGATCAATGGTTCGAGGTTATCGGCGATCCCACCCTGGCAGATGCGATCCTCGACCGCCTGGTCCACAACGCTCACCGCCTAACCCTGAGCGGCGACAGCATGCGAAAAAAGATGAGCACCATGAAATTGCTTGACCAAAGCCTTCAGCCCTGACTCAATAACACCCGTTGGCCAGCCTGCCCGAGGGCGCGAAATGGCTGCCCGCGATGCCGTGAAACGCGTGCCCGAGATCGCGCGAAATCACTGCCCAACTTCCGCGAAATGCGCATGGGAAATGATGTTATATATAGGCAAAAGGATGCAAATTCGGAGTAGCATCGGGTCGCGCTGAGGGACGGCAGCTTCGCAAAAGGGGCTGCCGTTTCGGCTCGCGGTCCTTTCTCGACCGATAGCTTGGGAGCTAAGGGGACGGTTCGCCCTCGCTTCCGACATCGCCCTCCCATGACGCCTCGCGACGCTCCCGCGTCGTTGCGCGACGGACCTGCGGATCAACCGGCGGCCAGTTGAGCTTGTTCCCCCGCAAGAAGGCTTGGTGCATGGGCGGGGCGCCCGAAGAGGTAGCCCTGGACCTGGTCGCACCCCTCAGCCACCAGCAGGTCGACGTGCCCGCTGGTCTCCACCCCTTCGGCGAGCACAGGGACGCCAAGGCTGTGGCCCAGCGCGAGCACAGCCCTGATGATTGCTCTGGCCTGCGGCCGCTCTTCGGACCCGATGACGAATGATTTGTCGATCTTGATCTTGTCGAAGGGGAACGAGTTAAGCGTGTCGAGCGAGGAATAACCGGTGCCGAAATCGTCGATAGCAATGGCGATACCCATCGCCTTGAGTTTACGCAAAATATGCAAGGCGCGCGGCTTGTCGGCAATGATCGCGGTTTCAGTGATCTCCAGTTCGAGACGCCTTGGTGCGAGTCCGGTCTCCAGAAGGGTCTGGGCCACGCTCTCGGGCAGGCTCGCTTGGCTCAACTGCACGGCGGAAAGGTTGATGGCCACGGTCAGTCCGTCACCCCAGCGGGCCGCCTCCTCACAGGCTTGCCGCAGCACCCACTCGCCCAGGGCCAGGATCTCGCCGGTTTCTTCAGCAACGGGAATGAAGATGTCAGGGGGAACCAGGCCGCGCTTGGGGTGGGTCCAGCGCAGCAGAGCTTCATAGCCGTTTACCCTGTCGTCCTTGAGCGAACGCTGCGGCTGGTAGAGGATCGTCATCTCGCCGCGCGCGGCGGCGCCCCGAAGGTCGGCGGCGAGTTGCCGGCGTTCGCGCGCCTGCTCGTCCATGCCTTTTTCGTAATAGCAGATCCGCTCGCCTACCGTCCCTTTTGCGCGGTACATGGCGAGATCAGCATGATTGCACAGCTGTTCGCGATCCTGGCTGTCAGCCGGATAGGTTGCGATCCCAAGGCTCGCATGGACGCTCAGATCGTGCGCATTGCCGGCATTGATCGCCGCCAGCCCGGTGCTCAGGCGCGTTACAAAGTCGGCAAGCTCATAGTCTTCGCGGTACAGAATTGCGGCGGCGAATTCGTCGCCACCCAGCCGCGCGACATGTTCATTCTCGCGAACCGCGTCCTTGAGCGCTGCGGCGACCATCTTCAATGCCTCGTCACCGGCTGAATGGCCGCGGCTGTCGTTGATATCCTTGAAATTGTCGAGGTCGACAACGACCAGTCCCAGGCGCGAACCGGCCCGCGCCGCAACGTCGAGATCGCGGTCGACGACATCGTTGAACCTGCGCCGGTTGGGCAGGCCGGTCAGGCCGTCATGCAGCGCCAGGTGCCGGATTCGTTCCTCCGAACGGCGCTGCTGGGTAATATCGTCAAAGGTGCTCACCCATCCGCCGTCGGGAAGCGCGCGCGAACGTACGCTCACCACGACGCCGGGATATTCCGAGATTGCGGGCGCGTCTCCTGAAGCGCTCAGTGCCTGGGCGAGGTTACGCTCGATTTCTGCTGCGCGCTGCTCGACCTCGGCAACGGGAAGATGGTTGGCAATGCCGGTGCGGATCACTTGACCCACCGTCATGCCGCATTGGAGCGCATCGCGCCCAAGCCCGTACAGATCCAGGAAACGCTGGTTCCAGAGCAGAAGCCGACCGTCGCCGTCATATAGGCACAGGCCCTGGTGCATATTCTCAAGGGCCAGGTCGAGTTGGGCCTTCATGCCCTGGACGCGAAGCTGATTCTCGCGTTCCTGTCGCCGCAATTTGATGCCCGTCCGCCGGCTCGTGATCGCCGCCGCCGCGGTCAGAGCGATCGTGCAGGAGACCGCGAGAAATATCCAGAGCGACATGGCGCGGGGAGACATCATGCTGAGGGGTGAAAAATCGCCTCGCGACGGGATCAGCGTGATCGCGGTCATGCCGGTAAAGTGTAGCAGGACGACGGCGGCGGTGATCAGACCTGCGGCCGCCGCGCCTTTGGCGAGCGATCTGCCGCGTAGCGCAAGCGGCAGCGCCCAGACCAGCGGGACGATTGCGAACACGGCCGAGGCCGCGACATAATCGGCCTTCCAACGAATGAGCGCAGGCATTTCGAGCGCCGCCATGCCAAGATAGTGCATGGCCGTGACGCCGCCGCCCATAACCGAAGCGGCAAGAAGCGCGCCGAGCCGGTGCGGCGCGCGTGTCGCAATGAAGAGGCCCGCTGTCGCGCCTGCCAGTACGACCAGGAGCGAGACTACGGTCTGTTGGACATGATAGCCCATGACGATGCCGGGATCGTAGCCCAGCATCGCGATGAAGTGCGTGGCCCAGATCCCAAGACCGGCAGTCAGCCCCGCCATCGTCAGCCACACGCTGCGCGAACCTGTGTCTATCCAGGCCGCCTGCCGACACAGGCGAACGGTTGCCGCCGCCGTCAGGAGACAGACTATAGCCGCGAGGATGACCAAGGGCGCGTCATGTTGATCGCGCAGGCAAAAGAGAAAGGGGAACATCGCCAATCGAAACCGGAGGAAATTGAACCTTTCCCATTTCACAAAGTGATTAATGGAGTTCGGCCTTTTGCGACAAAATGCGTAAAATCTGAAGGACACACGCGCGAAAGGCTTTCCGCCGGCAGTGCGGTCGCTCATCCTCTTTGCTCTCGCGGACGAGTCCGCGCTCGGAGGCCGACATGCGCATCGCGATCTTTGGCACGCGGAAGTACGACCGGCAGTTCCTGACCCAGGCGAACATGGCCTATGGGTTCGATCTTGATTTCCTTGACGTTGCCCTGTCGCCCACGTCGGCGCGGCTCGCGCGCGGTTTTGACGTCGCCTGTATCTTCGTGAACGATATCGCCAACCGGCAGGTGCTCGAGGTGTTGGCCGAAGGCGGGGTGGGTCTCGTCGCGTTGCGCTGCGCAGGCTATAACAATGTCGATCTCGTGGCGGCCGAGACGCTCGGTCTCGCCGTCGTGCGGGTGCCGGCCTACTCGCCGCACGCGGTTTCCGAATTCACGATCGGTCTCCTGCTGGCGCTCGATCGCAAGATCCACCGCGCATGGTCCCGGGTTCGTGAGAACAATTTCGCGCTCGATGGCCTTGTCGGCCGTAACCTGCACGGACGGGTCGCGGGCGTCGTGGGAACGGGACAGATTGGCGGGCTTGTCGCTCGGGCCTTGCGGGCTGGCTTTGGGTGTGAGGTCCTGGCCAGCGATCCTGTCGTTGACGAAGCGCTCGTCGCGATCGGCGTGCGCTATGTCGGGCGCGACGACCTGCTTCGCGAAGCGGATATCATCACCTTGCACTGCCCGCTCACGCCCGAGACCCGCCATCTGATCGATGGCCGCGTCCTGGCGGCAGCGCGGCCCGATCTGGTTCTGGTCAATACCAGTCGCGGCGCGCTTATCGACAGTGCCGCGCTGATCGAGGCGCTCAAGGCGCGCCGGCTGGGCGGTGTTGCGCTCGATGTCTATGAGCAGGAGGCGGGCATCTTCTTCGACGATCTTTCCAGCGAGATCATCGACGACGACATCCTCCAGCGCCTGCTGACTTTTCCCAATGTCCTGATGACGGGCCACCAGGCTTTCCTCACCGAAGAAGCGCTGACAGCCATCGCCGAGACCACCTTGGAAAGCGTCCGCGCCTATTCCGCCGGCGAGCCGCTGTGCCACCAGCTGCGCTATCAAGCCACACGGCCGGGGGCTGGGTAAGCGTGCGACGGTTCATCAGGTCTGGGGATCCACTCCATCCACTTATGTCCGATAAATGGGATTCTCGGACATAGGATTTACGCCGAGAGGGGGCTCTGTTAGGCTGATCGCGATGGCACGCGACCTGCTTCCATTATCGACCAATCTTCCCGCCGATCTTCTCGCGGAAATCGGGGGTGCGCGCGAAACGCTGGCTGCTGCCAAGGCCAGCTCGACCCAAAAAGCGTACGCCAGCGACTGGGAACGCTTCTGCGCCTTCTGCGATGCGCGCAACGTCGAGGCCATGCCAGCCCACCCCGACATTGTCGCGCTTTTTGCCCATGTCGAGGCCGAGGCTGGTATCGCGCCGGTCACGATTGGACGCCGCGTCGCGGCAATCAATCATCACCATAAAGAGGCCGGCTTCGCTCCGCCTACGGCGCGCGACACGGCCGGCATCATTGCCCAGATGATGGCGGGCGTTCGCCGACGCTATGCGCGCAAGAAGCTCCAGAAGGCGCCGGCGGAGGCTGATGTTCTCAAAGCCATGCTCGCCACGATAAAGGGCAATGGTTTGCGAGCCGTTCGGGACCGCGCGATCCTGGCGATCGGCATGGCCGGAGCCTTCCGGCGTTCTGAGCTCGCCGCGATGCAGTTGGGCGATCTCGTCTTCACCGCTGAGGGCGTTCGCATTACTATCCCGAAATCGAAGCGCGATCAGGAAGCACTCGGACAAGTTGTCGCCATCCCCGAGGGCCGGGCGATACAGCCGATCCGGCTCTTGAAGGCCTGGATGTCCGCCGCCGCCCTTGACGGCGCTGATACGAAGACCGGCGAGGCGCGGCAGGCGCCTCTTTTTCGGCGGCTGACCCGCTCGGACGGGCTTACCGATCAACCGATGACCGACAAGACGGTCGCGCGGCTCGTCAAGGCCTGCGCGACTGCGGCAAGCCTCGATCCTGCCCTCTACTCAGGCCATTCGCTTCGCGCGGGGTTTCTCACAGAGGCAGCATCCCAGCGCGCCAATCTCTTCAAAATGAAGGACCACAGCCGGCACAAGTCGCTCGATACGGTCGCGGATTATGTGCGCGACGCTACGATGTTCGACGACCACGCGGGCTACAAGTTTCTGTAAATGCTGCTGTTCACCGATCTTCTCGAAAAGGCCGGGCTTGACCCGGCCGATGTTCGCCTCCTGCGACACCAGACCAAGGCGTCGACGGGACGCACGCCTTATGGCCTGTGGCGCGACGACCGACCGGCCTTCGAGGACTATCAAAGCGTTCAGACCTCCGGAAATCGGGCCAGCCTGGCCGCGCCGATCTGGGCGAGCTTTGTCGCGCCGCCGACAGGAGGCTCGTTGTTTGCCGGGATCTACACGGCGGAGCATATTGGCGCCGCGCCTCCAGGCTGGCTGGACCCGCTCCACCAGGTCGCGGGCATCACCTTGACCGCCGATACGCTCGACCAATACCGCACGGCGCTCACCTCGCATCTGGAGCCCTATATCGGCCGGCTCTGGATTGAATGGGGCGCGGGCGCGCGCAAATGGGTGCAGCGTCCCGACCGTCAGAACAAGCCAATCATCGAGCTCACGCGCGCATTTCGTGAAGACGCCTTTCCCGGGTACACGCACTTCGTGACGAACGTATCGCAGGTGCAGAGCCTGCCGGCGACATGGGTGTCAGCGCTGCGCGCCGCACGCGGAATTTACCTTCTCACCTCGGCCAAAACGAAAGAGCAATATGTGGGCTCGGCGACAGGTGAAGGCGGGTTTTTCGGCCGCTGGATGAATTACGCTCAGGACGGTCATGGTGGCAATCTTGGCCTGAAGAGCAGCGAGCCAGGCGACTATCAGGTCAGCATCTTGGAAGTCAGTGGATCGGCGGCGACTCTCGACGAGATTCGGAGCATCGAGCAACTCTGGAAACGCAAGCTTCAAAGCCGCGAAATGGGCCTCAATCGAAATTGACGTCGCTGCCCCGGCCAGGGTGCTGCAAGATATGGCCGTTCTGGATCACCCCGTTCGTCTGCACGCTAATCGGTGGCATGATCGACAAAGGGCGCAAGGCGAAGATCGCGCTCACGACCAGTTCGGTGCGATCATGGGCGCCGAAGAGCTCGCGTGCCTCGGTCATGTAGCCATCGACGGTGCGCGGGGTGAGCGAGAGGGTTCGCGCGATTTCCTTGTTGGACAGGCCCCGCCCGGCAAGGATCACGCAGTCGCGCGGCCGGGGGTGCAGGCGCGGCACCGGCCGTGGCTGGCGCTGGCCCGTGACCAGGCGGCGTGCTGCCTGGAAAGCGAATATGCCGATCATCTGGACGGGGCCGAGCAGGCGAACTGCGCGCTTCGGCGATTTGATCCCGGCGAAGGTGCACGAGCCCATGCAGTCCCCGAGCAGCACGGACGGCACGGTGATGCCCTCGTTCAGCCCTTCGGCCTGGCCTGCCTCGAGGCAGCGACGGTCATGACGATCAAGATGGATGATCCGGTCGAGCTCGGACCAGAGAAAGGCGCCGTCGGCGAAGGCACAGGCCCGGATGACCGGATCGCGGCGATACCGGCCCTCGTCGATGATCCGGGCAGCAACTGCCTCGGGATAGTGGCGGACATCAACCCGGCCCGGGGGCGAGCCGCGCAGGTCGGCGTGATGGATGAGTGCGTAGTAACGAAAGCCCAGGTCGGCGGTGACCGCCTCCATCAACAGGGCAAGGTCGCCTGGCGACGCTGCCGCCCGGGCGGAGCGAATGAAGGCATCCGCCAGGGCTACGCTTGGCGCCAGCCGCGACCGCCATCGGTCGGCAGGCATGCTCGGCTTTTCCCTCCCGCCGGGTCAGCCCGGCCCCCAGACTCTTTCCCAAGGGCGCAACTGCGCGTGATCCGCAATGCCGCCGGCGTTCGGCGCCAATATATTGCCTGTTCGCGATCCACGGACCGGCCAAGGACCGAGCACCCCGTGCAGTCGGGGCATACGGTCGGAGTGAAAGAATGAACCCGCCCGGATCAGGATGCTGGCTTCCCGCGTGAAGCTGCCGGTGCAGCGGCGGCGCTCTGGGTGGTCAGGCGCGGACGGGTCATGCCGAGGAACAGGCCCCCGACAATGGCCAGCGCGGCGATGATCTTCCAAGGCTGGAGCGGCTCGGAAAGATACCAGGCAGATGCTCCGAGGCCGAAGGCGGGCACGAGGAGCGCCAGTGGTGCAATCCGCGATGCCGGATGCCGGGCCAGCAGCCAGTTCCACACGCTGTAGCCAAACAGGGCATTGGCAAGGGCCTGCCATAAGACGACCATCCAGCCGCCCCAGCTGGCATGGACAATGCTACGAAGTACCCGGTCGGGGCCGTCGACCAGGAGGGTCGCGGCAACCAGCGGCGGGATCGCGAAAAGGTTGCTCCAGGCGACGAGCGAGATGGCTCGCGCTGGCCGGGCACGGCGCACGATGATGTTCGCACAGGCCCAGGCGAGCGCAGCCCCAAGGACGCAGGCGATACCGAGGATGCTGGCGTCGCCGTTCGCAACGTGCCCGCTGATCACAGCAATGCCGAACCCTGAAATGATAAGGCCCAGGACATCGCGTCGGTCGAGGCGCTCGTTTCCCGCCAGGGCAGCGATGACCGCGGTGAAAAGAGCCTGCATCTGGAGCAAGGTCGAGGCGAGGCCGGGCGAGACATGCCCGTTCATCGCATAGAGCATCAGCCCAAACTGAAGGGCGCCGCTGAGCAGGCCGTATGAGATGACCGTGAGCGGCCGCACGTCAGGCCAAGGCAGGAAGGGCAGCAGGGGCACCGAGGCAAAGAAGATGCGCAGCGCCCCAAGGGTTAGCGGGGAAAATTCCGCGAGCCCCTCGTGGATCACCACGAAGTTGGTTCCCCAGACGGCTACGACCAGCAGGGCCATGGCCAAGTGTCCGGGGGGCACGCCTGGGCTGGCGGCATGGTGCGAACTCACAGGGTCACCGTGCCGCTGAAGACCGGGACGCAGCGTCCGGCGACTGCGGACCGGATTTCGCCGCCGATTCGCCAGGCCCGCAGGAACAGCATGCTGGGCCGCCCCATCTCGACGCCTTGGACTGCCTGGAGCTCCAGCTTGTCCCCGCCCCCTAGCGAGAGAAGGAGAGCAGCGAGTGCCGCATTGGCGCTGCCGGTTGCCGGGTCCTCCCAGGTGCCTGCCAATGGCGCGAACATTCGCGCGCGGACCATATCCACGCAGCGTTCGTAGGCGAGGATCGAGAGGCGCGTGCTGTCCTCGACCGAGGCAGCTTGCCTGAAGGCAGTGATGTCCGGGGCAAGGTGGACAAGACTGCCCTCCGCCAATTCGACGAGCAGGAAGTCGATGCCAACGCTTGCGACCAGCGGCGGGTGGCGCGAGGTGATGATCCGGGCCGGGTCGATCGACAGGCACGGCGCCACCAGGGCGGCTGGCAGGTCGGGGGCCGTCGAAAGCGGCTGGGGCGCCTCGATCTCCACTTTCCCATCGGGGCACAGGCTGACCTCGACGATCCCAGCCGGAACCTCGAAGCGCAGCCTGGGTCCGCTCGCGAGGCCGAGCGAGGACATGATCCAGGCCGTGCCGACATTGGGATGGCCGGCGAAGGGCATTTCCGCGGTGCGGTTGAAGATCCGTACGCGTGCGGTGTTCGACGGATCGTCCGGCGGCAGTACGAACGTGGTCTCGCTGTAGTTCATTTCGGCTGCGAGCGCCTGCATTGTCGTTGCATCTAACCCCTGGGCATCGGGAAAGACCGCCAGCGGATTTCCGCCGAAGCGCCGGTTGGTGAAGACATCGACAGTGAAATAGGAATAAGTCGGCACGGACAGTGTCCTCAGCAATCAGGGTCGGAAGGGGAGCCAGGCGCAAGTCGTTCGGCGGCGTGGCCGTAGAGCGCCTCGCCCGCGGCCTTGCCAGCAGGCCCGAACTGGAAGATCTCGCAGGCCCGCATGACCGAGGCATCGAGCTCAGCTTCGTAGTGGATGACCATTGCCTGTGCGGTCTCGTCGCAGACCATGCTGATCAGCCGGAAGTGGAGATGGCGGATCCGGTCCAGTGCAGCCTGCCAGTAGGCCCGCATCTCCATCTTTCCCTCGAGCTGGTCCGTCCCGGCGATCCTCGCGGCCATGGGACTGCGAAAGACCGCATCCTCCGCAAAGCCAGCAAGGACCGCCTCGGCATCACGCCGGTTCCAGGCTTCAATCCACTCCTCGCCGTGGCGGACCATCTGCTCGCGCGACAGCATGGCGCGCACCTTCGCAGAGGGGCCTTCGCCCGGCGCATCGTGGCAGCAGACGCAGAGCTTGTTGCCCTCCGGGTCGCGGAAATAGGCCCCATAGTAGTGGGCGTGGTAGTGGGGGCGCAGGCCAGGAGCGCCCTCGCTGGTGCCGCCCACTTGGAGCGCCAAGGCAAAGGCCGCATCCACGGTCGGCCGATCCGGGGACAGCAGGGCAACCATGCCGCCATTGGCGGGCGAGGCCGGTCGGCCGTCATAGGGCCTGCCGATGATCAGGAGCGGCCTGTCCGTATCAGCGGGCTGCCACGCCGCCCAGCCGACAACCGGATCGGAAAAGCGGGGGCGCCATCCCAGCCGCTCCAGGCTAGGTCCGTAGAATGCTTCGGCCCGGGCAAGGTCGTTGGCTCCGATATAGATGTGCGAGAGCATCAGTAGGGCGTCCCGTCCTTGTGGAGGAACCGCCATCCGCCCTCGGTCCAGGTGGCTTCGAGGTCATCCTCCGGATAGGAGCCGCCATCCTCGGGATTGCGGTCACCGATCTCGAGGTAGAGGACGTCCTCGCCAGACCGATTGACAAGCTGGTGCGCACATCCGCCGGGCGCGAACCCGGCGCACATGCCGGGCTGGAGCACGAATTCCCCATCGTCGGTTCGCAGCGTTGGCGTCCCGCTCAGGACGTAGATGAATTCCTGCTGGTGGCTGTGCCTGTGCAGCAGGGCCGATTCCCCTCCGGGCCGCAGGGTGGTGAGATTGACGCCGAACCGGGTAAGGCCGAAGGCATCCCCCAACTGCCGCTTCACGCGGCCCTTCATCCGGGTGGCAAAGGGCTCCGGATAGTTGCTGGGCTTGGCGCGTGGAGGGACGTCGAGGGCAACCATCGGCTGCCAGTCGGTGCTGTCGTCATGACCAGGGGGCATGGGTGTTTCCCTTCGTGAGGGAATGCCCCGTCACAGGGCGGATGATGCCAATGTCCCAGCATCGGCCACCGCTCTCGAGCCAGCGCGCGCTGGAGAGCCAGAAGGTGTCGCGATGGCGGCTGTGGAACAGGTCGAAATGGCCGACGTGCTCGCACCCGATGTCAGCAGGCTCAATCACGGCCAGCGACCGGCGTGCTCCAGCGTAGTAGGACAATCCGCGCTCGATCGCCGCTGGCGTCCCAAAGGGATCGTCGCTTGTGGTGACGGCGAGTAGCGGCCCCTGGAAGGCCGCAAGCCGGCGGATAATCTCAGCCCGCTCCGCCCGGGGCAGGCTTCTTTCCATTCGCGCCCGGCGGAAGGCCCATTCGAATGCCACCCCGGCCGGCAGGTCCTCCAGCCAGCCGATCCGGCGCCCAGGAAAGTAACCGAGCAGCGCAGTGATGGCCGGCATGGCGACATGCCACTTGAGGCAATGGCTGAGCCGCGCCCAGCGGGCATAGTCGCGCCAGTAGGCAAATTGCGCGCCGACCGTAAGCATGGCTGCGCAGCGATCCATGCGCGGGGCAAGCCCCGGAATGAAGCCGCCGATGCTGTGGCCGACGACCATGATCGGACGGCCTTGCGCGAGCCGTTCCGCTTCATCGAGGATTGCGGCGAAATCGAGCGTCCCCCAGTCGCTCCCGCGATAGCCACATCCCCGCAAGGCTGCCGGCCGGGAGCCGCCAATCCCGCGATAGTCATAGGTGATGACGTCGTGGCCGCGACTGGCAAGGAATGCCGCATAGCGATGGTAGTAGCGGGCAAGGACGCCGGTTGCGGGGTTGATGACCACGACGCTGCGCACAGGGCCACCGCGCCAAAGCTGCGCTGCCAGCACAACGCCATCGTCACAGAGAACCTGAAGCGCTTGCGCCGTGCTCGCGACGACATCGGCCGGCTCGCCCCTCATACCGTCGATCGCAAAGGCAGGTTGCACGTCGCCTCCAAATTGAATCATGGACTCGGCGATTATTGTATCTATTGAACTCTCAATTGCCAGCGTTTGTTCACGAGGTGGCCGATGGGCCGAAGGCAGAGAGAAAATGGCCCCCCTCAAGCTGGGCCCACGACGCAAGACCATCGGGCCGCGTTGATCGTGGGCCTAGGCGTGGCGGCGGTTGCGATCGGATGCGCGCGCCTCGCCAATGTGCATTGGGCGGCTTGGCAATGGGCGCTGGTGCTATTCGTCGCGTTCGACTTGGGCGGCGGCATAGTTTCGACCTGCCTGCCAGCGACATTGCGCGCCGTCAGGCCGCAGGGCGATCCTTTGCGACCTTTGTACAATGCGGCTCTTCACATCCACCCGCTCCTTCTGACGTTGGTCATTCCAGGCCAGGACTGGGCTGCGATGTTCCTGCTCCACGGCGCCGGGGCAGCGGGCGTCGCGGCGGCTGGGCTTATGTCTATTCGCCATCGTGCAGGCCTCGCCTTGGCGTGGTGTGCCGGAGCGATTGCGCTTATCAATTCCGTTGGGATCGCACCTGGCCTTGCCTGGCTGGCACCGACCTATTGCTGAAGCTGGTCGGCTCGTTTGCGGTCTTGGCGCCGTGGGAGCAGCAGCCGTGACCTGCAAAGGCCCGCGCCATCGGCAGTGGCTGCATTCCGATACCCTTTCCTTGCTGACCGGGAGCATTGCGCATGCTGACCAATTCGTTGGATGACGAATTCATGCGAAGGGCCATAAGCCTGTCGCAACAAGCCATGGCGACCGGGTCAGGCCCGCCATTTGGCGCAGTTATCGTTCGCGGCGGTGGGATCGTCGCTGAGGGGCTTAACTGCGTCCATGCCAATCATGATCCGACCGCCCATGCCGAGATCGTGGCGATCAGGAAAGCCTGCGAGCGCCTCTCCAGCCCGTTCCTCGAGGATTGCGTAATCTATTCGAGTTCCGAGCCCTGTCCCATGTGCCTGTCGGCAATTCATTGGTCGAGGATCTCGGCGATCTACTTTGCGACGGATCGCGAGGCCGCCGCCCTGGCCGGCTTCGACGACGCCTTGCTCTATGCCGAGTTGCAGAGGCCGGTAGCCTTGCGCCAGATTCCCATGGTTCAGGTGCTGCCCGGTGAAGGCCAGCGCACGTTCGACCTTTGGGCCGAGAATGGACATGTGGCGATGCAAACACGGCTGGAGAAGAATGGGCGAAGCGAGAAGCCTGCCCCACAGCGCTGCTAGACGATCATTTCTTCTGGTTCGTCGCGAAGCGCCGCGACCACGCGAAGCGCGCGTTCGAGGTCGTCCCGGCTGGTCGTCGCCATGATCGAGAGCCTGACCCCACCCGCGCATTCGCCGCCAACGAACGACGAGTCGGGCGGCGTAAGGCGAACCCCCTGCTCGCTTGCGCGTCGCGCCAGCCTTTCGGCGCGAATGGCTGGCATAGGCAGCCAGAGATGGGGAGCACCCTCCGGCATTGGAACGGCATCAAGGCCCAGTATGCGCTGGGCCAGCGCGATCCGCGCCTTGGCTTCCTTGCGCAGGATGGAGGCTACGATCGGATCCGCTCCCAATTCGATCAACCCGCAACCCATTTCGACACCGTAGGGCGGTGCCCCCCAGACCTGCGCTCGCAGGGCGCGCATGATCGCGGAACGCCTGGCTTGCGGCGGCGCAATCAAGCCGACCCGCAAGAGAGGCGTCAGGCACTTTGACAGGCCGTTGAGATAATAGGTTCGCTCAGGTGCCAGGTCCTTGAATGTCGGTGCGTTTCGGGTCGAGTAGACAGAATAGATGTCGTCCTCGACGATCCATGCGTCGTGCTTCTCGATGACGGCAAGGAGATCGCGGCGGCGCTCCTCGCCGGTCTCGAAGCCGATCGGATTGTGACTGACAGGCGTCAGGTAGACGGTCTTGGCCTGGGTGGCGACGAGGACCCGGTCAAGATCGCCGGGCTCCATACCTTCGCCGTCATGTCGGACTGGGACCATCTGCATGCCTAGGGAACGCGCGGCGGCGATCGCGCCGGGATAGGTTGCACCTTCGGTGGCTATCACCGGCGATGCCCCAAGCCGGTCCTGGAAGGCCAGATGGACGCCATGCTGGACACCGATGGTGAGGATCACGTCGTCTTCGGCGAGTCGCAGCCGGGTGCGCGCGAGCCAGTCGACCAGGACGCGTCGCTGGGCCGGCGTTCCGCGTTGATCGGCATAGCCGCCATGCGGCAAGGCGAGGCAGGCGCGCATGGCCCGGTCGGCGGCGGCCTTGAACATGTCCTCGGGAATAACCTGCGGAGGGCCGTTGATGGAAAGATCGACGGTGCCGCCATCGACCGGCGCGATGCGAACATCGTTGACGAATGTGCCGCGGCCGACTTCCCCGCGCAGGATGCCACGCGATCCGAGAAGGTCGAGTGCCTTGGTGACCGTGCCAATGGCAACCCCGGCCTGTCGTGCGAGGACGCGGTGCGTGGGCAGCCTGTCGCCCGGCCGGTAGCGGCGCTCGCCAATGAGCTGCTCGACCGCAACGGCCAGTCGCTCATGCAGCGGACCGTCCGTCTCGGGCAATTCGATCTTTTCGTCTGGGACGGTATCCAAGGCTACTCGCAATACAATTTTGTGAATTGTACTATATCGCAGGGATTAGCAGCATAGCCCAGCAGAAAATGGCCCCCGGGTCGGCGGAATGCCTTCCTGGCGAAGGGACCTGTCGAGGGCGCGTCAGCGCTCGCTCCCCTGGCGCTTGATCTCGTCGATGAGCGCCAGGGCATGGCCGCTGAGGTCGGCGAAGCGTCTGGCGCAGAGCAACAGGCGGCGGTGGGCCCAGCGATCAGAGAGTGGCACGACGCAGAGAGCATCCGAGCCGAGGCGCTCGGCGGCGCGCAAGGGAAGGATGCCCATGCCGATCCCGGCTTCCACGAGGCGGGCCACCGTCTCGAAGCTGCGCAGGCGCACGCGGTAGTTGATCCGGCGTCCGAGCCTTGACGAGCCACGAGTTCGTCGAGCCCGATTTCGCCAGCGACGGCAAGCCGATATCGTGTGCATGGCGAAGAGTTGAACCCCACCAGCTGCGCTGCCGCATCCGGATGGGAACCTGCGGCGCTGGTTTTGCGTCATTAGGATATTCAAAACGCTTTGAAGTGATTTTATACTGGTTAAGCCGAGGCAGAGCCTGGCCGCGTCGCGACAGCTGCGGGCCCTGGACACAGGACCCACGCAGACTGGCCGGCGGCAAGGTTCGCCCGCCAAACAGGTAATTGCGTGAAGAGCCATGACAGACATTGCACTCAAGAACGCCGTTATTCCGGCGCCGGCCGGTGAGGATGGACTGAACCGGTATCTGGCGGAGATCAGGAAATTCCCGATCCTCTCGCCCGAAGACGAATATATGCTTGCGAAGCGCTTCAAGGAGCATGGCGATCCGGAAGCAGCCGCCAAGCTCGTGACCAGCCACCTTCGCCTGGTTGCGAAGGCGGCGATGCGCTACCGAGGCTACGGCCTGCCTGTTGCCGACCTCATTTCGGAAGGCAATGTCGGCCTGATCCAGGGGGTCCGGCGATTCGACCCTGATCGCGGTTTTCGTCTTGCGACCTATGCGCTGTGGTGGATCAAGGCCTCGATCCAGGAATTCATTCTGCGCAGCTGGAGCATGGTCAAGCTCGGCACGACGGCCGCGCAAAAGCGCCTGTTCTTCAATCTCCGCCGGATCAAAAACTCCCTCCAGGCCTATGACGACACCGACCTGAAACCTGATCAGGTCCGCCAGATCGCCAACACGCTCGGAGTCTCGGAAACCGAAGTCACCAGCATGAACCGGCGGATGATGCAGGGCGGCGACGCCTCGCTCAACGTGCCGCTCGGGGAAACGGGTGAGGATCAGTGGCAGGACCTGCTGACCGACGATAGTCCCCTCCAGGACGAGGCGCTTGCCGGCGCGCAGGAGCGCCAGCGCCGCCAGAACATGCTGTTCGAGGCGCTCGGCACGCTTTCCGACCGCGAGCGGGATATTCTGGTCCAGCGTCGTCTGATCGATGAACCCAAAACGCTCGAGGATCTGAGCCTCGTCTATAAGGTGAGCCGTGAGCGCGTTCGCCAGATCGAGGTTCGCGCCTTCGAAAAGCTCAGCCGCGCCATGCACCGGATCGATGATGAGCAGCGCATCGCGAAACTGGGCGGACGTCGGGAGAACCAGGCACGCGAAGGCCATTGACCGGGGGCGCGGGCACAGAGGGTCGCCACCCGCTTCGCCCTCCCCTCGCGGGCGCTCTGCCTCGCCTCGGCCGCTAGTAGCGGGCCGATATCTCGATGCCGAAGGTGCGGGGCTCGGCGGGAATGAAGGTAGGATAGCCGAACGAGCCGCCGACATTTCCGGCGTCGAGCAGGTAGCGCCTGTCGGTAAGGTTGCGCACGAACCCGGCGATTTCGAGGCGGTCGCTCCACAGGCGCGCTCCCGCCCGAGCATTGATCAGGGTCACTGCGGACTGGCTGATGGCCTCGCTATTGGGCAGTTCGAAATAGAGCTTGGAGCGGTAGGTGACGTTCGGCGCGGCAAAGAGGCTGACGGCATCTGATACGGAGTGTTCGATCATCATCCCTGCCGCCGCCTGCCAGCGGGGCTGGAGCCGAAAGCGATCGCCGGCATAGATCCCGTTGGCCGGCCGATCGTCGATCCGCGCGCCCGTGTAAGCCATGTTGCCAAAGAAGCGAACGCCCCGGACCGGACGCACGTCTAGTTCCGCCTCCACGCCCGCATTGCCTGCCGACCCGGCATTGTCGATGCGGACCGCGCCGCTCGAGACGTCGAGGACAGTGACCTGGAAGTTGCGATATCGGTCGTAATAGACCGAAACCGCGCCACTGACGGCGCCGCGCGCGATCTTCAGACCCGCTTCGTAGTTCCAGACCGTCTCGGCCGGAACGATCGACAGGTCAGGTACAGGCCCCGACGCAGCCGAAAGCTGCACAGCAGGTGAGCGACGGCCTTGCGAGATGGTCGCGAACAGCGTGCTCGCGGGCGACAGATGATAGAGCAGGCTGAAGCGCGGAAGGAGAGCGGTAAAGCTGCGCTTGGCGGTATAGGTGGCCCCGGCCGTGTCGACCAGTGGCAGCAGCGGGCGGCCGTAGAGCGGCGCATTGGGCTGCTGCGCGGCATAGCCCGAGCGCCGGTCCTCGATCAGCAGCCGAGCGCCGGCTAGAAGTTCCAGGCGCGGCGCTGCCATCCAGCTCACATCGCCGAACAGCGACCAGGTCGTATTGCGGCCCGAGTTGCGGTACCAACTGGAATAAGGAATGACGGTCGCCAGCCCTCGCGACAGGAGCGCGGTTGCCCGCGATGCAGTGACCTGGTTGTTCGCATCGACACAGCCGAGCCCCGGGATCACATTGGCGGTGCACTGCAGATAGGTGCCGACCTCGGTGGAGAAGGGGACTGTCTGCGATCCGTTTTCGATGAACGCGTTCCAGCCGAAGATCGCCCGCCATTGAGCGTCACGATATGTGAAACGGCCTTCATGGCTTGCCTGCCAGCCTTTGGCCTGCTCGGCGAATTCCAGATACCATGCCGCCGACCCGTCGGCGTCGAACACCTCGCGCGAATTGAACCGGCGATAGCCATTGGTCGTCGTGAAGGACCAGCCATCGGCGATGTCCGCGGTCACCGTGAGGTTCACATCATAGACGTGGCGGTCGATCCCGAGCTTATCGCCGCCGAGCACTGCCCCGGAGGCTAGCGAGCCACCGAGATAGGCTGCTCCGAAGATACCTTGCGCCGCCGTCGGGCCAAGCCGCCGCGACAGGAAGGGCGTTCCGGAATTGCGCTGTCGGTCGTAGGTAAGAACGAGATCCGCGGAAAGACTCTCCGTCGGCTGAAAATGGAGAGCGCCGCGCAGCCCGAGCTGGTCCTGCGCGTAGAGATCATCCTGGCCCGGCGCGAGATTTGGGACGTAGCCATCGCGCTTTTTCCACTGCCCCGCGACGCGAGCGGAGATCCGCTCGGAACCGATGTTGATGAAGCCTTCCTCGCGCAGGGCGCCGAGATTGCCGATAGCGCTCGTGAGGCCGGCCGAGAAACCCGGCCGCGCAAGATTGGGGACCAGGCTTACCGCGCCGATCGTGGCGGCCGTGCCGAACAACGTCGCCTGCGGTCCCTTGGCAACCTCGATCCGTGCAAGGTCGAAGAGGCCTTGATAGGCGCCGCGCGCGCGGGAGATGTCGACCCCGTTATAGTAGACACTAACGCGCGGCGGCTGCTGCGCGGAGCCATTGTCCGACGTGATGCCGCGGATCACGAAACCGGGGCTATGCGGGCTTTGGATCTGGATATTGAGGCCCGGCACATAGGCCGAGAGTTCGCCGATGTCAGTCACCCCGAGCTCCTGGAGGCGCGGCCCGGTCGCGACCGAAAGGGTGATCGGCACATCCAGGTCGCGCTGCTCGATCTTCTGCGCGGTGACGATGATAGGGGCAGCCACGGCGGTCTGCTCGGCGGCCCGAGCAAGGGCCGGATAGCTCGACGGGACGAGGGCGACTGTAAGGGCGAGAAGGCGGCGCATGCTGTCTTTCAAAAATCGAAGTGGTTCCAGGGCCGGGGTGCTGGCCTTCAGGCATTCACGGCCTTGAACGGCACCACCGTCGAGGCCGTGCTGTCCGCCGCTATCCCGTGGTCGGTCTCGATACGATCACGTCCCAAGGTCTTGGCTCGGTAGCATGCCTGATCGGCGCGGCGCATGAGGTCGGCTAGGCTGTCGCCCGCCTGGTATTGCGAAATGCCCGCGCTGAAGCTGAAGGTGGGCAGGTCGGCATGGCCATGCTCTCGCGTATGGGCGCGGATAGCCTCGACGATAAGACCCGCCGCGGGTGCAGTGACCCGATTGAGCAGGATCACGAATTCCTCGCCGCCGGTGCGCGCAAGATGGGCGGACTTGGGCGCCGTGCTGCGCAGGATATCGGCGAAGGCCTGGATGACCCGGTCGCCCATATCATGCCCAAAGCAGTCGTTGATCCGTTTGAAATGGTCGAGGTCGATCATCACGGCACAGAGCTGACGCTTGCCGATTGGAGCCGATGCCAGCAGCGCCAGCGCCTGACGGTCGAAACCGCGGCGATTGAGGAGGCCCGAGAGATGGTCGGTCTCCGCCGTGCGCACATATTCCTGAATGGTCGTCTGGATGACGATCAGCAGAACGGTGAGCCCGGCAGCCGTCAGTAGGATGGCCGTGCTGGCTTGGGAATAAAGCGCATAGGCGCTCCCTGCATAGTCTCTTGCGGTTTGGCCCGATCCCAGGGCGGCAGCAACGAAGGGTTTGATGAAAAAGTTGAGACCGCTCAGCAGAAACAGCCCGGCCAGGGTGTGGTTGAGCTGGCCCTTGCCGGTGCGAAAGGCCGTATGGCTGCACAGGAGAATGCCGAGGGCCAAGGGCAGCTGGAAGGCCAGCTCATAAATGAGATCGTCTCGCGTCCCGCCCCAGATCGCAATGCGCGTGATCAGGCCCAGCACGGCAAGAGTAGCGATCGCTGTCCAGGGTGGGCGCTTGCGATGAAAGATGCTGAGCGCTGCCGCCATGGCGAGGAAACCGCCCAACAGCGCCATGTAGCTCGCCAGCATGAAGGGCGCGGGATAATCGGTCAGCCGGATCGCGATCTCGCTGATCGGCGTCACCATGCCCAAAAGGTAGCTGACCCCGAACGCGATGACCGGACGTTGTCCCCGACTGATGCGGGCGATCAGGAAATAGCTGAGCGCGAAGAGGCCTGCCACCACCGCATTGACGATCAGCAGAACCACTGCCCCATTCATACGCACACGAACCCTTTGCCTTGCGGCAAGGGTAAGCGAGTCTGGTTAACATTATCCTGATCCCGCAGTGTTCGGCCTACGTGCGCAGCTCCCGTTTTCGCGGGATCGCGATGGGTGATCGCCAGAGTCTAAATCCGCAGGGTCAGTGAGCCCAAATTTCTTCAGGCCTCTGTTTCCTTTCCTTTTTTTATATCTTGAATCTGCGTTTGCCGAAATTACGTCTGGGGTGCCGGACGCCGTTCGGGTCCGGTTGGACATAGAGAGCGTCGGCTCTACTGTACCGGCGCTTCTCATGCCCAAATTGCTCAACCGGAGGATTTGGAAATGAGAACCAATTTTGACTTTGCGCCCTATCGGCGCTCCACCGTCGGCTTCGACCGACTCTTCGATCTGCTCGAGACGGGCATGCGGGGCGATGGCTCCGATGGCTATCCACCGTTCGACATTCTGCGGAACGGCGAGGACAGCTATCAGATCACGCTAGCCCTGGCGGGTTTCCGTCCCGAGGACGTCGAGGTCGTGGCCCAGCAGAACCAGCTCACCGTCACGGGCAAGCGCGCCGATGACGACGGCAAGAGCGAGTATCTGCACCGCGGCATTGCCGCGCGGGCCTTCGAACGCCGCTTCCAGCTCGCCGATCATATCGAAGTCGGCGAGGCTTCCTTCGACAATGGTCTTCTGACCATTGCCCTCAAGCGCGTCGTGCCCGAGGCGATGAAGCCCCGGCGTATCGCGATCGGCGGGTCGTCCCCCGAGCCCGCGCAGATCGAGACGCAGCACCAGGAAGCCAAGGCGGCCTGATCTCGCGCTCCAAGTGGTTCTGCCGGCGTCGTTCCTTCGGGAACGGCGGCCGGCAGGCCATACCCCACAATCCAGCCTCAAAAGGAGATGATCATCATGTCTCTTCGTGATCTCATTCCCTGGAGCCGGCAGGAAAACCGGCTACCCGCGGTCGTAGGCGCCGAGCCGGAGCGGGATCGGACCACCCATCCGCTCATGTCGCTTCACCGCGATGTGAATCGCCTGTTCGACGATCTGTGGCGGGGCCTGCCTTCGTCGCTCACGGCCTTTGGCCATGTCATCGACTATCCGCGTATCGAACTCAGCGAAACCGACAAGGACATCCGCGTCACGGCCGAACTGCCCGGCCTGGACGAGTCGCAGGTCGATCTCTCGATCGCGGACGGCGTCCTCGCCTTGAAGGGCGAGAAGAAGTCCGAGCTCGAGGACAAGGATCGCGGCTATTCGGAACGGAGCTATGGCCGGTTCGAAAGGCGGATTCACCTGCCCAAGGGCGTGGAATCCGACAAGGCGCAGGCCAGCTTCAGCAACGGCGTGTTGACCGTCACCATCCCGCGCAAGGAGGGAGACGTCGACAGCGTCCGGCGCATTCCGATCAACAAGAACTGACCAGGAAGAGAGGGCGGCCCGATCGGGCCGTCCTCATCTTGGAGGATAGGATGGCAACGCAACCAAGTCTGACCAGTCCGCCACCCGCCGCCCCCGGGGTGCGGCCGACTCCCAAAGGGGCCAACGACAATGAAGATGCGACCGCCATTGAGCCCACATGGCAGCGCTATACGAGCGCGCTGCCGCTTGATGCGCAGGCGATCATCGAGCCCGATCCCTATGCCGACCACCCCGGACGCGCGCGGCGGGGTCGCTGGCGCTTACGTTTTAGAGAGCGGTTCGCGCCCTCGCCCGATCCGCTGACGGGATGGACCGGGGCAGGAGATCCACTGTCTTCCCTGATGCTCGAATTTGCCACGCGCGAGGCTGCGGAGGCCTATTGCCGTGGGCGCGGGCTGAGCTTCGTCACCCATGACAAGCCCCGCCGGCGCCCCGTCCAGCCCGCCCTTCAGGCCTTCCAGTATAGCGCCATGGCGCCGCTTTGCTGCTGGCCCACGGGGCCGCATGCCCGGTGTTGCGGAAACTACCCGGTGCTTCCAGATCCCGGCGCCGTTCAAGGCAAAGGCACCGCAGCCGATCCGCATCACCAACCGGGCCTGTCATGAAGCGTAGGGGGCTTTTTATCGGTGCCCTCGGCTGTGCCTTGCTGGCTGTCCTCCTGCTCGGCTGGGGGTTCTCATGGGGCGGGGCAGCGCGGGATATCCCTCCCGTTTCCGCAGCCGAGCCTGTGCCGATCAGCCGGCTCACCGTCGCTCCGCTGGTCAAGCGCATCTCGCCGGCAGTGGTGAACATCGCGGTGGCCTACCCCTCCCCCTATGCGCAAAATCCCCTGCTTCGCGATCCCTATTTTCGCCGTCATTTCGGGGTCCCGGACGTGGCGCTCGAGCCGCGCCTGTCCGCCGGCTCGGGGGTCATCGTTGATGCCGCACGCGGGCTGGTTCTGACCAACGCCCATGTCGTCAAGGACGGCCTCGTGATCGTCGTCATGCTCCAGGACCAGCGCAAGCTGGAAGCCCGGCTGGTCGGCGTCAGTCCCGACGCGGACATCGCGGTTTTGCAGATTCCGGCTCGGAACCTGAAAGCCGCGCCGCTTGCCAGTGCCGATACCGCCGAGGTCGGCGACTATGTCGTCGCAGTCGGCAATCCCTTCGGCCTCGGGCAAACCGTCACGGCAGGGATCGTCAGTGCGCTGGGCCGCGGCCTGACGCCGCAAAGCCCGGTCGGCCTCATCCAGACCGATGCACCGATCAATCCAGGCAATTCCGGAGGGCCGCTCATCAACATGCGCGGGGAGGTGATCGGCATCAACACGGCGATCCTGGCGCCGTTCGAGGGCAATGTCGGCATCGGTTTCGCGGTTCCCGCCTCGGTGGTCCGGGACGTCCTGCGGCAAGCGCGCTCCTGACTCTTTAGCGAGCGGTGCCCGGCTTGGGCGCGACGCGAATCTGATTGCGGCCTCCGGTCTTGGCCGCATAAAGCGCCTCATCGGCGGCCTTGAGCGCAGCCCGCGGGTCGGTATGATCGAAGACGTCAGCCACGCCCGCGGAGAAGGTAATCTGGCCGAAGGGCTCGTCATTGTGCCGGTTGACCAGACGCCGCTCGGCGAGGCTCTCGCGCAGCCGGTCAAGGCGCTCCTTGGCTTCGGTAAGGGTGCACCCCCTGAAGAGCATCACAAATTCCTCGCCGCCATGGCGTGAGACGTGGCATTTGTCGTCCGAAATTCCGGACAGAAGATCAGCGATCAGGCGCAGCACCCGGTCACCCGCCTCGTGGCCATGGGTATCGTTGATGCGCTTGAAATGGTCGATATCGCAAAAAGCCAGGACCAGCGGGTCGAGCGCTGCGCGGGCGGCCTTGTGCTCGCGCTCGAGCACGGCTTCGAAGGCGCGGCGATTGGGCAGACCGGTAAGATGGTCGACTTCCGCGTCGCGCTGGGCTTTTTCCAGACTGCGGCGTAGGCCTTTCGCTTCGGATTCGCTGGTGCGCATTTCGGCTTCGAGGCTGCGTCTTTTCCAGCATGGCCTTGGCGAGATCAGCTAGGGTCGAGATGATCTGACCGGTTTGCTGGACGCCCGCGAGGTCGGCCACCTGCTGTTCGAGCTCGTCACCGTAATTCGATGTCGCATGCCGGGCCGCGGTCGTGTTCTTCGAGAACGTGTCGAGTGTCTGCTCGAGACGTACCATCAACTGCTTGATCTCGCCCGGCGCTTCATCCGACTTGGCAGCCGCGGTAACCTCGTCGAGCCACGCCTGCGTCACGGTCCCGCCGTCCGCCAGGCGCTGCATGACCTTGCGCGCGAGCCCCGGATTGCTTCCGCTCGCGATGCCGTGGGCGACCACCAGATTATCCGGGCTGATCTCCAGGCCATGATCGAGCAGGAATGCAGCGATCTCGTTCAGGACATGGTGGCGCGCGGAAAGATGCTGGTCCTCCGTGTTGGCACCGGGACGAGGCGCGCTTGTCTCGTCTCCGCTATGCCTCGATCCGAGCCAGCCAAGCCATTTGCGTGGCGATCGAGAAGATGCATCGATATCCGTCAAATATGCCCCCAATCCGGCGCGCCCGGCATTCGCCCCTGCCTTGCCCTGCTCGCCGCCTTCCCCCGGGAGGCTCGCACGCATTGGCGAGCCGGCAAGTGCCGCGCACCAAATACAGTTTTGCCATTTTCCGCAACAGCGATCTACTCGTTCTGCCGCAGGATTAGCGGAAAATAATAGTAGGAATGATGCTTCATCCATCAGAAATCATCTGTCAGCGCTCAACTGCCTTGCCTCGCAAAAACTAGGCCCGAGCCGCTCCCCAAGGTGGCCATTGTCGACCCGCTTGACTCCGCGGCGTAGGCGGGTTTTCTTCAAGTTGAGGCATTCCGCGAGGGTGAGGTGTCGACGCATGCGGCCGAATCATTTCCAGTAGACCCGTCCGCGAGACTCTTCATCACGGACGACCTAAGCGCACGTCCGCGCAACCGGCATCGGCCCGGCGCTGAACGCCTTGCGGTCCGCCAGCTTCTCGGGAAAATGGTCGATGCCCCCGACGAGGTGATGCCGCGCATGGTGGCCCATGCCCTCGAACTCACCCAGGCTAGCGCTTCCGGGCTCAGCATCCTTGATGAGAGCCACGATCCTCCCGTGTTTCGGTGGCAGCATCTCAACGGAGCGCTCGCCCGTTTCGAAGGCGCGCTCACGCCTCGTCACAACAGCCCCTGCGGCGAGACGCTGGACCGCGATGCGCCGCTTTTGTGCAGGCATCCCGAGCTGGTCTATGACTGGATCGCCGAGCATAGCCTCGTCATACCCGAGGTCCTGCTTGTCCCTATTCGTATCGGCAAGGAGCGGGCGCATGGCACCTTGTGGGTCGTTGCGCGGCACGAGGATCAGTTCGACAGCGAGGATCTTCGGATCGTATCGGAACTCGCCGACCTCGTCGCCGTGGCCCGCAAGATGCAGCGGGACAAGCTGCGGCTGCAGGAAGCGCTTGAACAACAGGCGATGATCGCGCGCGAGATGGATCATCGGGTGAAGAACCTCTTCGCCCTCACCCAGGCGATGATCGAGATGAGCGCCCGGCATGCGACCAGCCCTGCCGAACTGGCGCAATCCCTGACGGGTCGCCTGCAGGCGCTTGCCCGCGCGCATGCGATACCGGAGCATACGGGAGCAACAGAGCAAGGATCGGGTAGCCTTGATCGGACAGAGCTGTCCGCCTTGATCCAGGCGTCTCTCGAGGCGCATACGTCGCTCGCCGAGCCAGGACGCGTCTGCTGCAAAGGCGAGCCGATCGCGCTCGGGCCCCAGGCGACTACGAGCCTGGCCCTGCTGTTCCACGAGCTCACCACCAACTCGGTCAAATACGGCTCGCTCGGCAGCGAACAGGGACGTGTCCGGGTGGAATGGGAAACCTGCGGCCCCGATCTCGTCATCCGCTGGGAGGAAAGAGGCGGACCGCGCCTCGCCGGGCCGCCCGCGCGTCAGGGCTTCGGCACCAAGCTGATGCAGCAGGTGTTGCGCGGCCGGCTCAAAGGCCGACTGGAGAAGAACTGGGATCCGGACGGCCTCGTGGCAATCGTCAGGCTTATGCGCGATCGTCTCGCCGACTAGACCGTATCGCCGTAATCGCTTTGCTCGGCGGCGAGGACAGCGCGAACTTTCTCCAGCTTTGCCAGGCGGGACTCGTCTTTCGCGCGCGCCGCCTGGAATATCTCGTTGACCAGCCCCTGCAGTACGTGCCGCCCATAGCGCTGTCGCAAGGTCTCGGCTTCCTGCAATGCCATAAGCCTCATACGCCCTCACCGGGAATGGGGTTCGACAGGTCTTTGGGCGACCTAATCCCGCAGCCGTTAACCCGGCGTTGCCGACAGGCCTTGGCGCGAAATTAACTGTGACCGTTCGGTCTCAACCGGCCCGCAAAATTGGTGCATTCCAGGCCATGTACTGAGGGAAAGATTAACCAGCCTTCCCTAGAATGCGGCGGATGGATCTTTCTAACGCGCCATCGTCTTGGGACATCGAACGGGAGCGTCTCGCCGCGCTGTCCGGCTATGCGATTCTCGACACGCCGCCCGAGCGCGAATATGACGTCCTGACCCGCGTCGCCGCCGTCGCCCTCAATGTCCAGAGCGCGGCGATCAGTCTGATCGATGGCCACCGGCAGTGGTTCAAGTCACGCCACGGTATCGCTTTTCCCGAAACGCCCCGCGCAATCGCGTTCTGCAGCCACGCGCTCAAGGCGCGTTCGGCGCTTGTCGTTCCCGACGCGCGCCAGGATACGCGCTTCCGGGACAACCCGCTCGTCACGTCGGAAGGCGGGATTCGCTTCTATGCAAGCGTTCCGCTCATCACGCAGACCGGCCTTTGCCTGGGGACCTTGTGTGTGTTCGACCCCGCTCCGCGCGAGAGGCTGGACGATGACGAGCGCCTTATCCTTGAGGATCTCGCACAGCATGCGACGAGCCTCATCGAAGCGCGCTGTGCGCGGCGGATGACGGAGATCGCGGGCAAGGTTGTTGATGCGACGTCGGATGCCGTGCTGGCGGCTGATCTCAGCGGCCGGATCGTTCATTGGAACGCCGCCGCGGAGCAGATGTTCGGCCGATCGCGCGGCGAGGCCATCGGCGAGGACGTCTCCATCATCATGCCGCCGCGTTTCGTGCATGGTCACACCGAGGCTTTCGGCCGCGCTGCCCAGGGTGGCCCTACTCGCCTGGTCGGGTCCTTCATCGAACTCGTCGCCATGCGCGCCGACGGCAGCGAGTTTCCGATCGAGCTCTCGCTCGCGCGTTGGGGTGATCCGAGCGGAGACCAAGGCTTCGCTGCCATCGTGCGGGATATCAGCGCACGCAAAAGCCTGGAGCGCGAACGCGAACATGCGCAAAAATTTCTCCAGAGCATCGTCTCCAACCTCCCCGCGACGCTATTCGTCAAGGATGTGGAGACACGCCGGTATCTGATGATCAACCACGCCGGCGAGACCGTGATGGGGCGGCCCGCGAGCGAGATCATCGGCGCTACCGACCACGAGCTCTTTCCGGCGAACGCCGAGGCCAGCGAGGACCGTGACAACGAAGCGATAGCCCGCCGGGAAACTTATCAGACCGAAGCGGCCTTCACCCGCGGCGATGGCGAGACGCTTTACCTGCGGACCATGCGCACCGTGATCGACGGGCCGGACCGCCCCTGCCAATATCTGCTCGGCGTTTCGGAAGACGTCACGCAGATCCGCCGGACGGAAGCCGAAGTCCTCCGGTTGGCGCATTATGATGCGCTGACGGGGCTGCTGAACCGGTCGAGCTATACTGACCGGTTGTTCCGCATGGTACAGGCGCGCGAGCCGTTCGCCATGCTCAGCATCGACCTTGACCGGTTCAAAGCGGTCAACGACCAGTTTGGGCATCCGGGTGGGGATGCCGTGCTCATCCAGGTCGGGGACCGGCTGCGCGCCGTCATCGAGGGCGAAGGATGGATTGCGCGCATCGGCGGGGACGAGTTCATCGCCGTGCTGGCCGGGGAGCGCCTGCGTGAACGGGCGCAAATGTGCGCCGATAGGCTGATCGACGAATTGGCCAAGCCGATCGTGACTGGACGCGGCGTCTGTTACATCGGTGCCTCGGTTGGGATCGTGCTTATGCCGCAGGATGGCGAAACGACCGAGCAATTACGCGAGAATGTCGACCTTGCGCTCTACCGCGCCAAGCACAATGGCCGCGCCTGCGCGTGTTTCTTCAATGCCGAGATGGATTCCTCGGCGCGTGATCGCCGTCAGATCGAGCGCGACTTGCGCGAAGCGGTCGCGGCCGGCGACATCGGGCTGGTCTATCAACCTCTCGTCGCGGCGCAGACCGGCAGGATCACGAGCGCGGAGGCCCTCGCGCGCTGGACCCATCCGGTCAAGGGGCCGATCCGGCCGGACGTCTTCATCGCGCTCGCCGAGGAATGCGGGATCATCGACCAGCTGGCCGAACAGCTGCTGCGCCAGGCATGCGTCGATGCGCGTAATTGGCCCGCCGATGTTCGGGTGGCGGTAAACCTGTCGCCGCTCCAGTTCGTTTCCGGCAAGCTTGTTGAAACGGTGGGCGCAGCGCTTGCGGCCTCGGGTCTGTGTCCCAGCCGATTGCAGCTCGAGGTCACGGAAGGGCTGGTCATTCGCGACGTCGAGCGCACGTTCGACCAGTTGGAGGCGCTGCGCAGCCTCGGCATTCAGATCCTGATCGATGATTTCGGCGTGGGCTATTCGTCGCTCAGCTATTTCCAGCGCTTCCCATTCGACAAGGTGAAGCTCGACCGCTCCTTCGTCGAGCAGGTAACTCAGTCGCAGGCCGCAAGAGCGATCATCCAGGCCGTGGTAGGGCTAGGCGCACAACTTGGCATGGCCGTTGTCGCGGAAGGCGTGGAAACGCATGAGCAGATGGAAGCGCTCGTCGCCATGGGCTGCACGCATCTCCAAGGCTATCTGTTCAGTCGGCCGCTGCCCGTGACTACGCTCTGCGCCATGCTCGAAAGCCAACGGTCCGTCGTCCCGCGCCAAGACAGCCAGGCGGCTTGACTCCTCGTCATCCCGCTATGCGGGATCACGCTTCGCTGGGTCGAGGGAGATTGCCGACACCACACGGCGCAGATCCTCCTGACTGTATGGCTTGAGCAGGATTGCGGCATCGGGAAATTCGGTGGATGAAATGCCGCTGCCATCGCCGCTGGCAAAAATGATCGCTGGCGCGGGGGCACGCGCCTTGACGGTCCGGGCAAGGTCGATGCCGGACGCCTTGGGCAAGCCGACATCGGTCAGGACAAGGTCGACTTCGTTTTGCTCCAACAGCGCTTCGGCGGCTTCGGCGTCCTCGGCTTCCAGGACGGCGTGGCCAAGATCGGCGAGCATGTCCGCGGTGTTGAAGCGGATCAGTCCGTCGTCTTCGACAAGGAGGATACGAAGGGTGCGGGCCTCCCGCACAGGCTGGGACGCCGGCGAGGGCGATGGCTCCGGTGCTTTTCCGCCGCCCTCCGCGATCAATCGGCGCTGTGCTTCGTTGGCCAGCACGTGGCGGACTTTGCGGGCAAGCGCTTCGCGCGTATAGGGTTTGGAAAGAAGCTCGACCCCCGGATCGAGCCGGCCATGATGCACGATCGCGTTCTCGGTATAGCCTGAGGTGAAGAGCACCGCGAGGTTCGGCAGCCGTTCCTTCGCCCGGCGCGCAAGTTCGGGACTACGCAGCGGGCCGGGCATGACGACGTCAGTGAAGAGGAGATCCATCGGCACGCCGCTCTCGATGACGGTGAGCGCGCTTTGCGCGTCGCGCGCCTTCAGCACCCGGTATCCAAGTTCGGACAGCAGGCCGACGGCGGTCTCGCGCACGGCATCGTCGTCCTCCACTACGAGGACCGTCTCGGAGCCGCCCCGCACCGGTCCCGTGCTCGTATCGGTGAGTACGTCTTCCCGGGCAGTCTCGCGGCGCAGGTAGAGCTTGATGGTCGTGCCCTCACCCACCTCGCTGTAGATCTTGATATGGCCACCCGACTGCTTGACGAGGCCATGGACCATCGAAAGACCAAGCCCCGTCCCCTTGCCTTCCGGCTTGGTGCTGAAAAATGGTTCGAAGACCTGCTCGATGATTTCCGGTGCCATGCCGGTGCCGGTATCAGTCACCGCCACCATCACATATTGCCCGGCGGTGACTTCGTCGTGTTGGCGGGCATAGTCATCATCGAGCCAGGCGTTGGCCGCCTCGATCGTCAGGCGGCCGCCATCCGGCATGGCATCTCGCGCATTGATCGCAAGATTGAGGATGGCGTTTTCGATCTGCCCCGGATCCACAAGGCAGTTCCACAATCCGCCGCTCACGATGGTCTCGATCTCGACATCCTCGCCGATGACCCGGCGCAGGAGATCGTCCATATTGTTGATGAGGCGGCCCAAATTGACCACCTTGGGCTCGAGCGGTTGTCTGCGGCCGAAAGCGAGGAGCTGCGAGGCGAGCTTCGCGCCGCGCGAGACGCCTGCCAGCGCATTCTGCACCCGCTGCTCGGCGCGCTCATTTCCTGCAATGTCGCGCGAGAGCAGCTGGAGGTTCCCGCTCACCACCTGGAGCAGATTGTTGAAATCATGCGCAACGCCGCCCGTCAGCTTGCCGAGCGCTTCGAGCTTCTGCGACTGGCGCAGCGCCGCTTCGGCGGCCTCGCGGTCCAGCGTTTCGCGCTGCAGCCGGCCAAGGGCCGTGCCGAGTTCTTCAGTGCGCTGCTCGACCCTGTGTTCGAGCGTCTCGTTGAGATTGTGGAGCTGGTCCTCCGCGCGCTTTTGATGCGTCACGTCGTAGCCGTCGACGAAGATGCCCGAGACACTGCCGTCCGGCTCGACGATCGGCTGATAGATGAGGTTCACGAAGCGGGTCTCGAGCGGCCCATCCGGCGTGCGCTGGAGATGGGCTTCGAGATTGCGGCCCACAAAGGGCTCGCCGGTCTGATACACCCCGTCCAGCAGCTCGATGAAACCCTGCCCGGCTATTTCAGGGAGGCCGTCACGAAGGGGCATGCCGACCACGTCGCGATGGCCGACAAGCTGCTGATAGGCGTCGTTGACCATGTCGAAGACATGGTCAGGGCCCTTCAAAATACACATGAAGCTCGGGGCCTGGCGGAAGAGCCGGCGAATGCGATCGCGCTCCTGCGTTCGCAGTTCCACCTCTGAGATCAGCTGGCGGTTCGCCTGTTCGAGGACGCGTGAGGCTTCCTCGCGCATCGTGGCGACTTCCGCCAGCGCCGCGGCGCGCTCACGTTCCGCTTCGAAGGCATAGCTGCTCGTCAGGCCTGCGGTGATCTGGCCGGCAAGCAATTCGAGGAAACTCAGATATTGCTCACCGGCGGGACGATATGGATTGAGGCCGACCACGAGCGCGCCCAGCGGCCGGTCGTTCCCGCGATCGACCAGAGGAACGACGGCGATCTTGGTGGGCGGACGGTCCCAGGATCCGGTCGGGAGATCGGCGTGCGTGCATTCGTCGATCAGGGGAGCGGTCCAATCGAGCTGAACCCGCTTGACCCCCCAGGGATCTTCCGCCGCACCTGCTGCATGCGCGCAGGGGTGATCGGGGTCCATCCCCGCGCAGTTGCGCGCCAGGACAGGGGCACCCGTTTCGTCGAACAAATAGACAAGCGCAAAGGGCATGTCGCGATCGTTGCGCGCGAGCTCCGCCTCGACAGCGTCGAGCACGGCCTCATGCCCTTGGGCGCCTGCAAGCGCCAATGCGAGCTGGCGCAGCGATTCCAGCCGCCGTTCGCTGATAACCCGGTCGGTCTCCTCACTGACCGCACAAAACACGCCCTCGACCGTCCCCTGGTCGCCCAGCAGGGGGCTGTAGGAAAAGGTGTGATAGGTCTCCTCGGGATATCCCGCGCGCTCCAGGATGAGCAGAAGAGCGCGGTCCCAGGTCGCCTCGCCCTTCTGATAGACCGTTTCGAGACGTCCCTTGATGTCGTCCCAGATCTCGGCCCACAGCTCGCGCGTCGGCATGGCAATGGAGCGCGGGTGCTTGTTGCCCAACGTCGGACGGTAAGCGTCGTTGTAGAAGAAATGGATGTCCGGCCCCCAACCGAGCCACATCTCGAATTTCGACGTCAGCAGCAGGCGCAACGCGACCTTGAGCCCGTCGGGCCAATGTTGCGGAGAACCAAGCGGCGTTGCGGTCCAGTCATGGACACGCAGCAGCCGGGCCATCTCGCTGTCCCCCACAAATATGTCTTCATAGGTGTCAGGTATTTTTATGTTTTCGGTCAAGCGCGGCTCCAGACTGTTCATACGGAGTTACGCCCGGAAGGTCATGGTAGCCAGCAGCATCTTCGCTCCCTGCTCTCACGGTCGCTGTCTTACGGGCACACGCCCGCCTCGCGCTCCATGATCATCGCGATGAAAGGCAAACTGATGCCGCCGGCTTTGGTTTCAATCCGGATGAGAAAGAGGCAACAATTCGTCGCGAAGGATGATCAGCGCGCACCGGCTCAGGTCCTCCGCGGCAGCAGCGGTCGTCGCCTCGGTGTAGCAGCGCAGTTCCGGCGCATTGCCCGACGCGCGCAGATGGATCACGACGCCGCGGTCGAATGTCACGCGCAGACCATCGGTGGTGTCGATCTCCACCACCTGGCCGCCAATCGTACCGAAATAGGTTTCGATGCGCGCCCGTTGCTCCTCGGCCGATCCCTCCCTGAGCCAGCCCAGAAGCGCCGCGCTTTGCGCCGGCGCCACATCCGGGAGGCGGTCGCTATGGGTGGCGCGCTGCGGCAGGCTCGCGACCAGTTCCGCGACGCTGCTTCGCCTGGCGGCGGCGAGTACCGAAACGATCGGCAAGACAGCGTCGCGCGTGGGAAGGGCATCCAGCGGATGATCACCGTCGAGCACCGTCGAGCCGAGCAGGACGCCGCCATTGGCCTCATAACCGCAGACGATCGCACCCGGGTCGGCCGCGATCTCCTCCTGCATGGCGGCGATCACATAGGGTGAACCGATCCGCGTCCGCCGAACCGCGACAAACGCGCCTGAAAGCTCGGCCGCGCTATTGCTGCTCACCGGGGTCACGACGCGGTCCGCGCCAAGCGCGCGAGCGCACAGAAGGGCGGTGATATCGCCGCGAAGCCAGGTCCCCTGCGCGTCGGCGACGAGCGGCCGGTCCGAGTCTCCGTCCGTCGACACGATCGCATCGACCGTGTGCTCGCTCGCCCACGCGTGCGCCAGAATGATATCCTCATCGCGAATGGCTTCGGTGTCGACCGGCACAAAGGTTTCGGATCGGCCGAATGGCAGTACGGTGGCACCGAGCGCCTCGAGCACGCTCACCAGGACGTCCCGCCCCACCGCGGAATGTTGGTAGACCCCGACTGTCATGCCCTCGAGTGCGTCCGCGCCGAAGAAGCCGACGTACCGATCGCGATAGGCGCTTGTGATCTCGACGGTCGGAGGCAGCGGTTCAGCGCTCAGGAGCGCGCCCGAAGCGTCGAAAAGGCTGTCGTCGGGTGAGACCCGCTGCTCGAGTATGCCGGCCTCGTCCGACTTGAGGACCTCGCCCGTCGGCCGGTAGAATTTGATACCGTTACGATCCGCCGGAATATGACTTCCCGTCACCATGATCGAGGGCATCTTGCGGCCCAGCGCGTAATAGGCCAGCGCCGGTGTCGGCACGAGCCCGCAGTTCACCACCACGCCGCCGGCGGCGCGGATCGCCGCCGCACAGGCCTGCACGATGCGCGGTGTGCTGGGACGCAGATCGCCGGCCAGCGCCACGGGCTGGCCCGGGGCAAACTCCTCGATCGACCGCAAATACTGGAGGAACGCGCCGGTATAGGCAAAACAGAGCGCGTCGGTCATGGCCGAGACGGGTCCCCTGACGCCGCTCGTGCCAAAAGGAACACCGCTTTGCGTCATCAGGGTGCGCACGCTTTTGAGAGCGGCACCCTCGCTCGGCGGGGAATCATCTACCTTCATGTCATTCGGCAATGCGTTCATGGCCCCGCCACTCCAATTCGTTGTCATTGAGCAAATCCATGCTGTCGGGCGCGCGCAGCGCGGCGAGCAGATCGGCTATCTCGATCCTGGCAAAGCTCACCGACGTATCGGCAACGCCATAGGGCATGAACAGCCTTCCGCCATGCGCGATCGCCCCGCAGGTATAGACGACATTGGGAACATAGCCTTCCCGGTCCTCATCGGAAGGCGACAGGAGTGGCACCGCCGAGCGGCCGATGACCCGCGAGGGATCATCCTTGTCCAGCAGCACCGCGCCAATGGCATATTTGCGCATCGCGCCGACGCCGTGGGTGAGGACGAGCCAACCTTCCTCAAGCTCGATCGGCGCGCCGCAATTGCCCATCTGAACCAGTTCCCAAGGGTAATGCGGTACCAGAATCCGCTCGCCTTCCTCCCAGTGATGCAGATCGGGCGAGCGCAACAGGAACAGGCTTTCATTGTCCTGCCGGCCGATCATCAGATAATCGCCGCCGAACCGGCGGGGGAACAGAGCCATGCCCTTGTTCCGCGCCGCCGGACCCGTCAGCGTCTGCAATGCAAAGGTCTCGAAATCGCGGGTGACGAAAAGCTCCGAGGCGATCGCCGCACCGCTATAGGCGGTATAGGTGCCGTAATAGCAGGTCGATGCGTCGTCATCGGTGAAGCGCACCAGGCGAAGATCCTCGAGCCCGTTGCGCTGGGCGGGCGTTGCGGGAAAGAGCACGGTCTCATCGAGCCGCATCCCCTCGACGTGCCGGGTGAAGCGGACTTCACCGCCGGGGCCGGTCTCGGGCCGCGCGGCAATCGCGAAATCGGGTTCCGGCGCCATCTCGATCGTGCCGCATGGCCGGATAAGGCCCTCGCGAAAGGTGATCGAGGAGATATGCCCCTCGCCCACCGCCCGCAGCGACAGAACGAAACGCAAGCCGCCCTCCGGTACGCCATTCTGGTCGGGATGCGGCACGATGCTGGGGTTCATCAGCGCCGCCGCTCCAAACGAATATTCATGGCAGAAATAGGCGCCGATCAACTGGCGAACCGGGGGCGATAGACTGTCTGCCAGCCCCACCTCGCGCGCGACTTGCTCGAAGCGCTCTTCGAACACGGTGCGGATTTCGCGGTGGCGGTTCCCGAAATCGGCGAGGATGACGGCCAGTTCCCGGTCCACCGTCGCGCCCTCCATGGCGCGCACGCCATTGATGATGCGATGCATGCGCTCATTCTGGACGGGATTAAGATCGCGCGGTTCAGGCGCAATCTGCAAGGGCCGGACGACCACCCGCGCCGGGTTGGGCCGCAGCCGCAGGGGAATCGACTGGATCAGCGACATGCAGCGACGCTCCCCTCCTCCAGTCCCTCTTCCTGATTCTGCGACCCGTCGCTCCGGGCCCTCAGTCGGCGCACAGCGAGCGCTGCAAACTGCCAGGCGAGAATGGATTCGGCACCCTGGTTGAGGTTGACCCGGTCGACCTGCAGGCCGTCGAAACAGCCGCCGTCGGGCAAGGCCAGCCGCAGACCCAGATCGTTGGCGCCCAGATACCAGGCATAGGCGGTTTCGACATGGGTGAGCCATTGGGCGTCGCCGGTCGTCTCGAACGCCAGGGCGCAGGCCTCAATCGTGGCCCAGGCTTCAAGCGGCTGCTGGTCGAACGCCTGCGGCGTTTCATGGGCGAGCCCGAAGCTCTCTGTCCCGATCGGACGGAAATGGCCTTCCTTCGCGGTTTGGCGCTCGGCCAGCCACGCAAGCGCCTCGATCGCTTCCTCGACCATATCCGGGCGCGCGAGCGCACGGCCCGCGCGCAGCAGCGCTTCGGGCAGGCGCGCATTGTCATAGGCCAGCACCGGCTCGAACCAGATCCAGTCGTCCCGGCGATTGGCGCGCAGCAGTTCCAGCAGGCGGACCGAGAAAGTCTCCATCAGCAGACGGGCGGGACGATGGCCGGGATAGACCGCCAGGAAAGCGGCAAGTCCGGAAGTCGCGAAAGCCTGGGCGCGCGGGCTCTGCAGAAAGCTGCTCGCCGGAATAACCTTGTCGGCGAGCGCCGTGGCCCAGAGCTTGAGACCATGGTCATCAGTTGCCTGCGCGGTCCGACCCAGCGCCCAGAGCCCGCGGCCGAAGCTGTCCTGCGACCCTTCCGTCTCGAGCCAGTCCCGATCATAACCCATGAAGTTGCGGAAGCGGCCCGCATCCTCATCCCAGGCGAAATCGACAAAGGACGCGTAGATGTTGGCAAGGCGCGCGGCGCGGGGCGTATCCAGCCCTTCCAGGGCAAATTCGCTTGCGAGCATCAGCGCCCGTGCATTGTCGTCCAGGCAGTAGCCGTGTCGGCGGTCCGGCACCTTGGAGCGGCTATGCTGCAGCATGCCGCAACCATCCGTCATGCGATCGATCGCATCGAGCGAAGGCTCTGACGCCGGCGTGACGGACGGGCGCAAACCGACGAGCGTGGTCGCCAGGGGAGAGCCCAGCCGGGCCTGGGCGAAGAGCGACAGATAGCTGCCGCCGACCACCGGCCATGTCATGGCGCGCCCCGCCTGGTAGGCGCTGCGCCGCAATTCGTCGCGGCGCCGGCCGTCACCCAGCAGGTCGCTCACCGCCTTCGCCAGGGCGTCCGGCGAGGCGAAGGGAACCAACACGCCGCATCCGTCGGACAACAGTTCCTGTGCGTGCCAGTAGGGCGTCGATACGACCGCCTTGCCGAGCCCCACGCTGTAGGAGAGCGTGCCGCTCGTAATCTGCGCTTCGGTCAGATAGGGGGTGACATAGATGTCGCAGGCCGACAGCCAGGCCTGCAGCGTGGGCGTATCGACATATTCGTTGACGAAACGGACGTTGCGCTCGAGCCCCAGCGCGCTCACCTGCCGGGCAAGGTCCTCACGATAGGCTTCGCCCTCGCGGGCCACCAGATGCGGATGGGTCGCGCCGAGCACAACATAGATGAGATCGGGATGATCGCGCACCAGCTGCGGCAGCGCCGAGATCATCACCTCGATGCCCTTGTTGGGCGAGAGCAGGCCGAAGGTGAGCGCCACGCGCCGCCCGTCGAGACCGAAGCGGTGCTTTTCGAATGCCGGATCGAGGAATGGCATATCGGGAATGCCGTGGGGAATGACCACGATCTTGTGCGCCGGGACGCCCATGTCGCGGGCAAGGATCGTGCGCCCCATCTCGGTCATGACGATGATCCGCGAGGAGGCCTGCGCCAGCGCGTTCATCACGCGCCGCTGGTCGGCCGTGGGATCGGTCAGCACGGTGTGCAGTGTGGTCACGATCGGCGCACGCAGTCTGTCGACGAGGGCAAGGAGATGGTCGCCCGCCTCGCCCCCGAAGATACCGAACTCGTGCTGAAGGCATACGATGTCGGGGTTGAGCGCGTTGATATGCTCCGCCGCCGCAACATAGTCGGAGAGATTGTCCTGCGCGATCTCATAGCCGACTTCGCGGGGATAATCGTGATGCACGCCCGGGTCGTTGAGCGCGATCGTCGAGATGGTGAGATCCGGATCGCCAGCTTTCAGCGCGGCGTGCAGATCCGCCGTGAAGGTTGCGATACCGCAGCGGCGCGGGGGGAAATTGCCGATGAGCGCGACATGGCGCACCGGCGGCGGCGTCAGATCGATAGTCATGGCAACAGATCTCCTTCAGCAAGTGCGGACCGAGCGGAGCGGGGCTCGGCAAGAACGAGGCGGGCCTGCGTGTCGGCATGCAGCGCGACCGGTCCGTGCGTGAGCCAGCATTGGTTGGCCGCGAAGGGCCGGCCGGCTATCGTGCCCTCACCCGACAGGACGGCCAGACAGGCTCGCTCGGGAACGAGGACGACCTGGCCGCCCGGGTTGAGGGCGAACTGCGAGAGCGCGAAGGGCGCGCCTGCGCCGGGCAAGGCTTCCACCGGCTCGACCTCGGTGCGCGCTTCGAACAGGGCCTGGGCGAGGTGAAGCTCGCGCGGCCGCCCATAATCGAAAAGGCGATAGGTCACATCGCTGTGCTCCTGGACCTCGAGGACGGTGAGGCCGGGCCCGAGCGCATGGATCGTCCCGGCTTTGATGTAGAAGCTGTCCCCTGCCCGCGGATGAATTCGCCGAAGCAGCGAGGGTAGCGTTCCGTCGCGGGCCGCTTGGGCGATCGCCTGGCGCGAGGCGGGCGCCTCGAGCCCGAGATCGAGATAGGCGCCCGGGAGCGCTTCGGTGACATGCCACCATTCATGCTTGCGGCCGGCCCCTTGTGGATGGACCTGGACCGACAGCGGCTCGCTCGTCTGCAGCCATTTGATCGTCAGGCCCGCGTCCGGCGCTTCGAAGATCATTTCGCCCAGCGGCTGCGCCCCTTCTGGCGCCGGCAGGCCGTCGCGCCGGCCCCAGGGCTTGGCGACATAGCGCGGTGTCAGCATTCTCGCCAAGCCCGCAGCCTCGGGGGCGAGGTCGGCCGGCTCTTCGCGTTCCAGACAGGTTTCTGTCAGCATCGGTCGGTTCTCCCAGGGATGATGCGTTTGAGGGTCAGGATGCCGTGGCGGCCTCGCGGGTGGCGGAAGGGCTCTCCTGTCCGGCAAGGCGCCGAACGTCCTGCGAGCGCCCGCGCGGCGCGATCAGCACGGTGTCGCCGGTGGCTACGACGATGAGATCGGAAACGCCGATCGCGGCGATGCGTGGCCCGGTGCTCTTGAACAGGCAGTTTCGGCTGTCGAGCGCCTTTACCTCGCCCTCCGAGAGATTGTCGGCTTCGTCGCGGCTGCCGATGGCGTGAAGCGCGTCCCAGCTGCCCAGATCCGACCATCCCATCGCCGCCGGCACGACGGCGACGCGTGCGGCCTTTTCCAGAACCGCATAGTCAATCGAGTCCGCGGGAATGGCGGCAAAGGCGTCAGCGTCGGGATCGATGCGATGGCCTTCCCGCGTTGCCGACGCCAGCGCGGCCTCGACAGCAGTCAGCATTGCCGGGGCATGCAGGCGCATGGCCTCGAGGAAGGCATCGGCGCGCAGGAGGAATATGCCGGCGTTCCAGCAGTGACCGCCTTCAGCGATCATCCGGGCAGCGCGGTCGCTATCGGGCTTCTCGACGAAGCGATCGACCTGATGAACGCCTTGGCAGATCGCTTCGCCGCAGCGGATGTAGCCATAGCCCGTCTCGGGATGGTCCGGCGTGATGCCGAAGGTGACGAGCCATCCGGCGGTCGCCTGCGGTGCCGCGCGTTCTATGGCGGCGGCGAAGGCTGGCACATCGGCGATAACATGATCGCTGGGCATGACAAGGAGCAGCGCGTCCGGACTGGGCGCCTCGAGCGCCGCCATCGCGATAGCAGGCGCCGTATTGCGACCGACGGGCTCGAAGATGAGCCGGGCGGGCGTGCAGTCGATGGAGCGCAATTGCTCGCCGAGCAGCGCGTCGTGACCGCGATTGGCGATGAGGATCGGCGCCTGGACAAGGCCCGCGGCGCGGGCCCGCCGGACCGTCTGCTGGAGCAGGCTCTCCTCGCCGGCGAGCGCGATGAATTGCTTGGGGCTGGCCGCGGTCGAAATCGGCCAGAGGCGCGTACCGGACCCGCCGGACAGGATAACAGGAATAATCGAGCGCATATCCGAGCCACTTTGCCTGGGCAGCACGCACGAGGAGGCCGCGCGCAATCCTGTCAGAAAGCCCGGAAATCCCTCTCGCTATGCTGAATGATGATGAGGTGACAGGGCCGGCCGCGCCGGCCCTGTCGGTGGAGGATCAGTAGTCCATGGCCGGCATGGGCGCGGCCTTCTCATCCTTGGGTAGCTCGGCGACCAGCGCTTCGGTCGTGATGAGCAGGGATGCGACCGAGGCCGCATCCTGCAGCGCGGTGCGCACGACCTTGGCGGGATCGATGACCCCCGACTTCACCAGGTCCTCATACTGGCCGCTCGCGGCATTGAAGCCCCAGTTATAGTCGTCGCTTTCGAGCAGCTTGCCGACGATGAACGCGCCGTCTTCACCGGCATTGTCGCAGATCTGGCGCACCGGCGCGCGCAGGGCGCGGCGAATGATGTCGATACCGGACTGCTGGTCGTCATTGCCTGCCTTGAGGCCGTCGAGCGCCTTCAACGCGCGGAGCAGCGCGATGCCGCCGCCAGGCAGAATGCCTTCCTCGACAGCGGCGCGGGTCGCGTGCAGCGCGTCGTCGACCCGGTCCTTCTTCTCCTTGACCTCGACCTCGGTCGCGCCGCCCACGCGGATCACGGCGACGCCGCCGGCAAGCTTGGCCACGCGCTCCTGGAGCTTCTCGCGGTCATAGTCGCTGGTGGTCGTCTCGATCTGCGCCCGGATCTGCGCCACGCGGGCGTCGATCTCGTCGCGCGCGCCGGCGCCATCGACGACCGTGGTGTTGTCCTTGTCGATGATGACCTTCTTGGCGCGGCCGAGCATGCCGAGCGTGACATTCTCCAGTTTGGTGCCGAGTTCCTCGCTGACCACGCTGCCGGCGGTGAGAACCGCGATGTCCTCGAGCATGGCCTTGCGGCGATCGCCAAAGCCCGGCGCCTTGACGGCCGCGACCTTGAGGCCGCCGCGCAGCTTGTTGACGACGAGGGTGGCGAGCGCTTCGCCTTCCACGTCCTCGGCGATGATGAGCAGCGGCCGGCCCGACTGCACCACCTGCTCGAGCAGCGGAATGAGCGCCTGGAGGTTCGAAAGCTTCTTCTCGTGGATGAGGATGTAGGGATCCTCGAGCTCGACCTTCAGCTTCTCGGCGTTGGTCACGAAGTAGGGCGAGAGATAGCCGCGGTCGAACTGCATGCCCTCGACCGTCTCAAGCTCGGTCGCGAGGCTCTTGGCCTCTTCGACGGTGATGACACCCTCATTGCCGACCTTTTCCATCGCTTCTGCGAGGATGGTGCCGACTTCGGCATCGCCATTGGCCGAGATGGTCGCGACCTGGGCGATCTCACTGTTGGCCGAGACCTTCTTGGCATGCGCCTTGAGATCCTCGACGACCGTCGTCACGGCGAGGTCGATGCCGCGCTTCAGGTCCATGGGGTTCATCCCCGCCGCGACCGCCTTCGAGCCTTCGCGCACGATGGACTGGGCCAGCACGGTGGCGGTGGTCGTGCCGTCACCGGCCTTGTCGTTCTGCTTGTTGGCGACCTCGCGCAGCATCTGTGCGCCCATATTCTCGAACTTGTCCTTCAGTTCGATTTCCTTGGCGACGGTGACGCCGTCCTTGGTGATACGCGGCGCGCCGAAGCTCTTCTCGATGACCACATTGCGGCCCTTGGGACCGAGCGTCACCTTGACGGCGTTGGCCAGCGTATCGACGCCGCGCAGCATGCGATCGCGCGCGTCCGAGGCGAACTTCACTTCCTTGGCAGCCATCTGCCTAACTCCTTTCCTTTGTCCTTCCTGATGTTCGAGGGATGGGGGCGACCCGTCAGGCGGCCTGCTTGAGCTCCGCGACGGGCTCGATGATGCCGAGGATGTCGCTCTCCTTCATGATGAGCAGATCCTCGCCATCGATGCGAACCTCGCTGCCCGACCATTTGCCGAACAGCACCCGGTCGCCGGTCTTCACCGTGGTGTCGGTGAGCTTTCCGTTTTCGTCGCGAGTGCCAGGGCCGACCGCGAGGACTTCACCCTCCTGCGGTTTTTCCTTGGCGGTGTCGGGGATGATGATGCCGCCCGAGGTCTTCTCCTCGGCTTCGATGCGGCGAACAAGCACACGGTCGTGCAAAGGGCGGAAATGCATGGGCAAAGCCTCCGGTTGCAAAACAAGAATGATGATCCCTGCTGTTCATCCGAACGACAGGTTCCCGGGAACTAAGAAGCTCAATTTGCCCCTTCAAGACCTTCCTGAAAATTTTTTGGCACTCGATGGAACGCAGTGCCAATCCCGTCGATCTCAATGGCTTGGAGATGAAAAAACGTCTTGACGCGACTCCGCATCGTACCAAAATCTGGTGGGTGCGGATGAGGATGTCCGCCACGAAAGACAGGAGCGACAGGAAAGGAGGCTGACTATGTCGCAACCATTTTCCCGTTTTCTTCATCCCTTCGACGTCGCGCACCATCCGGATCTGGAGCCCGAGGTCAAACGCGCCATCCTGGCGTCGTGGGCATCGGACAGATCGGCCGTGCGCGACAAGCCAGCGCTGCGCAAGCCGCGCGGCGCCAAACGCGCCGTGCCGATCGACGAAGTGCTCGCGGCCATGCGCACGCTGGACGAGGGGGATTCCGGTCAAACCCGCTTACAATGAGTGACCGCGGTTTTCTGGCGCAGCTGCAGGGCTACGGCATGACTACGGCGGAAATACACTATTACCGCCCTGACGCGCCGTCGCTCCTGCAGCTCTTTGTCTGGCAGGAATATGATCTCGCGCCCGATTTTCCAGTGTTGTTCGACTTCCTGGACCATTGGCGGCACGAGATCACCGCCGCCCTGCATTCCGTGCGGATCGCCCATGAGCAGATGATCCGTCCAACCGAATGGAGCGCGGTCGACGGGATACTCTCGATACGATGAAACAGGCGCTGATCCATAGGCTCAAAGGCCGGGGCAAGGGTGCCCGCCTCACCTTGCCCTTCGACGATATCATGGAGTTCGCGATTGCGTTGCTGACGGTTGGTCCCGAGGATCTGAAGGCGCTGGGCTGGACCTTCGCAGATCGCAAGCGCTTCCTCGATCATTTTCTTGCGTCCGGTCGGGCCGCGCAGGGCGTCGCTCCCGAGCATCTCGGGCAAAAATCCATCGAAATCGTGGTGCCCCGCAAGGATCTCGATCGCCTGCATCGATTTGCGGTCCGCGAACTGCCCAAGGCGGCCAGCAATGCCGCCATGCTCGACCGGGTGATCCGCGCGCTTAACGAGGCTGCGCAGCGTCAGGATGCCGGTAAAGGACGAACTTCCGGTCGACCCTGATGGCGTGGCCAGCTCCATTCAGTAACCGACCAAAGGAGACATTTCATGCGTTATCAGCTGTTTCGCGACAACGACCACAGCAAGCCTGTCGCGCAAAGCGATGAATTCGACAGCGAGTACAAGGCGACCGAATGGGCACGCGCGTGGGTGAAGTCCCAGGGCGATCACGATCGCTATCGCTTCCAGCAGATCGATGGCGGCCGTCCTATGCTGTTCCTGCGCACGGTCGCCGGCCAGTGGTACGGGATGCCCCTTGCCGAGGAAGCTGCGGCATAGGCGGCTCGTCCAGGCGCTTGTCCTCTCGCATGGACAAGCGCCGTGCGTTAGGCTTCCTGTGCACCACGCTTCGTCCGGTGCGCCACAGGACCAACGGGGGCGCACCGAAACCTGCAAGCGGACAAGAGAATGCCCGAACCCTTTCGCTCCACGCCTGTGTTCGACCAGAATACGATACCGGCTAGGCTGCGCGGCAATCATCGCACCAAGGTGGGGGTCTGGGGCGTCATCCGCGTCCTGGAAGGCTCCCTGAACCTCACCTATGTGGAGCCGCACAGTCAGATCCTTCTCACCCAGGAGGTTGTCGGGGTCGTGAAACCCGACCAGCCCCACTTCGTTACACCGCTCGGCAATGTCCGCATGCAGGTCGACTTTTACCATGAACCGCCCAAACTCTGATCGTGTCCGTGCGGCGGGCGTTTCGGGAGCACAGCCGCTCGACTGTCTGGTCATCGGCGGAGGCCCGGCGGGGCTTACGGCCGCGATCTACCTGGCACGCTTTCATCTCGCGGTCACCGTCGCCGACGCAGGCGACAGCCGCGCCGCGCTCATTCCCAGGACGCGCAATCATGCCGGCTTCCCCAAGGGGATCGCGGGCGCGGAGCTGCTGTCGCGGATGCGCGAACAGGCCCTGCTCCATGGCGCCGTCTATTCGCAGGTCCGGATCGAAAAATTGGACAAGGACGGAGATGTCTTCCTGGCTCGCGGCGGGCCGCATCGCTTCGCAGCACGCTCCGTCCTGCTCGCCACGGGCGTGTCGAACCACCGGCCCGATATGGACGAGGTGACGCATGGCCAAGCGCTGTCTCGTGGGCTTTTGCGCTACTGCCCGATCTGCGATGGTTATGAGGTGACCGACCAGCGTGTCGCGGTGCTCGGTACGGGAGCGCACGGGTACAAGGAATCGATATTCCTGCGCAGTTACACGAGCGACGTTACGTTGATCGCGCCAGATGGCAGGCATGCCCTGTCGGCGGATGAGGAGACGGGCCTGCGCGCGGCCGGGATCAATCTTCTCGAGGGGCCATGCACGGCCTTCCTGCTGGGCGAGGATGGACTAGAGATCGCGCTGCCCGGAGGACATCACCGCTTTGCGACCCTTTACCCCGCGCTGGGCTCGACGATCCACTCGCAATTGGCGGTCGATCTCGGCGCCGAAGCTTCGGGTGATGGATGCTTAGTGGTGGACAGCCACCAACGGACCAGCGTGCCGGGGCTCTATGCGGCCGGCGACGTCGTGCTTGGGCTCGACCAGATCAGCCACGCTATGGGGGAAGGCGGTGTCGCGGCAACAACCATCCGGAATGATTTGGCGCAAGCCTCACCGCTTCGGCGGTAACGCTTCGCACACCGGGCGGCTCTTAGCCGTCCTTGCCCCCGGAAATTACCGTGAAAGGCGGCCCATCTGCGCCGCACTTTCGGATTGCCTCGGCAAATCCTTGCGTACAGGAGCCTTCATAGCCCGGCACGAGCCGGCCGCATTCCTCGATAAGGTCGCCAAGGCTCGCGGGACTATGGCGACCCGACAGTAAGGCATCGCGGGCGAACGCGCCCTGCAGCCGAATGAGATCGCTCTTCAGGCTTTGGACGACCGAGGCCAATGCATCGAGTTCTTCTTGAGCCATACGCCAGTATAACGCCTTAAGGATGGCCTCGAAAGCGCGTCCTGTTAGGGGCAACGCGGGGCCACAGCCAAGCTTTTCGGAAATGTGCCTTCCGGTTGCGCATGGCTATGCCGTTTGCGCTCCCCTATCCTTAGCCGGCACGATCCGATCGAACGACGAACTATGCCTGCCTATCGCCTCGACCTCTGAGCTCGACCTGCCGTCCAATTGAACTGAACCACGTTCTAGAGCCACTTGAACCCGGCGATCGCTTCCAGGTCGCCAGGGCCTAGCGAGGCAGTTGCAATCCACCCTTCAGCGCCTCTGGCGAACTCGCCGTCGCGCAGAACATAAAGAACCGATTTCGAGGGGGTGGTTCGTGGATCGAAGTTCGCCGGGACCGAGCCGATCTGTCGGCCTGACTGGAACACTCCCACGCGTTCTTCCGGCAGCTGCGTCGTCTTACTGCGCTGGAGGCCCGACCATTGCATGGAACCTCTTCCTTTTCTGCTGGGAGGGGCAGGATAGTTTCGTCCAACGAGATGCGGGTTTCAAGCCGTGATTGATCCAGAGAGGGGCAATGGTTCAAGGGTCTTGCCACCGTTGGGCAGTCTGCACGTGTCGCTTAAACGATGCATGAAGGCACTGTGCAAAGCCGGTATCGGGGCAGGGATCGCATCCCCTCGCACTGTCAGGGCACGGCTTGGACTTGGACAGACTGGCTGTTGAGCACAGCGCTGCCATAAGCGGTAAGGAAGGCAATGTCGGCCGCGTCGCGGCCGATCCCTATCTTGGCCATCGCAGCTTCGCGTGCCATGCCCGTCGCGTCGACCAGATGCCATTCGCCGCCGAGGAACACCTCAGCCACGGCGTGAAAATCCTGCGGTTCGACGCCAAGCGCGTAGACGCTCGCTATGCGCGCCGGAATGCCTGCGGCGCGCACGAGAGTGATGAGGACGTGCGCATAATCCCGGCAGATACCCTGCCGTCGAATGAAGGTATCGGCAGCCGTCGTGTCCGATGTGCTGACGCCGGGCACATAGCTGAGATGGCTATGCACCCAGTCGCGCATCGCGATCACCTTCCGGCCGCCTTCCAGCGCATCGAATTCGGCGCGGACGAAGGACTGGAACTGGTCAGAGGGACAATAGCGCGACGGCATCAAATACTGCACCGTCTCGCCCGGCAACTGGTGGGGCGGGACGGCAGGCAATGCCTGGCAATCGTTGAGGATCCGGTTGATCGAGACGGTCGCCTGGTAATCGACGCGCAATTCGCTGCCGACGCGTACCCAGATTCTTTCCCCAATCAGATCGTGCGCCGAAACGCGCGCAAAATGCTCGGTCTCGGACAGGTCAATATGGGCGTCATCGATTATCTGCTCCGGGATGGCCGCCGCTTCGAGCTGCAGGAGGACGTCGGTCGGCCGGTCGAACCGATAGTCGAGCTGGGCATGGATGGCGATCTTCATCAGGATCCTTCGTTAGCAAGGCGCAGCCCTGCACGACGCGCGGGGTGGCTCTCACGAAACCCGCCCTTGCTCCCTACGTTCCTGCCGCGCACGGCGCGGTCTCGAAAACGCCGCCCCTTCGTTTCCGGTGTACAGCCCCTATCTCTCACGCCATGTTCAAAAGCTTGATGGTAGCGGCCCGGGACCGGGAGCGTCTTGGTGAGGTCACCGGGGTCCTGGCGCGTTATGGCCTCGACACGGCGATCGACCGGCTCGGGCTGGGCGCCAAAGATTTTCCTGCGGGCGAGGCAGCGGCGCTGCCCGCACGCACGCGCCTGGCGCTGGAGGAATTGGGTCCCACCTTCGTCAAGCTGGGGCAAATTCTCGCCACACGCAGCGATCTTCTTCCGCCCGACTGGATTACCGAATTGGAGCGGCTTCACAGCCAGGCGGCGACGCTCCCCTTCGAAACGGTGCGGCCCGCCATCGAGGAGGCCTTGGGAGAATCTGTCAGTAAGGCATTCGCCGCGTTCGATCCCGAGCCGCTTGCCGCCGCCTCGATGGCGCAGGTCCACCGCGCCCGCCTGCACGATGGTCGCGCCATCGTCCTCAAGATCCGGCGGCCCGGCATCCGGACCCGCATGGAAGCGGATCTGCGCCTCATCGCCCAGTTCGCGGCGGTCCTCGAGCGGGCCAGTACGGAAATCCGGCGCTTTGCTCCCACCGCGCTCGTCCAACAGCTCGCGTCCGCAATCCTGGAGGAACTCGACTTCACCAACGAGGCCCGCAATGCCGACCGCCTGCGCGGCGATCTCGCCGGCAACGCGCAGGTCGTCATTCCCGAGATCCACTGGGAATGGACGTCGGAAACGCTGCTGGCCATGGACTATATCGAAGGGGTCGCGCCGCGCTCGGCAGAGGCCCTCGTCGAGGCAGACATCGATCCCCACGCGATCGCATCGCTCGGCGCCCAGGTCGTGCTCGACATGGTCCTTCTCACCGGCCGGTTCCATGCCGATCCCCACCCCGGCAATCTCCTGTGCTTGCCCGGAAACCGCCTCGCCCTGCTGGACCTCGGCTTGATCGGCCATGTCAGCCCCAGGCGCCGGGAAGAGCTTTTGCGCTTCGTCCAGGCTATCAATATCGGAGATCCGCAGGCCCTGGCGGAGACGCTCGCCCTTTGGTCCGCCGGTGAGAGCCCGCCTCGCGAGCGGCTCCTTCTGGCGGCCGAACAGCTTGTCGCCCGCCATGGCGGCACGCGCCTGGTGCTCGCCACCCTGGTCAATGATTTTTTCGCGCTCATGCGGCAGGAGCGGCTGACCGTCCCGCCCGACCTGCTGCTTATCTTCAAGGCACTGGTGACGATCGATGGCGTCCTCGCCAACATTGCCCCCGGCTTCGACCTGACCCTTGCTCTGCGGCAGGCTGCAGTGCGCATCGTTGCCTCGCGGCTAGATCCCGCTGCTTGGACCCCGGTGCTGCAAGGTCTGCTGCTCGAGATCACAAGGATCGGGCAGGATGGCCCGCGGCTGCTGAGGTTGATCATCGAGCGGCTGGAGCGCGATCAGGTCATCCCACCGCGGCGTTGGGGCACGGAGATCGCTGCGGCCGGGCGGTGGATCGCGGGCGCTATTGTCGCAGGATCGCTCATCCTCGCGGCGGCTGTCACGCTTTTCTAGGCGCCCCTGATGTGGCTCGCCGCTCCGCGCGCCCTGTTCTCAGGCGGCGGAGAGGCGGTCCTCGATCACGCGGAGCAATTCGCGATGGTCGACCGGCTTCGAGAGAAAGACAGCATCGTCGGGCAACGCGTCTTGCTCGGGCCGAACGGCGCCTGAGGAAACGATCAGAGCAATGGGAGGATAGGCATCGCGAATATAGCGCGCCAGGCGCAAACCATCCATCGACCCCGGCATCTGGATATCGGTGACGACGATCCGGATCGAGGGCAGCGCTTGCAGGACCTCAAGAGCCTCGGCGGCGTTAGAAGCCTCTTCGACCGCATATCCCTCGCCCTCCAGGAGATCGACAAGGATCATCCGGAGGACCGGCTCGTCATCGACAACCAGAACATGTTGCCTATCGGCCATCATGCAATCCTCGGTAATACAGCAACACATATGCCCCGTTTCCCTATGAACGGCGGCAGGGGGCCATGGTTCACGGACAAGGCCGCAAAAGCGCAGAATTCTTTCTGATTTTCGACGAACTGTGACGGTTGCGACCGCGCCGTGATTACTGGATCGCGTGGCCGATAAGGAAAGCTTCGGCGCAACGTACCTGTTTGACGACCTCGTCCGGGGACAAGCCAAGCCGTGTCGCCACCGTTACGACGTCCAGTCCATTATGGCGATGCAGGCAGTAGACGCGGCTGGTGAGGTGCGGGAGCAAGCTGATCAGGTCCCAGTCCTCGGGTGCGATTTGGGACCGTCTCGCAGGCGGCATGAGGCGGTCGATCGCGGTCTGGAGGTGCATCGCCGCATCCTCGTTGACGCCGTCGACCAGGGTCAGCGCACGCTCCAGCAGGCGCAGCGCTTCGTCGACCCTGCATTCCCGGTCGGCCTCGTCCATGGCCCGCTCCTCCTTTTCTGTTCTTGGCTCCGTACTGTCCTGTGTCGACCCGTCAGCCGAGCTGGGCCGCATGGCGGGCTTCCGCGAGATCAAGCTCCCGTATGAGCTTGCGCGCAAGCTCGCTGCCAAGCTCTCGCTTGCGAACCATGCGAAAGATCTGGCTCCGTTCCGCTTTGAGCGCGGCGATGCGCAGGCGCCGTTCGATCGCCTCACCTCGCCGCATCTCGGCATTTTCCTCGCGCGTCCCCACCCTGCTTTCGATCCGCTCGCGGTAGCCGTCCATGATCCGCGCGGCAGCCGACACATAGAGATCGGCATCCGCCCGGCCCTCGGCCAGTTCATGCTGGACCTCCTCGATCCGGGCGATGGCCGCTTCGGCCGCTTTGATGCGCGCGGCATCTTCGACGCTCTGCTGGTCATGCTCGGGCGGCATGCGCAGGCCGCGCAGCAGGACGGGAAGGCCAAGGCTCGCGACCAGCAGCGAGACTATGATGACCCCCATCGCCAGGAAAATGGCGAGGTCGCGCCCAGGGAAGGGCGACCCATCGCTGAGCACGAGCGGTAGCGTGAGTACGCCCGCAAGCGTGATAGCGCCGCGCACGCCGGCAAAGGACATCGCTGCGACTATGCGCCAGTTCGGGGTCGATTGTCCCTCGCCCTGCCGGAAGAAACTCAAGCGGAACGACAGCCAAACCCAAAGAAAGCGCAAGGCGGCCAGTCCAAGATTGATCGCAAGCACATAAACGCCGAGCCACCAGGATTCATGATGACCGGTGAGGCGCACCGTCTCCGCCGCGCCCGCGAGGATGGCCGGCAGCTGTTCACCGAGCAGCACGAAGATCACGCCATTGGCGGTGAACTGGATGACATCCCACACCGTGTTGCGGCGAATGCGCGTCGAGGCGGCAAGTTCGCCGCTCCCCTCAACGAAACCCATCGTAAGGCCTGCGGCCACCGCAGCCAGGATGCCCGAACAGTGCAAGTGTTCGGCAACGAGATAGGACCCGAAGGGCAAAAGAAGGCTAATGAGGATCTGCGCTCCGCCCTCCTCGCCATAGCGCCGCGACACCCAGTTCTTGGCGTGCGAGACGAGCCAGGTCAGGCCCGCACCGACCGCCAGCCCGCCCAGCGCGACCCACACGAAGTTGATGGCGGCCTGGTGAAGCGAAAAGGCGCCGGTCAGCGTCGCTGCGATGGCAAAGCGCAGGCAGACGAGGCCGGAGGCGTCGTTGAGCAGCGACTCCCCTTCCAGGATATGCATCATCCGCTTGGGAATGGGCACGCGCTGCGCGATCGCCGAAACGGCGATCGGATCCGTCGGCGAGACGACCGCCGCCAGCGCGAAGGCGACGGCAAGCGGCATGGCCGGGATCATCCAGTGGATGAAAAAGCCCATTCCGACGACCGTCGCCACTACAAGGCCCAGGGCCAGTTCGACAATCGTCTTGCCGTCCTTGAACAATTCCTCGCGCGGAATACGCCAGCCATCCAGGAAGAGCAGCGGCGGCAAGAAGAGGAGGAAGAAGATTTCGGGATCGAGCGTGACCCGCCAGTCCGCAGCAAGCCCGATGAGCGCGCCAAGCGCGATCTGAAACAATGGCCGGGGGAACGGCAGGGGGACCATTCGCGAAAGGATGCCGCTCAGGATCACCGCGAGCAGCAGAAGCAGAACGATCGAGATGACTTCCAACAGGGTTCCTCTATCTGGCGTGCAGTCGTATCTGGCGTGCAGTCGCTCAGCGCTTGCGGACGAATTCGGCGCGCAAGACGAGGCCCTTGATACCCTCGTAGCGGCAATCGATTTCCTGGGGATCGCCGGTCAGGCGAATGGACCTGATGAGAGTGCCGCGCTTGAGCGTCTGGTTGGCGCCCTTGACGGTGAGATCCTTGATCAGAGTGACGCTGTCGCCATCGGCAAGGATATTGCCCACGGCATCGCGCACTTCGACCGCATCGCTCAGGCCTTGTGCCTGGGCCTGTACATCCTGCGGGCTGATCCACTCGCCGGAGGCTTCGTCATACACATAGTCGTCCGAACTGCTCATCATGGTTCCCTGGCTCACTGCGGCGGTACGGCGCCGAGATCTTCCTGATCATAAAGCAGCGACGGCACGGTCCCGGCCGAGCGCCCAGCCTTCGTCTCGCGCAGGCGAACCCCGCGGCCCACGCCGCTGCTCGGCGCGTTCTCGCCAAGCAGTTCAATGCCAGCGCTTTCGAGCGCCCCGATCACTTTCACCAGGGTGTCGACCACGCCGCGCACCTGCCCTCCCGAGGCTTCCATGCGCTGGATCGTCGGTAGCGAAAGGTGCGCGAGTTGGGCGAGTTGGCGCTGGTCAATCCCAAGGAGGGCGCGAGCGGCACGCATCTGCTGCGAAGTGATCATGCGCTCTCATGACGTATAAAACATCAAACTGCAATCTTATCAATCATAGATCATGTGTGATAAGGCCTGCCACCGATGCCGACGTCCGCAATGCCGGGCGGGGCATCGATCGGGACGTGGCGGCGTGTAATCTCCGCGCGCCCCGCTTACGGCCCAAGCCCTTTGCGCTCCATCATGATATGAGAAGGCCCATGACTACCGCGATTCCCCACGCTTATGAGATCGGCATCGACCCGTCCGACATCGACTTCATGGGCCATGTCAACAATGCCAGCTACCTCAAATGGGTGCAGGATGCCGTTCTCGACCACTGGCGTTCGCTCGCGCCCAGCGAGGCCGTCGCAGGGCATCTTTGGGTCGCGCTCAAGCATGAGATCACCTACCGCCGCCCGACCTTCCTGGACGACCGCGTCATCGCGACGGTGCTGCTGGAAAAGGTTCAGGGTGCCCGCGCCTTTTACGACACGGTTATCCGGCGCGGTGAAGAGGTGCTCGCGGAAGTGAAGTCGAGCTGGTGTTGTGTCGACGCCGTGACCAGGCGGCCCGCACGGCTCGCCCGGGAGGTCATCCAGCATTTCTTCACGCTCGACTCTCCCGCTCAGCCAATCTGACAGGCAAAAGACGCCGCGCGCCGGGGTTGCCGGCGGGGTTATACAGTCTGCGTGGGGTAATCAGCTCCCCCGCACTCTTCGCGCATGCCGACCGCGCCTTTAGCCCGTTCTTAACCGGAATTTAGGGCGCGGGGGGTGAAGACGGGGCGAAGGGGTGCCATGAAGCGCAAGATCGCGATCGACCAGATTAGTGCCGGAATGTTCGTCGTCGGCTTCGAGGGCTTCTGGTTCAAGCACCCTTTCTGGCGCACGAAATTCCTCCTCTCCCCCGCGGACGTGGACGAGATCCGCGCCTCTGGCGTCAAGGCGATCTATATCGATGATGCGATGGGAGCTTCGCCGCCGCCGCTTCCTGTCCCGTCGGCCAATTTAGCCAAAGGCCCTCTTCCCGCTGCCCGAGAAGCTGAGGCGCCCCGCCGCCCTCAGGCCATTGCCCCGCTCGCGCCGGTGCGACGATCGATGCCGATCGAAATGGACGAGGTTCAGCGCGCCACGGAGTCGATCCAGAGGTCGAAGCGGGTCATCATGCGCATGTTCGGCGAGGCCCGCATGGGCAAGGCGGTCGCCCTGCGCGACGTCGAGCCGCTGGTCGATGAAATCGCAGCATCGGTGATGCGGGACGCGGCCGCCATGATCAAGGTGACGCGCCTCAAGCGCAAGAACGAGTATACCTATCTGCACTCGGTGGCCGTCTGCGCGCTCATGATCAATCTGGGCCGCCAACTCGGCCTATCGGAGACGCTGACCCGTGACCTCGGCACTGCTGGGTTGATGCACGATATCGGCAAGATGGCGGTGCCAGGCAGCGTCCTCGACAAGCCCGGTTCGCTCAGCGACGACGAATTCGAGATCATTCGAACGCATCCGCAAAAGGGGCACGATCTTCTCAAGAAGACCGAGGGCATCTCCCCGATCGCCCTCGACGTGTGTCTCCACCATCATGAGAGGGTCGACGGCAAGGGCTATCCGTTTGGTCTCACCGCCGACCAGCTCTCGCTGCATGCCCGGATGGGCGCGATCTGTGACGTCTATGACGCGGTGACGTCCCGGCGACCCTATAAGGACCCCTGGACGCCGTCCGACGCGCTGGCCAAAATGCTCGATTGGGAGGGACATTTCGATCCGGGCGTGCTGGATGCGTTCATTCGCAGCATCGGAATTTACCCGGTGGGCACGCTCGTGCGCCTGCGCACCAACCGGCTCGGCATCGTCATCGCCGGCAACAACCGCGAGCCGACCATGCCGATGGTGCGCGCCTTCTTTTCTACGATGGAGCGAGAATTCGTGCCGCTCGAAAGCTTCATCTGCTCGGCGACCCTGAAAGGCGATGCCGCAATCGGTATCGAAACGGCGAGGCGTGGTTTGGTCCGCGATGGCCGGTCATCCAGGCGTTCGTGCTCGATAATCGCATGCCGACGGCCGATCTGATCGGGTCCGGCCGAGCCATCATCGCTTCGCGGGAAATGGACCAACTGCGCGTAGCGGCGAGAAACTGATCGTTCTGGGTGACAACTGCCACCACTGATGCCGACGGCGTCCTTATCGCCAAATCCTGATGCAAATGTCTGAAGCACAGGTCAGAGTTCCGGGATTGCCTGTCCTCTTTGAGCCGCCCAGCTCGCGGCGAGTTTGCGTGACGGTGCGGGCTCTAGCGTCTAGAGAAGAGCCAGAGAATGCCATGCGGCATCCGCCAGCATGGCTCGGGGGCAAAGACATGACCGATACTGCTACGCGCGTTGCAAACCTGATTGCCCAGCAACTGGGTGTCGACCCGACAAGGTGACGCTGGAATCCCACTTCATGGAGGATCTGGGTGCGGACAGTCTGGATGTCGTCGAGCTTGTCATGGCGATCGAGGAAGGCTTCGACGTCCAGATTCCCGACGATGATGCTGAGAAGATCGCGACGGTGAGGGATGCCGTTCTCTATATCGAAGCCGCGATGGTCTGAGGCACCTGCGGCGCCACGCTCGGGATCGATGCGGCGAGCCCAAGTTTCGACTTGGGCCGCCGCACGCTTCCTTTTACGCCGCCACCGCCTCTGGACCAGGTCCCTTGTGGCCCTCTCGCGAAGCCCGCAGCCGCCAGGCAAGGCTGATCAACAGCCCGCCCCCGAGCAGAGCCCAGGCGCCGATAAGCCATGCGACGGACAGGATCGAGGCGATCGGCTGCAGATAGAGCAGGACCAATATCGCGACGCCTAGCCCGACGGTGATCGTGCCGGAAAGGGCGAGGAGCACTTCCCCGCGGATTTCCTTGCGCAGCCGAACCGCAGCGACGATCTCGAGCAGGCCGACCGCGATGGCCCAGGCAGCAACCAGAACCAGTGTCGCCAACGCGTAGCTGACGGTGAACTCCAACGGCAAGGCCACAAAGAGGCCGGCTGCTACGAGCCCGAGAACGCCGCGCAGGACCAAGGCGATCCACCGGTCCGCCTTGTGCGCGGCACCCTGTATCCCGGCAATCAGCGAGGCGATGCCGTCGACGCCAGCAAAAGCGGCAAACAGCATCGTGAAGGCAAAGAGTGCGCCCGCGGGGAACAGCAGCGCCGCTATGCCCAGCGCCAGAGTCAGGACACCGCGAACCATCATCCATTTCCAGTTTTGCGCCACCAGCGGGACGCCGCGCCAAAGCGAAGTATCGTGCATGCCGTCCTCCTTTACTCGCGCCGCTGGCCCATGAAGGTCAGCAGCAACTGGAACAGGTTGATCAGGTTGAGATAGAGCGAGAGTGCGCCAACGATGGCGAGTTTGCTCGCCTCTTCCTGCCCGGCATAGGCGTAATACTCGTTCCTGAGACGCTGCGTATCCCAGGCCGTCAGGCCGGTGAACACCACGATGCCCGCGATCGAGAACAGCATCTGCAGCGTCGAGGATCCCAGGAACAAATTGACGATGCTGGCCGCCACGACAGCGAGCAGACCCACCATCAGGATCGGGGCCCAACGCGACAGGTCAGCGCCGGTGGTATAGCCCCACAGACTCATCGCTGCGAACACCGCCGCGGCCGTAAAGAAGGCGAGCGCAATGCTCTCGCCCGTGAACATCAGGAAGATGCTGGCCATCGAGACGCCCATGACGCCGGCAAAGACGAAATAGGCTGTCCGGGCCATGGCGGCCGATATCTGATGTAGGCCGAACGATAGCAGAAGTACGAAGGCCAGAGGCGCGAAGATCGCCACCCACTTTAGCGGCGTGCCGAAGATGGGCTCGTACAAGGCCGGCGTGGACGCGACGCCAAACGCGACCAGACCAGTAAGGGCAAGACCAAGCGCCATGTTGCGATAGATGCCGATCATGTGGTTTCGCAGGCCGGCATCGAAGCCCCGGTCGATGGGGCTTGCCCTGCGCTGCGAAGGCATCGTCCGATTGAACAATGATTCCATAGCTCTCTCCATCGATTAAGACGACAGATCGCGCTGGCGCAGCGAGAGGCTTATAGCGAACCGCAACACCGAGCACGCCCGGTGCGCCGGCCTGTCGTTCAGCGCGATAAGCCCGGCCCACGATCCGAAAAATGTGTTCGGTTTCCGTGGTTTCAAGACCTGTGCCCTGCCTCTATCCGGCCGTATAAAGGACACCCGCAAGCGAAACGCAGAACACGGACAGCCACATGAAAATCTGGCTGAAGACGTGCATCACGAGGCCAACCCAGCTGTAATACCGCCTCAGCACGGCGGCCGAACCGACAGCGACGAAAAACACGATCAGCGCCGACGCGGAAGGTGTGGGATCACGTGGGAGCGTTTCGTCGAACAGCGGCAGCAGCCCTAACGCTGAAACGAGGAGCCACGAGAACATAAATGCCAGGTTGCTCGACAGGTCGAGATCCTTAGCAAGCGTGTCGCCAACCGGGGTTGAATTTGGCCTAAGCAAGGTTCGTTGTCCGTCGCCGGGACTTGAGAGGTGGCGGCGTTTCGGGTATATTTTCTGTGCTTAGGAGATTTCCATGTCGTTCGACATCGATACCTACATCCGCACCCAAGGTTTGACCGGTGGCCCGATAATCACGGGTAAGGTTGATGAACCGATTCCGAGCCTCGAGCCATTTACTGACGAAGAGGGGAAAGTTACGCTCGGGGGCAAGATTGGCTATCTGCTTGCTTACGCAGTGGCAGCCGGCGCCCTCGGCTATTGGTTTTTGATGTAGTTCATCACTCATTTCCGAAGCTCAGGATTCAGGAAAAAACCTTTATCGTGGCCCGCATTCACCTCGGACTGAATGCGGGAGGCGCCCTGCATATTGGAAGCTCTGCCCGCTTGTGCGGCTGCTCGATCCCCGTCTAGCGCAGCTTTGCCTGACGAAATCACAGCAGCTGCTGCGCCGGGATCGCCTGCACTAGGCCCTGCCGGAATGCCGCCAGCACCATGCGGATGATAGGTGGCCCTGACATCGGCCGCGGAGGACACGTCGGTGCGGTGCACATCAACGAGATCAGGCTCGTTGAGGCTTCCACGGATTTCCTCGTAGATCGCTTCACGCTTCTCCGACATCCACCGCTGGACCATTTCATCCCGGACACTGCGCTGATGCTCGGAAAGGTCCGTCGCCCAAATTTCGGGAGCATCCAGACCAGGATTTGCCGCCTGTTGCGCACGGTACCAGTTCGCGAGGTCCTGGCTGAGGTTCGTGCTGAGTTGCATGCCATGGCTCTCGGCCCAACTGGCGTCGCGAGACAGCTGCTGGGACAATTCCTCCAGCTTGCGCGCAGACTCCTGATATGAGCGCGCGCGGGAGAGAGCGTCTTCAGTGCTCACCGAAGCCGACGAAGTCTGCGAGGCGCGACTGAACACGCCGCTCCGGCTGTAGGTACCGTCCGAGGAACTCGCGCCGGTGCCGTTCGAATGCTCGTCGCGTACCCCGCTGGAAGCGGTGTTGGAGCTATCGGTGGAATTGGTCTGCCCGGTGCTTCTTTGCAACTGCTCTTGCTGCGTTCCAGACTTAGATACGTCTCCTGAGATTCCTGGGAGGCGTCCAAACCTGCCACCATTGCCGCCCTTCGTGCCCGAACCTCCCGCTTGCGGTCCTCCCAGTCCTGCCGAGAGTCTGCCGGTTACGACGTCCGCAGTAACTGCACTTCGATCATGGCTATCCGAGACCCGTTCGGACTGGCTCGTCGAAGATCTATCTTCCAGCCCCTGAGAACTGCTTCCTGTTCTCCGGTCGAACTGTTCGATGGAAGTGTTGGCCTGGCGACCGCTGCTCGAGTCCCATCCAGACGACCGCTCGGTCGAGGTTCCGAATGCGCTGCGATTGGTATGGGTCGAGGTCAGAATGTCGTTTGCGGCGTTTTCATAGGCCTGCGACTGGCGGTGCGCCTCGTTCGCCATCTCGCGCCATTCGGCAACGGCGCCTGAAGACATTGTAGGCGTGAAGGCCAGGCGCGAGATAGCGCCGCCTGTGTCGAAGACCTCTTGCCCGTTGCCAAAGCCATTGATCAGAGCGCCATTGTCCTGACGCCAGCTCGACATTGCCGCGCCCCCCATATAGCTCGGCGCCTTGGTCCACTGATCGCTCTGCTGCATGTTGGAAGTCGAGTTCGCCCAGCTGACATTCCCATAAGAATAGTTGCCCGTCGTCTGCTCCAAGGCGGCCGCTTCGGCCGCATTCTGCGCCGGCGCGAGCATGGACATGGACTGACCGGCAATAGACATCGCGCCGCGCGCCAGTCCGGCCGCGAGGAATGGGACCGACATCAGCATGAACCCTGCGATCGTCGCGGTCTCGCCGTTGACCGCACCGATGCCCGCGAATGTGCCGAGCGTGACCCCGCCCGACGCTATACCGGCCGCTGCAGTTTCGGCGCGCGTCATGCAGATCATGTGCAGGATGACGTACAACGGGCCCCAGGCAGCCAAGTAGAAGAAGCCGACAGCGTACCCCTTGAGCGCGCTCAGCCCGGTTTGCGGCATGAGGAAGAGCGGGAAGATGACCGGGAACATCGCGAAGAAGACGACAGTCAGCACGATGTTCAAGATCGGCACCCAGGCCATCGCCTGCTGTGCGATCGAATTGTAGGTGTTTCGGGCCTGCACGTCGGCGCGGGTCTGCGCGAATGTGTCGATCGCCGCCGCGCCGGTGCCGCCCGCCATGGAATTGCGTGCCTGCATGAAAGCGTTGATCGCAGTGTTCTGCCGCATGTAGTCGGCGTAGCTGCTTCCCGACCCCGTGAACGCCTGGTTTACGATCGGGACGTCATGCTTCAGCTTGTCAGCAGCAAGCGCATTGCTGAGCTTCGGGTAGACTTCCTTCGCCCAGATTGGCGTGTTGGCTTCGATCATATTGGCCCACTGGCCGGAAAGACCATCATAGGCCTGGCGGCATGTCACGATGTAGCTGGTCACCGCCCCGCTTCCATCCTTCTCCAGCCATTCTTGCGAGCGCGCTTCCGAGCCCGGGCCAATTGCCGCCCAAAGGTCCTGCGCCTTCGACAGTTCGGTCAGCGATTTCTGGTTGAGCATGACGTCGCCGAACACACAGTTCTTGAAATGCTTCTCGAGATTGGTCGCAAACTCGGCGTCGCGGATCACGAAGTTGCGCGTCGCATCGAACAGCCGCGCACCGTAGACCATGCCGTTGGTGGTGTAATTGAGCTCACCGGGCATCACGAACACGGTTTCCGCCGTCCGCGTCATCCAGTCGCCGATCTGCGTCGTGAAGCTCGCCAGCACGCCCAGCCCTAGCGGCACATTGTCGATCGTCGCCGGCGCGAGGGACGGGTTCACCCGATCCGTCACCTTGATGTCGACGGTCGGCACCATGAGGCACAGGTAGATCGCCGTGGCCTGGAGAAACCAGTTCATCCACGCTTTGTAGTTGAGCGTGAAGGCCACAACGAGAAGCGAGTAGATGAGGCCCATGACCATCACGACCCGGAGCAGCGCGCGATAGCCCCCGCCCCCTGACCAGGCCGCTACCGCATTGAAGGTGTTGACCAGATATTCGCCGCCACCGACCGTGAAGACCTCTAGCATCGCCTGTTCCCCGGCTTCAGTTCAGCCCCTGCGAGCTCAGCCCGCGCGAGAAGGTCAGCGCCGAAGCCATGCCCGGCGTCATCGAATTCTGCAGGGTGGACTCGAGCATCATGCTGCGGTTGATGAGCTGCATCGTGACCTGCAGCTTGTTGTTGAGCTTGACGTCGCGCTGCGCGTATTTCGCGCGGGCAGCGGCGATCTGCGCCTTCCACTGGGCCGCGGTAGCCTGGTCGAAGGTCTGGTAGTGGACCTGGCTTTGCTCGACCCGGTCCATCATGTTGTCGAGCATAGCGGTGAGCAGGTCGACCGCGACGATCTCCGACATTGCCTGGATCTCGCCGGGCGACAGCGAGTAATGCGCATAAGCCTGGACGCTCAGGATCTTGAAAATCGGCACCGTCGCGATGTTCAGAAGCTGCTTTTCCGCGGCATCGAGTGGCGTATCGCTGCGGATCTTGTCGTTCATCGACTGGATCAGCGCTTCGATCCGGGGGCGTAAGGCGGAGGACGCCGGCACCGACAGCGTCTGCTCGCCGACCTCGTAGCAGTTCTCGTCATTGCATTTGAGGAGCTTCACCGGCGGCGCATCAGCCGTACCATCCAGAAGCGCGGTCACCACGGCGTCTTCGGCCGGGCCGATCATCACCACTTTGCCCCCGACACTCGGATCGTCTGACGGCTTCGTGATCACCGTGCCCACCAGGGTCATGATGAATTCGGAAAAGCTCTGGTCGAAGGCGCCGAACTTCCCTGCCTTCTTCAAGGCCTCCCAGGTATAGTTATGCGGCTCACCGACAAGTTGGTCCTTCATCGACGCATCGCTATTTCCGGCGATCGTGTTATCGCGCTGGTTGCCGTTGTTGCAGCCCTGCCGTGAGGCGGCCCAGTCCGAGAATATGCCCTGGCTGTTGCCGATGGCTTCGCAGATGGTCGAGCGGGTGGTGTCCATCTGCGGCCAGATGCCGCCAACCAGCGCCTGCGCGGTCTCGCAGCTCGAGATGTTCATCTGGTTGAGGAGCTGCGCCTTCTGGCTGAACTCGTCCATCACCTTGCCGATTTCCGGAGAGACGGAGTCAATCGCGAGCTTGAAGGCAAAGCCGAGTGCATTGTTGGCGGTGGCCTTGAGCATCGCCACGATCTCGGAGGCATTGATGAATGAAAAGGATCCCGAAAAGAGATCGATGCCGCCGCAGCCCGCTCGGGCGCTGGGCAACTGCAGGTTGAACGGCGACACCGACTTTTGCGGGAACCGCGTCCAGACATTGCCCATCGAATAGTAGCCGGCCGACTGGCCCTGGAAGGCGCTTGGGCCCGTCACATTGGCCGCACCGCCCGCGTCGTTGAAGAAGCTGTTCATCTGGCCCGCGACATCGGCATGGGCAACGCCCACCAGCGCGAAATGCGATGCCGCCAATAAGGCGGCGCCATGAGAGAGGCGCCGGATCGCCGCCCGTGCCCGTCCGGAACTCTTGCGTGCCATCAGTAGTCACTCCCCACCTTGGTGTTGGTGAGCATGAAGATCCGGTCCATGATCTCATCGGCGCTGAGGATGCCGTACCCGACCGGGATCGTCCGCTTCGTCTGGGTGTCGAACAGGACCAGCGCCGGCGTCTCGTTGCCGGTCAGTCCCATGCGGGCACGCTGGCCCGTGTCGACGACATAGTTGGGAAATTCCTTGTTTGGACCGCCGTCCATCGAGACCGCCATGACCGCCATCCGATGGCTGTCGGCGACCGAGCGCAGGATCGGCGCGAAAAGCTCGCAGGCGCCGCAGCTTTGCGCGTAGAAATAGAAGAGCCCGTAGCGCTGGCTGAGACTCGTCAGGACGGCATCCCGATCCGCCTTGCGATTGTCGAGCCAGGCTCGTTTGCCGACCGTCGAAACCGGGCGCTGCAGCGTGTAGTCGATGTCGGGATGCTGCCAGAGAGCGCGCTGCCACGTATCGGCAAACGTCGAGGCCCGGTCGAGTTGCTCGCGCTGGAAGCGCACATAGGCGATGACATTCTCTTCGGAGGGGTCAAGGATCGCGCGGGCCTTGAGCTCATCGAGCTCCTTCGCGATCGCGGCCATGCGTTCGGCAGCCGATGGCTCGGGCGCCTGCGGCGACGCCGGGCGGGTGTCGCGCGGCTTGGGTTTCGAGCAATAGAACCATTGCCCCAGGCGGCGCTCGCCACAATAGAAGTCGTCGGGCGATTGCCCGTCGATCGTGTCGCGGCTTGTCCCTGCCTCCTGCGCGTTAACGGCCATGGGCATCAACGCCAGAACCGCTGCGCAAATCCTAGTAAACTTCGACATGGCTCGGCATCCTTTCCTGCGGCTGTGGCGCAGCGGCAAAGTGAGGCGCGGAAGGGCGGACGGCGGACAGGTCGAGCGCCCGGGGGTGGACGCAGCAATCGGACGGGTCGGCGTCCTTTGCTGCGCGGCACGGCGAACTTCTCGCCGTCGCAGGCTCGGGCGGCGGCTGTGCGCCTGGGCCCGTCAGCGTCAGCACCAAGGCGAAGATGACGGGATCAATTATCGGCAGGGCCATTGTCCAATTCTCCCCTGGTAAGGCGCAGCACCGACATCATCAGCGCTACGTCGATGAGCCGGGTGCCTTGATCGAGCATCCGGATAATTCCCTCCACGAGCGGCCGCGCAGCGCGGCGGCCCTGCTCGCTCGCCTTCACGGCCTCGCCGACCGGCGTCAGCCAGCCACGGCTCACCATGCCGGGGACCAGCAGCGCGACCTGATCGGCGGGCATGTCGCCGAACCAGCTATGCATGACCGCGAAAATCTCGCTTGCTCGGATGGGGGTGCGGGCGCGGAAAGCGCAGACGAAGATCGACAGCTCGAGAACCGTCATCGCGCTTTCGTCCCCGGCATCGCGGGGTAGCCCCGGGTCATTTGCCGTGGAGATCATAGTAATCCTGTATCTTCGACTGGATGTCCGTCATCGTCTGGACCTCGTCGGGAAGCTTTGCTGCATCCAGGAAGTCCGAATAGATTTCGGTGAAATCCATCACCGAAAGGTCGAGCGAGGCGAACTCCTCGATCGTGAAACCCTGGCACTGCTCCTTTTTGGGCGCGCCCCACGGCTTTCCCAACTGCACCCGGCCCTGCTCCTGGAGAATCCGCGAAAGCTTGCTTTCAAAGCAGCAATAGGCCGTGCGCTTGGTCTTGCAGATGCCCAGGAAACTCGATGAGCAGTAGGTGCCCAGATTGTGGCAGAAGCCCATCCGGTCCTTGATATCGAGCCTCATCTCGTCCTGAGAACAGGCGAACAACACAAGGAACGGCGTGGCGAAGGCCGCGATCGCAGCCGGCCCGCCGGCCAGAGCGGCGGCGCCCGCCGCTACCGGCACCAATCCCGAAACCTTGCCGGCACAGCAGTTGATGAGGCCAAATACCGGCTTGTGACAGGTCTCGCGTGTGCCCGAAAACACCCGGTAATTGGTCTCGTCGAACTCCTTGCCGGCCTGGTCGATCGAGTGCAGCGCCACCAGCGCGTCCTTGAATTCGGTCGAAGCCTGCCGTTCGATCGGCTCGCAGTCGCCGTTGATGCAATAGACGTCGTCGCCGCAGATATATTGTGGGGCGTCGGCCGAGGTGCCCGACGGCGTCGGACAGCGATAGATCTTCTCCTGGACCTTACAGGGTCCGCCGTCAGGATCCTCGTCCAGGCATTCGGTGCGCTGATAAGTGCAACTGCCATTGGCTTCGAGTTCCGAGCAGTCGTTGGCCGACGAAATGGTGTGGCACTGGTAGCTGCGCTGCCACGCCCAGCACGGCTGCGTGACAGGCACACCGTCGACTATCCGGGTAACCGGATCGCTTGCCGTGCAGATCTCCGATTCCAGCGTGCAGTTGCTGTCGCCGGCATAGGCCGCGCAGAGACCCTCGTTGCGGGTGATGACGGGAACCGCCGGTTCCTCCTGCCTGGTCAGCCAGTAGTTGCCGGTCGAAATCACCGTGCCAGGGTGATAGGCGCCCTCCGTAATCCCTTGCGCTTCAGCGCTGCACTTCACCTCAACGGCCGTATGGCCCAGGCTCTTGCAGGTGTCGGCCGCCGTGTAGCCATAGGCCGCCATATTGTCGCAATAGTCGATGGGTCGGCTTTCCCAGCAGACTCCCGAGGCGATTTCATCGTCGAACGCGGCACGGGCCGGATAGGGGCCGCCATCGCTCGGCAGGAAACTTAAACGGCCGGTGTAATAGGTGTAGATCGTCCGCTTATCGGTGCGCACATCCAGATTGACGGCGCAACTGCGGGCGTTGGTCGTTACCTTGGCGCCCGCGTTGCAACTCGCTTCATAATAGCCGCTCGTGCCCGATCCAGGCGGAAGCGCGGTGCAGCTTCCGCTCGTCCCGCCATAAGCCTCTCCCGCCAGATAGGTGGAGGGATCTTCCTCAATGGTGGTCGCGCGATTGGTCGTCGAAAGAATCTCGGCATTGCTGAATGTCGGGCGCACATGGCTGCTGTCGGTCGTGATCTGGTACTGCTCGCTACTCGACTTGAGCGCCTGGGCATCGTTGATCAGCTTGTCCGGATCATCGAAATAGCTGCCCTGCGGGAGGGTCGTCCCCGAGAACCCCGGCACGGCTTCGGCCTGCGCGTTGTCGCTGGGCACCAGGACCGGATTGGCCTTCGCCGCGGTTCCCATCGCCTTTCCCTGCTCGCGCGCTTCCTCCAGCGTGGTCTGCGCCTGCGCGGGGAAGCTGGCCCCGGCTAGGACTGCCAGACTGATTGCAATCGCGAGGCGCATCACCGCTGCGCCCGCATATTTGAGAGGCCAACGGCGGCAACGCTGGCGCCGGGACCATTACCGTCGGCAAAGCTGCTGAGCGCATATTCCACGGTGACATTGCCCGTCATGCGGTCATAGGGCGGCACCTTGGTCTGACAGGAAAAGCCGGCGCACAGGTCGAAATCGGACGACACGGCAACATAGGTCGGGACCGCCTGCACATTGAAGGCTCGGAACAGTCGCGGATCCACGCCGACATTGGCGAATTCGTCCTGGCGCTCGACGATCTGCCCGAGCCGAGCCGAAAACTCCTTCATGCTGTTGTTCGGAAAGCCGCGGAACACCACGACGCCGCCAGCGCGCGCCGTATCGCGGATAAGCGGTTTCAGGGACTGTGGCGGCATCGAGAGACTGGCGAAGACGATGAATTGCGGCGCCTCGCCGCTCTTGACGCTGGCATTGCCGGCGGCGCCTTGCACGATCTCATCGAAGTCGATCGCGCCGTCGGGCCCCTTGGGCAGATCCTTGGCCGCGACCTGTCGCATGTTTTCGGTGCCGGCTTCGCGCACCGCGACGGCCTCCTCGCGGAACTGGTCGCCGCGATCCTTGACGTGGTTCACGAAGGCTTCGGCATCTGCGGCGAGGTCGGCCGAGCGCTTTTTGATGGCTTGCACGTCAAGACCGTCCACGGTCTGGGCGAGCAGCGCCGATACGCCGGCGGTAGCAAGCAGGGCAGTAACGCCCCAGGCAGCGAAACGCATCGACCCCTCCCTACAGGACACAACAGTTGCGCTTGCGCCAGACGAGGTAGCCCATGTCCTCGCCGCCGGCGGGATAGGCGCGACCCGCATCGGGCGGCATTGTGGAAGCCCCGATTGCGGAGCAGGCGAACCGCCCGCTCACGGTCGGGATCGGATTGACCATCTGGAAGCGATATTGCTGCTTGCGCATGATCGGCATGAGGTACTTCTTGCAGAGGCCCTTCGAACCCATCGTCCCCCAGGCCAGCGCCTCGCGGTGCATCTTGTAGGCGAAGCGGGAGACCGCCAGCCGCGACGACTGGACATGGCCGATCGAGGCCGGGACATTGCCGTTGAGCGGGTACATCGAACCCTGGCAGCCCGCGCACCAGAAGAGCGGATCGAGCGGTAGGTTGACCGTTCCGGCAATGCAGTCACCCGCGCAGGCGGCCTGAGCGATTGGATTGGCGAAGATGATCGCTTCCGGGTTGATCAGCGTGGTGAGAGCATCGTCCTGCCAGAGCGGATCGATTTCGGTCATATAGGCGATGTCGAAGCTCGCCTGCTCGAAGCAGACGAAGTCGGTCAGGATCTCCATCCAGTAGAGCAGAGGATAGACGTACCAGTGCACATGCCACTTGGCCGTGCTTTGCGACCGCCCGCCGACCATCGAGGGACCGGCGAGATAGCCCTGCCCGATATCGAACCCGGGGGCGATGCGAATACCGCCCAGGTTGGGGAAGCACCACGGCTTCATCGTCACATCGGCCAGGCGAGCCGGCTCCCAGAAACCGACGGCAATGCCAATGCGCGGCAAAGGATCCGCGCAGGCGCAGACCGGCGAGGCGGGATTGCTGGTATCGGGCCGGCCGCTCGGCCAGATCTTGAGGCCGCCCACCGACAGGGGAAAGAGGCACGACCAGCAGACGTCGGTGATCGGATTGACGAACTTGCCGTTGCAGGTCGGTCCGGCCGCTTGCGCTGGCGCCGCAAAAAGCACCAACGTCAGGAGAAGCGACACAGCGCTGAGCAGGGATCGAAGACCGCGCGTCATTCTCGCTCTCCCAATTGATCGAGATAGGCTGTGTCAGCGCGCTGCTTGCGAGCCAGATACAGCGCTGTGTAGAGCGCCGTGCCGACGAGCAGCGCGAGGGCCACCGCCGCCACGGCCGGGCGGCCGACCCACTGGCGCAGCGGGCCGAACCCACCGACCACGAGCGCGAGAAGGATGCACAACGCCTGCCAGGTCCGGCGCATGCGGCGCAGGTCGCTTGTCTCGGGCGCGGCCATCGGCGTGCGCAGGAGGTCGAGCCACAAGGGCATCAGCCCGCCCTCCCCTTGAGCGCATGTTCGGTGACCCGCATCACGCGGCCCGCCTGGCTGACGACGGCGGGCGTGTGCTCGATGCCGAAGCGGCCAGTAAGCTTGCCTTCCTGGTCGAAATAAAAGCGCCGCTTGCGCTGCGACATCGCCTCGATCGGCGATCCCTTCACGAAGATGATCTTCGCCTTCACGTCGCTAAATTTGCCGCAGGCCCAGGCCAGCTGCTCGGCATTGTCCCCATCGACGAAGACAAGATCCTGATGAATGCCGACGAAATCGAGCGGGTTCACCTTCTGACCCGCCTTTGCGATCATATTCCCCTTCTGGTCGCGGACATCATGGTCGATGCGAACCGAGGGATCGAAATCCCAGCTGCGCGTCTCCTGGGCCGGCGAGATACCGGCGACGGGATCTGGCCGCCGCACTTTGGCCTCGACCCGCTTGGCGAAAAGCGCGTTGGTTCGCGCCAGTTCGCCGCTCGCTTCGGCACGGCGCAGCCGCGCCTCGATCGTCGCGAGCAGGTCAGGCTCGATGATCGGAAAGGCCTGCCCTGCCGTTCCATAGTCGCGCGCCTCGCTGGCGGACCCGGCAAGAAGCAGGGTCGTGCCGCCAAGGCATGCGGTCGTCGCCGCCAGCAGGATGGTGCGCCTCATAGGAGCGGCTCCCCGGTCCCGATAATCTGGCGCGCGCAGACGAATCCGATGTCGGCATAGCGGCTGTCGAACCCGTCCTTGTGCGGCGTCCCGACAAAATAGCAGCCCGCCGGGACTGGCCCGGTCGCGCCGGGCGTCAACAGCTCGCCCAGGCGCGAGGCTCGCTTCATGCGCGCCACCAGGCGCCCGCCGATCAGGACGTCGTTGCCGCTATGGGAAACGACATCGCCGGGGAGACCATAAACCAGCTTGCCGAACATAGCGGGCCGCGCTCCGAAATGGCGATGCACGAGAGCGTTCGCGGGCGGGTCGAAGAAGACATAGTCACCGCGGGCCGGCAGTCGGCCCCGATCGATGAGGAACGCCCAGTTCGGCAAGGATTCGCTCGTGTTGATGAGGAAGGCATGACGATCGCGCCAATCCGCGATCGCGCCCAGAACCACGGTGCCGACCGACAGGAGCCCCAGCGCCGTCCAGAGATGCTTGCGCGGTCGCCAGGCCGTCACCTTCGGGGTTTCGCCCTGGTCACTGAGCAGGGCCGACATCGGGCGCTCCAAAGCTCGAGACGGTGGCTCCCTGGGCGCCAACGGCCGGGGGAATAACGGAGGGGACCGGTTGGGCAGTGGCTTGTGCGGCGCTCGCCGGCGCGGTCATCCGCGGATCCTGCGACACGGGCATCTCGGGCGCCGCCTGCAGGCTCATTTGCTGCAGGCGCTGCAGCTCCTCGGCCGTTATCCGCTTGGGTATCGGCACGCCCGAGGCGTAGACTGCCTTCTTCACCGTTTCCGTGATGTCATCGACATTCTTGCTGAGCACAGCCTCGCCGACGAGGATGACGTCGCCATGGGCGCTGCGACGCGCAAGCTCCTTGTCGAGCGATGCCATGAAGGCCTGCATCTCGGCCTTGACCCGCTCAGGTGGCGATGCCGAGTAGCGCTGCGCCTCGACATATTCGCCGACCAGCTCGGAGAGCTTGACCGAGACGATATGGTCGGGCCGGGCACTCACCTGCCGGGTCACCCACATCGCCCAGACGAGGGACGCGAGCAGCAGGAGCCCGCCCAGCATCTGCCAGCGGGTCAATCCTGCGAAAAGGGCCCGGCGGCGCGAGCGCGTGGCTTTGCCCGACGGCGCGGGGACGGGAGGAAGATCGAGTTCAGTCTGCTCAGCCATGGGAACGGTTCCCTTCAGACACATGACGCGGAATGATGAGATGTCGGCGCAGCACGATGATCGCGCCGGCCAGGAGAAGCTGCGCGCCGGCCAGCACCTGCTTGAAGGATGCGATGCGCGCTGGGTCCGCGGCGACGTAGCGGCTCGCCATATTGGCCAGCTGGTGCATCATGCCGTCGACCGAGAAGCCGCCAATCGCCAGGAAGAAGAGGAAGAACAGTCCCCAGCTGATCAGCAGCGACGACAGGGCGAAACCGAAAAGGTGGAGATACCAATAGAGGATGGTGCGCAGGTCGAGCCGGATGCGCGGGCTAGCCGGGGCCGATGGGCTGGGCTTAAGGGTCTCTTCTCTCGGGATCGTTGCCACCGGGCCTACTCCGCGGCGATTGCGACGTCGGGATCACTCTCCGCGTTCGCCGCCCACTTTTCGGGATTGTCGGGAAAGGCGATGCGCTCGATCGCCTCGTCCATGCTGAGGCCCTCGCCGATCAGCGCCTCGATCCGGGCGAAGGTCTGCGGGCTCGAGGAAAACAATGTGGCCGAATAGGGATCCAGGACCAGGCGGCCTACCGCTAGCGTCTCGGGCCCCTTGATCATGATGTCCGAATATTCGAAGCCGTTGCGCTTCAAGGAGCGCAGCAGCGCATCGGTGTAATCGTCCATCTCGAAGCGATCATGCTTCTTGAAATCGGCTATCGTTTCAGGCTTCTGCTGGAGAATGACGAACCAGTCGCTGTTCTCCAGCGCCGCGATTGACCCCGCCGACTTGTAATAATCGTTGAGCGACTGCGTGGCGGTGACGAGCGAGGCGCCATATTTACGGCAGGTGCGCGCATAGGTCTCGATGAAGTCGGCCATGGCCCCGCCGCGCAGCAGCTGCCAGGCTTCATCCAGCAGCAATGCCTTGGGGATTGCGCGATCGACCTTGCGCATCACCTGCTGCGACATGAACATGATGGCGGTGAGGACCACGCTGCGCAGTTCTTCGCGCGCCGAGAGATCCGAGAGCTCAAAGACGGTGAGCTGCGCCTTCAGTTCGAAGCTGACCTCCCCCTGGAAGAATCGGCCGTAGGTGCCCGCCGCCGAGAAGGGGCGCATCGCAATACCGAGGTCGTGCGCGAGCGCGTTGCCGGTTGCATCGAGCGCCTCGATCACAAGGTCGATCGATCCTCTTCGGCCGTGCGCCTCCCACACCGTGTTGACCGCGCCATCGATGAGGCCGCGCTCGGTATCGTTGAGACGGTCGATGTGGCGCGACATCTGGTTCACGATGGCCTTGAGCATCGCCATGCAGTCGAGCAGATAGTCCTCGTCTTCCGCCGCCTGGGCCTCGTCGATCATCGAGAAGGGATTGAGGCAGAAGCCAGAGCTCATGGTGAATTCGACGAAGGCGCCGCCCTGCAATTTGGCCGAATGCTCGAAGGATCGGCCGTCGTCGATCACGACCACCTTCGCGCCAGCGCCGCACAGCGAGGCGCACAGCTCCTGCAAGGCCACCGACTTGCCCGATCCCGATTTGCCGAAGACCGCGACATTATGGTTGCCCGCCGCGTTTTCGAAGGGTGACCAGAAGAAGGGCTGGCCGCGCCGTCCGACCATCAGGAGATGCGGCACATGGCCGCCCAGATATTCGCCCTGCAGCGGCGCGAGATTGGCTGCGGTGGTGGTGAGCAGCGTGCGCATGCGCTTCATCCGCTCGAGATCGCGCGACAGGCCGTTGGCCATCGTCATGGGCATGGCGCAGAGCAGGCCCATCACCTGCAGGTAGCGGTCGTCGAGCAGGTCCCAGCCCGCCGCGCGGTAGACGGATTTGAGCACGCGTTCGTTGGCGTCGCCGCGCCCCTTGGGCGAGAAGGACGTGACCGAAAAGAACACCCGCACGAGCTTGCGGCCCTGCCGGATCTCGTCGTTGACGAAGCGCCACTCCTGGCTCTGGTCGCGCAGCTGCGGCAGGAATCGCGCCGACTTGGAATCGGCGAGACTCGTCGTCCGCATGAACTTGAAGCTCGCCTTGTTCGATGAGGCCTGGGTGTCCGGATATTCAACGCACAGGTTCGTCGCGACCGGGCACGGCATGCGCAGCTTGTCAGTGAACATGTCGCCCACCAGCTTCGCCATGTCCCAGGGCGCCCAGCGATTGGGCAGGTTGCGCACCGAGAAGGAGCGCACGTCGAAGACATCGGGATAGATTTCGCCGATCTCCGGGGCGCCGTCGTGGACCTTGCCGGTCGGTCGGAACCGCTCGGTGCGCAGCAGCATCCGGTCGGGTTCGACCCGGAGCTCAATGTCGCGGCGAATGGCCTGGTCGGCGATGGGATCGAAGGGATTGTAGCTGACGACGTCCTCACCGGCAGCCGTGGTCGGTGAGGTGATGTCGTCGATCCAGGCGATCAGCGCGACCGGATCCATGCGCCGGGTCGTGACCCCCACCGAAGCCAGCGCGGAGACTAGGCCCTCCATGACCGAGACGATGTCGTCATCGGACACCGACGAGCTCTCGGGCGTCGAATAGGAGATCGCCACGCGGTGATGGCGCAGGCAAAAGGGCGCGTCCTTCGAGAGCGAATGCCATACGCCGTCGCTGAGGAAATCGACCCGGTGCTTGGCCATCCGTTCGTAGACGCCGCGTGCGGCATAGCGCGGCAGATACCATTTGCTCAGCGCCTCACCCACGCGCGGGCTCATCCACTGATGAAACTGGATACAGCCCGGTGCGGGAATGCCTTCGGACAGGAACTGCGTGATGATCTCCGCGGTGCGCTCGTCCGCACCCACCATCGGGGCGGCCTCGATCACGAAACCGCGAGAGGCGCTGTTGTAGAAGATCCCCGTCTTGGGATCGTAGCTGCGATAGGGCAGCCAGTGCGCCAGCATGGGAACGCCGAGCGCGGGCCGGTCATCATCGGGGCGTGCGGCATCGCCGAAGAGCCCCGAGAGCATGCTGTCGAAAAAGCCGCCTTTCGCCATGTCAGTTCTCCTCCGCGACGGCGCCGGGGAATGGGGCTGAATTCACCGTGGGCTTGAGCACCGGCCGCAAGTCGGGCGCCTGCGCGCCCGTGGCTGCTGCCCGCGCACCATCCTGTGCCTGCGACGCCACCGTCTGGTACCGGCTATCGGCTTTCACCCGCGCCGCCGCTTCCGCTCCAGCGGTCGTCTTGGCAGGAGCGCCAGGGACTGCCGCAGCCTGCGGGACGGATGGGACCGCGTGCGCCGACGGCGCAGGCGCTGCCGCGGGAGGAGCAGTCGGTTCGGCGGACGGGGCCGCAGCGCTCACGGGTTGCGCGGGCGTCGCCGCGACCTTGCGCCGCGCCCGCGCATCCGGCCTTGGCGAAAGCCGGGCCGCGACATCGCTCTTGATGCTGGCAACCGGATCTGCCGTCGCACGCGCCCGCGCGGCAGCGACAGCCGCCGGGTCAGGCAGGCCTTCGGCGGGGGAGAGGCGCTCCGTCTCGGCGCGATCGACCGCGTCGGCGAGCGTCTCTCCTGCATAGGTCGCGGCGCGCTCATTGCGGGAGGAGAGGCCAGACGCGTCCGCGATAGCCTGCTGCTGCCACTCACCCTGCGCAACCACAGCATGGACGGCACTCGCCTCGTGCAACCGGCCGCGCTCGTCGATATAGGGCTGGAAGACGATCCGCAGCACTTTCTCCCGTGTGCGGCCCGCCTCTCCGATCGACACCGGCATGCGCCGCGGGCTTGCCACCGCCGTCCGGGCGGCTTTCCCCGCTCCCATGTCGGGATCGCGATAGGGTCCCGCCGGTGACGGCACGGCGTCCGGCGCTTCAGCCGTGATGAGGACCAGTGCCCGGTCGTCGATCGATGACGACGGCGCGCAAATTCCGTCCGGCGCAGGGCAGGAGAAACTCCCCGCGATATTGCTGCCGAACGATGCGCAGCCCCCCATGATTGGCAGGACGGCGAGCGCCAGGCCAGCATGCCAGCGAGTGGCGCGGCCCTTCACGACTTGGCTCCCTTCAGCCATGCTTCCAGCACGTCCTTGGGCCGGTAGCCCTCAAGCATGGCGCCGTCGCTGCGAACGATCACGGGGGTCCCGCTCAGGCCATGGCTGCGGGCGAACTGCTCGTTGGCGTCGAGACCGCGCGTGTCACATTTGCCGCTCTCGAAGGGCGCACCGGAATAGGCGGCGTGAAGCGCCTCTTCCCGGTTCTTGGCGCAATAGACGCGGTCGGCCAGATCCCGGCTGCCCAGGACCGAAATGGGCCTTTCGATGACCTTGACGTCCATGCTGCGCAGCACGCTGGTAAGCGCGCGGCAGTAGCCGCAGCGAAAATCGGTAAAGACCGTGACGGACTGGCTCGATGCCTTGTTGCCCCAGACGATTGCTCCGTCGCGCGGCAGCCCAGCGAGCGACAGCGTGGCCGGGCGCTCCGGCACGGAGACACGGCGCGCGCCGGCTGTCGGTGCGAGGGGAGAAGCGTCCGCCTCGCCGCCGAGCGCGGCCGTCGCATTGGCCTTGGCCGCGCCGCCGACCAGCATGTCGGGGTTCATCTCCAGGAGGCGTGCCGCGGTCACGTCCTGCCGCGTTTCCATATCGTATACCCGGCCGATGACCAGATAACGGGCGCCGCGATCGACATAGAAGAGGTTGGCGCCGGCGGTCACTTCGCACAGCCCTGCGACCTTGGCGCAGTTGACCGCGCTGATCTCGGTCTTGGGCAGCCGGGCCTTGAGCAGGCCCGCGACCTGGCTGTCTTCGGTCGGCACGGCGGCGGCAGCGATGGCTGCAGCGCCCAGTCCCACAACGGGCAGGGCGATGAGGCCATAGCTCCAGGGCGTGCGCGCAACAACGGCGCGAAGGCGATCAGTTACGGACATAGACACCCTCCAGAAAGACGATTTCGACATCGATGCCGGTCGGCATCTCGATCACCGGCTGATATTGTTCGGCGCGCTCGATCAGATATTTCGAGACCATGTCGCCGGTCTGGGCGACGCCTTCCCCGAAGCCACCCTCCAGGATCTCGCCCGCCGAGAGTTTGTCGCGCTTGCCGTTTGTGGTGATGTTGGTGCCCTGGAACACCGAATTGGCGTTTGCGGAGAAACCGCGGCCAAAACCACCGAAGAGGCCGGCAATGAAGGCCTGCGTCACCAGCCCGCCTTCGCGCGAGACCACCCGGCCGCGCACCCCGGTCTTGCCGCCGAAGGCGATGAAGCCCTTGACCTCCGAGACCGCATAGCGGCCGCCGGGCTGCGGACAGGTCATCTTCTGCAGTTTGACGTAGACCTTCTCGGCCGAAAGGTCGCCGCGCGCCGCTCCGTTGATGAGGCAGCCCTCGATCTTCGTGGTGAGCAGGCGCCCGTTCTGGAAGACGCTGCGTGCAGGGCCTGTCACGCGCAGCACGACCGGAAGCGGGTCGGACTGGCTGTTGACGCCGGCACTGGCATCGACGCCGACGATCACCTTGGCGGATGCGAAGCTGTTGGGCGGCAGGTAATTGACGCTGTCGGTATAGACCGTGTTGCCCTTGGCGACGCGCGAGGCATTGCCGGTCTCGGTGGTCTGGAAGTTCACCATCTTGACCTCCGCGCCGCCCATCGGCGCGCCGGCGGGCCCGGCCGCCCCCGGCGTGCCATCGGGCCGCCGATAGGCCTGGGTCCCGCCCGGACCGTAAAGCGCGGCTGGACCTGGTTGGGGCGGCGGTGCCGCCCGCTGCTGGGCCGCCTCGCGCTTGAGCCGTTCGTTCTCGGCCTGGTAGGCGGAGAAGACCCGCTGGCCGTCGGCCTGAAGGGCCTGGTTCTGCCCCTTCAGCGCCTCGACCTGGGCTGCCAGCGCGTCGACGCGGTTTTGCTGCGCATTCACCGACTTCAGCTGGTTTTCCATCGACTGGAACTGGTTCTCGGACATTCCCATCCACTCCTGTTGGGAGAGGTTGCGGTTCACCAGATCCTTGGTCGACACCTCGACCTTTTCGCCGTCGTCCTCTTCAGCCGCGTCCTTGTCGTTGCCCCCGAAGATCCAGAAGGACGAGAGCACCAGCCCCGCGCCGGCAACGCCCGCGAGCAACAACCGCTGCTTCTTGCGGGTCGCCTCGTTGCTGCCGATTTCACCGGTTACCGGAGAAACATTCTCTGTTTCTTCATCGGGACCGTCCAGGGTGCGACGGGTGCGCGAGAAAATGTCCGCGAGTGCCATATGACTACCTCCCGATCTGCGAGACGAGATAGGCCGTGGTGACCTTGCCTGGCGCGAGCGTCGGCTCGGCGATGGAGACGGCGAGCGCGCTGCGCGGCGCGACCGCGCCTTCGTTGAGAGCGATCGGCGCGTTGCTCATATTCTCGATGCGCAGAACCTTGCCGGTAAGCTCCTGCCCCCGATATTCCGCGATCATCTGGACTTTGAGCCCGCCGACGAAGACCGGGCGCAAAGTGCGCTGCCGCATCTCGTAGCCATCGACGATGCTGTTGGAATACATCGCCTGAACGAGTTCGACGGCTGCATCCTGCGGGCCGGCCTTGACCGTGGTGGCGACCGCCTCAGCCGAACGATCTTTCGCGATCGCCGGGTTGGAAACGAAGACCTGCGCCGCCTGCTCGCCGCCGATGCGGCAAACGAACTTGTAGACATAGCCGCGCTTGGTCGTGCCGAAGAAGGAGAGGGCGGGCCGCCCGAAACCCTCGGGTACCGACAGATAGATGTCCCCGCGCACCGGTTCGTTGACGACGCTGAAATCGTCCGTCGGATTGCCGGTGGAGATCTTCGAGACGCTGGCGAACTCGTCCTCGACGAGGCTGATGCGGGTCAGGTCCTTGGCCGACGCCTGGCAGTCGACCTGGCTGCTGTCGGACGCCATGATCGTCTGGTCCGCCCAGGCGGGCTCGGCGACCAGGAGCAGACCCACCGCGACCAGTCCCGCGCCCATGAAACGGCTCGCGTGGAAATAATATCGGGAGCACAAGGCTGCGCCGGCAGCCGTGCTGCCGATGGCGATAGCACTCATCATTGATCTCCTTCCTCGGCTTTGGACACCATCCCGAAGCCGACGAGCTGCAGCGAGACGCCCGAATATTTCCATTTGAAGCGGAAGGTCCGGCGGTCCTTGGAGATGACCTTGCTGCCTACGATCGTGTGCAGGTCGCCCGTCACGTCCGAGGTCAGATTGTCCGGATCGAGCTTCATCGATTGGATCGCGAAGAACTGCGCGATCGAGGATCCGCGCTGCTCGTTGACGATTTTGAGAAGGTCCGCCTTGAGCCGCCCCTGTGCGCTTGGCGCCGTGATATCGAGAACCGACTTCATCCAGTATTCCAGGTTGCTCGGCGACCGATCGAGGGTCAGCACCGCGGCGTCGCGTGTGACCATCTCCAGATACTCGCGGCTGACCCCGGCGCTGCTGACTGTGAGCGGCGACCGCAGGATCGGCTGCAGGACGATCTCCCGATCGCGGGTCGCAACCATCAGGAAGAGGATGGCGGTCAGCGCTGCGAGCACGCCGGCAATGGCGACGAGGATGTTGCGCTGCTTGAGAACGCGCTGGCTTTGCGCGTGGCTGTTGGCGATCTCCATGTCAGCCGGCCATCAGTCGAAGGTAGGAGGGCGGTGTCGCCTTCATGCCGGTGAACCCGGCCGGAAGGTGCCAATAGGCCATGTGCAGCAGCCAGGATGCCGCCCGTCCCGCCTTAGCGCGCTTCAAGCCCCACCAGCCTGCTCCAGCGAGCAAAATGCCGATAAGGATATGCTGAGACAGGATCCCCCAGGTGAACGGAATCACCATCGCGAGGAACTCATCCAGGGTCCACAGCCCGATCAGTTCTGGATCATCCAGATGAGTTGGAATGACATATTTGTCCGCAGACATCGCACCACCCTCCATTTGGACCGTCGGCGCTGCTACGCCGCCGGCCCGAACCCACGTCAGATCGTTGCGGTGACGGTCGAGGTGACGATCGGCACGCCGGTGCCGGCGCCCACGCCGACACCCACCGGGATGGCGATCTGACCCATCGAGAAGCGGCCCGAGGCGAGCGCGACCACGCCGCCGGCGAGGCTGAGCACGGTGATGATCTTGCCGCCCGATCCCTCGAGGAAGTCGGTGAACTTGGTGAGCGCGGTGTCGAAGGTGGTGTCGGCGCCGGCGAAGGCCGGTCCGGCGAACATGAGCAGCGCGAAGGCCAGCGCCGCGATCACGAGGATCGCAAGCTCTACCCGCCCGCCATGCTTCAGTACCTGTTGCATGAGCATTTCCTTCCGATTGAGACGCGGCGGTTCCGCGCCCAATCGAAGGCTGTCCCCTCGCTCGCCGGCCGAGCAACCTTCCCCGGCTCGGCGCGTTGCGGGGGACATGAATTTTTCTTCCAGCCCGAGTCGCTTGGCGCTGCGCGCGAACCGCTCCGGTACGCGCTGCGAGCCGGGGTGGCCCGCTGTGCAGACCGGGACGGTCACCAGCGCGCGCCACGCTGGCCCGAAATCCGAGCCACCCGCGCGACTCGCGAAAATTTGCGATAAGATTGGTTAACGGTTAGGTTCTACCGTGGAATCGGCAGGAGCTTCGTGCCGCGTAGCAAGGACGCGGGATCCGGCACTCCAGGGGGGTCGAGTGGGGCAGGGTTACAAAACGTCACAGGGACAGGACGCGGCGGGAGTGGGTTTCCCCCGACAGGTCAGCATCGATATTTCCGAGCACTTCTTCCGCCTCACCACCGAAAGCGTGCGGCTGCGATCGAACGAAACCCATTCTTACCAGACGCTCGCGACGCTGGTGAATGCGCGCGCCGCCTCCGCCGCGGCCATGGATCATGATTCCGATGTGCTTCGCTCGCATCTGGACAAGATCCCCACCGAAGGCGGCATTCGTATCAAACTGCGCGTTACCGCGAGCAGCGCCGAGAACCTCAGCGAGGCCCAGCATATTCTGGCCAGGCAACTCGGGCAGGGCATGTCCGCCGGCGACATGCTGTCGCTTCTCCTGTTCGACTATATCGTCGAGCAGAAGGCGAAGGCCGTCGTGGCGAAGCTGCGCGAACAGGGGCTCGATTTACCGCCTGCCAAGCCCGCCGGAAAAATTGCGAGCGATTCGCAACAGACAAGTCCATCCGTTCCAATGGCTTAGACGATACCTATAAAGAAATTCAGGTCAGAGGTTGTTGCAAAGCGTTTCCCGCTGTGATTTGGTGCTCTTACGGAGCAGGATCAGGGGGCCGGTTCATGACATCCCTTGCCAGCAGCGGGGCACCTTCCTCGACGGACGAAAGCAAGTCCGCTGAAGAGAGCGCTGCGATCCCCTTCAGGGACTATATTCCTTACATTCTTCAAGCGATGTCGGATCAAAATGTGAGCGTGCGGAAACTGGCGCTCAAGACCGGCATCAGACGTAACCGCCTGTCTAATCTTCTGCGGCCCACCGCCGATCCTTCCACCCGCGAGAGCATGACGCTCGTCGAGTTCCAGACGATCCTTCATGTCCTTCAAATCGGGTTCATCCAGGCCGTTCTCGGTGTCGAAACTCTTCGCGACCTGGATCTTCTCCATGACGGCCGATTCTCGACGATGATGCAGATGATTTCCGAGGTGTTCGCGAGCCTACCGCTCTCGCTTGTCCATGCGCTCAACGAAGTGGAAGGCATGGATGGCACCGAGATCCGCCGCGAATGGGCAGGCCCCTTGCGCGACGGCGTCGTTGACCGGGTGGTACGCGAGGTCATAGCGATCATCGAGCGGCGCGCCCGCATGGAGCAGAGCTTCCGCCTGGATTGACCGTCGGACGCCGTCCGTGCGGTTCGCACTGGCGTCCGTTGCCTCGGGTCTCAGAAGCGCGAAACGATCGCGCTGCGTCCATTGAAACGCGGAGATGTTGGAGCGGGCGGCAACGATGGGCCGGTGACACTGGCGGTCCGCGTGAAACCGCTCAGGCGCCGCCAGTTGAGGAGGATATCGTCGACATAGGCCTGGGTCTCGGCGATCCGCGGCACCTGGCCGCCCCGCACCCGTCCCGGCCCGGCATTATAGGCCGCCAACGCCAGATGGACCTGGCCGAAGCGATCGAGCTGGCTGCGCAGATAGCGCGCGCCGCCGTGCAGATTCTGCTCGATATCGTAGCGATCCACGCCCAGCCCCGCAGCCGTGCCGGGCATGAGCTGGGTCAATCCATAGGCATTTTTCGGCGAGACGGCCCGGTCATTGTAGCGGCTTTCACGGATGATCATGGCGTCGAAAAGGCCGACCGGGATGCCATATTGGCACGCGATCGCGCTCATCATCCCGTAATAGCCCGCCCGCCGGATCTCCGCCTGGGCGCTGAGAAAACCGGCCGGCCGATAGCCTCCGGCATAGCATCCTGGCGTGTATCGGGTTGCGGCGCTGGCAAAGGCCAGTCCGCCGCGCATCCACGCCGGAACGCGTATCGCCTCCAGCGTCGGCGCGGCAAAAACGCCGGGCGCGGCCGCAACCGGGGGCGCAGCACCGGCAGCGGCCAGGTCGACCGGCGAGGCCTCGCCGGGGACCGCTTGCCCGTAGGTCTGCGCCATCTGAAACTGCACCCATTTGCGGCTGAGATCATGAACGCTGAACGACGCTGGAAGCGCGGCAGGACTTGCCTCGGCGAGCGGGGCTCCTTCGTCCACCGCGGGCGTGTCCGGGCGGTCTGTGCCATCTGCGCCCGCAGCGGCCGGCAGGCGTGGCGGCGCCGGCACGCCCATCGTGATGAGCTGAACGGTACGCGGCGAACCTTGCGGGCTGGCGGCGGCAAGCGGGGCTGCGAGGGTGATGGTGAGCAGCGGTGCAGCAAGGAGCGCGGTCTTCATAAAACCTCCCGAAACCTGTCCTTGCCCGAGTGGAGGTGAACCCAAATCCCGTTGTCAATCCCGCGGCGCCTAGTCAGACTTTGCCCATTGCGCTCCAAAAGGGCTCCTCCATGTGGCTGATCGACCGGCAAGGCGACGGACAAAAAGGTCGTCGCATCCCCCTTCCCGACCTCGTGCGGTCCGCACTGGTGCGCTGGTATATGGGCGAAGGCTCGCGCGGCGATGAAGAGGCGGGGATCGCGCTTGTCCAGCAAGCACGGATCGGCGCCAAGTGGATCGCATGCGACTGCCTGGGTCCCGACACCCGGCCGCCGGTCCTGACCCCCGCCTTCCTGTCGGAAGCTGAAACCTATTATCTGCGGCGCCTGACGGGCGCCGACCGGCCCGAGCATCGTCCCCAATGCCCCTTCTTTCGCGAGCAGGCGACCAATCGCATTTCGGAGATCCGTACACCCCATTCGCCGGCCGATCCCCCGGAAGGTTATTTCGAAGTGCTGCGGCCAGCCCCTGAGAAGCTCGCGCAAAAGCCGCAGGCCGACAGTATCGACGACAGGACGCGAAATGCGACGGTGCCGCGTCTCGCCCGCCTTCTTTGGCGTCTTATGACCCTGGCCGGTGTCCATCGCACGCCGCCGCTTGGCGCGGAGCCCCCTGAACGCTCCATTGCGCAAGAATTCAGGGCCTTGAGCGCGGCGGCCGCGCGGATCGAGCTTGCACCCGGCATCGAGCTCGGCCGCGCCTTATGGACACACGCCCGTCCCTTTCACAGCAATCGCGTCTTCGCAGGCCTGCGCGCGCTATCCCATCAGTGGCCACCGGGTCACGCACCGCAGGCGTTCCTCGCGCTCTACGCAACAGCGGTGCAGGGTGCGACCATCCATGTCGCGGGCGCCGAGCCGCTGGTGCTCGCCAATCGGGTGCAGTCCCCATCGATCCGCGGCAACCCGATCAAAGGTCCTTACCTGGTGCTGGTCGTGGTCGGCGAATATCCCGAGGCCGACGGCTATGCGGCGCTGCGCGCCTATGCGCAGCCCATCCTCTCAGGCCAGCGTTTCGTGCCGGTTGCCTCCGAATTCGAGCGATCTCTTTATCGCGGCCTGCTCGACGCGCGACGCGCGCTCGATCGCCTCGGTATCGACCTGGTGATCGAAAAGCCGCTCTTCGACCAGTTGACCCCGCAAGGCCCCTGTCGGCCCGACTTCCTGCTTGAAGCGCAATCGAGGGAGACCGGCGAGGTCCGGCAGCTGGTCGTTGCGGCGCAGAGCGCGCTCGGCGAGAACTATCTGGCGGTGAGAGCCGCCATCCATCCGCGCCTGGAGACGATCGCGCCGCTGATTAGCCTCGGGCCTGACGCGCTCGAACGCGGCGCCGTACCGGATATCGTGCGAACCGCCTTAGGCCTGTGAGCCCGGCGCATTAGACAATTGTGATGCGGCAAGCGCGCCCCTCTGCTCAGGACCAGCGGAGCGTCGCGGCAAACCATGCCACGATGCACAAGGTGACCGGCGTCGACAGCAAATAGAGTTTCTGCCAGCGCCACCAGGTCCGCGGCAGGAACAATGCCGCTCCGCGTACACCGTGGATCTGGCGCCAGGCACGCTCCTGAACCAGCTGTCCGAGAAGCACGGCGACCGACAGCGAAACCGCGAGCGCGCAGCACAGGCCGACGCCAACGTAAATCGCAAGCCAATTGGCAATTTCCATCTGCGTCAACTGCGCCATGATTCTCTATGTCTTTCTTGCCATGTCCAGTACGCGCTTGAGACGACACCTGTTCCCGCGCGTTCGACACTTCCTAGCAGAAGCATATTGGCAAATGGTTTAGCTCCAAAATGGTCTTAATTCAGCCTGTTGAACCCGCTCATTCTTTGCCCATCTTGCCCCGAGGGTGAATGAAGGCCGCACGGGGTGCCTGAAGCGTCGCGGGTTCGTGCGGAATCCCACGAAAGGCAACGGTTCAAGGGCGAAGAAGGCTGTGCTGGCTACGGTATTGGTGATCGTCTTCCAGGGGACGGAAAAGGTGGGCATCTATGACGATCAGCCAGCGGCCAGCGCGGCCTTGTGGAGCTTCGTCGACGCGCATTGGGACGAGGCGCACCATGGTCCCGCGCCAGATACGAGGAGCGAGGCGCAACTGAACCTCTTCTTTGCCGAAGAGGGCGACAGCTATGTCATTGCGGAGGCGGATCTGGGCGACGCAGCGCAAGCGCTCGGCTCGCCGCTATAAGCAAGTTGGATCCAACGATCTCGAAGGCTGTGTGATGTTTTATACATCATAAGTGCTACTTCACATCTGAAAAAGAGATTGTATATCCGTTGTGGCTGTTCATTTGCTGTCAGCCCGCTTTCGAACTTTGCCGCTATCGGCCAGCAGCGAGAATGACCGTGCCTGACTTCATCCGAACGCCGTTCGGTCCCCGCGATCGTCCGGCCCGCACGCTGGACCGCTGATGCCAAAACGGAGAGACTGCGCTCTGCCCGAAACGCTGGGTGCCGCCGCGCTGCGGGGCCTGCGCGGCCGCTGTCCGCGCTGCGGCGACGCGCGGTTATTCCACCGGTTTCTTAAACCTGTGGCCGTCTGCGCACGCTGCGGCCAGGACTGGAGCCATCAACGCGCGGACGACTTCCCGGCCTATGTGGCGATCATCGTGACCGGTCACCTCATGGCGCCCCTCATCATCGCGCTGGCCCGCGATTTCGCGCTCTCGGTCACCGCCATGATGGCAATCATCGTACCGCTGGCGCTTGTTCTGCTCCTTGGCCTGTTGCAGCCCGCCAAAGGCGCGATCATCGCGTTGCAATGGTGGTGGGGCATGCATGGGTTCGTAAGGGAGCGTCCTGAACCGTCCGCCAAGTCCGGGGATGGCCTGCCTTGAACGGAATGAAGCACGCATCCCGGCCCTCCCCCCGCTAATTGCAGAGCAAGTTGATCGCTGATGGGCGCACGAGGGAGCGTCCGACGGAGGCAGGCCTACGCGTTAATACCGTCGTGTGAACGCATCATGGCGCGTTTGTAGGCATCGCGGCCGGTGGTGCGAGCCAGGTAAGCTTGTTCGGCTTCGCCCAGCGTGATGCCACAATTGCGTTGGCCCAGGTTCAGCGCGTAGCTCACCGAGATGTCGGCAGCAGTAAACTCCTCGCCCGCGAGATAAGGTGAACTCGCTAGGCGTTGGTTGACCAGCTTCAGCCGCTTCTGGAACGCCCCTAGGCACCACGTCGCACCCCAGTTCTTGCGTTCGGCCTCGGGCGCCAGGAAGCGGCTGACGACGACGGGCATCAACAAGGTAGCGAGGCCGGCCTCGCCCAGGTGTAGAAACTGCTGATAGGCGGCGAAATTCGGATCGTGCGGATCTGGCGCGAGCGGCGTCGGCCCGTAGCGGGCCATGAGATACGCCATGATCGCGATTGACTCGACCATGACGACGTCGCCGTCCTGGATCGCCGGGATGTAATCGGCCGGATTGACCACGAGGAACTCGGGATCCCGCTCGGGGGCCAGCATGTCAACCTGCCGGATGCGGTAAGGAAGGCCCATCTCTTCGAGCAGCCAGACGACCCGGATCGATCGCGATGTCTGTCCACCCCACACGGTAATCATCCGCCGATCCTCCCGCGTTTCCCTGACGCTCCACATTCGCGCACCTTACATGGTCCCGCCAGCGCATGCATGCGCGAAGCATAACATCAGCGGGGTGGTTTACCGACAACTGGCCCACCCGTTAATGGGAAGGCAGCGAACTTCTCACGTCCGACGGCAACAGTGCGGGCCGAACGGCATCAAAGCGGCAGAGAGACCTCGAAGACACTCCCCTCCCCTGGCGCGCTGCACTTGAGCATGATCGTGCCGCCGTGCAGCTCGACCAGCTGCTTGACGAGCGCCAGCCCGATCCCAAGTCCTTCCTGCGTGCGCTGGTTGGACCCGTCGATCTGGGCAAACAGATCGAAGATCCGGGCCTGCATCTCGGCCGGGATACCGACGCCCGTATCAGCAACCTCGATGCGGACCTGATCCTCCTCGCGCCTCGCGGAGAGGCGAATTTCTCCGCCCGCAGGCGTGTATTTGGCGGCGTTGGTGAGGAGATTGCCGACGACCTGCGCAAGCCGGGCATGATCGGCCTCCAGCCAGATCGGCTCAGGCGCGACATCCTGGATCAGCTCATGGCTGGCCGCATCGATATGATGGCGTGATCCTTCGACGGCAAATGTCAGCAGATCCTGGAGCAAAAGATGCTCCTTCTTGAGCGCGATCTTGCCTTGGTCGATGCGTGCGATGTCGAGCAGGTCCTCGACCAGGCTGCCGAGATGCCGCACATATTTGCTCATTTGCCCGCGCACCATCGTGGCTGTCTCGGGATCGGGCCTGCGTTCCATCAGGTGCAGCCCCGCCCCCATCGCCATGATGGGATTGCGCAATTCATGGGCGAGAACCGCCAGAAACTCATTCTTGCGGCGATCTGCGGTCTGCAGCACGCCGGTCAGCTCCTCAAGCGCATCACGCTGCGCCCCGATCTTCTGGCGCTGACGATAGAGGTCGAAGAAAATCCGGGCCTTGGAGCGAAGGATATCGGCCTCGATCGGCTTCTGGAGAAAGTCCACCGCCCCCGCCTCATAGCCCCGGAAGCGGCGTTGCTGGTCGGCGCTGCCGGCCGTCAGGAAGATGATCGGAACATCGCGCGCCCGCTCGCTTGCGCGCATGAATTCGGCAAGCTCGAAGCCGTCCATGCCGGGCATCTGTACGTCGAGCAGGGCGAGCGCCACATCATGCTGGAGGAGAAGCTCGAGCGCCTCCTCCCCGGATCGGGCCTTGAGGATCGACACACCCTGGTCGCCCAGCAGCGCCTCGAGCGCCAGAAGATTTTCTTCCAGGTCGTCGACCAGAAGGCAGTTGGGCAGAGGGTTCGCACTCGTCATGGTGCCACCAAGGTCTGAAGGTAAGCGAGGATGCCGCGCACATCCTGAGCCCGCGCTTGGGGCCACGCCGCAAGCGCGGCGGCCGGCATGGTGGAACTCGAGGCACTCGTCGGTTCTTCGACAAGGGTCAGACCGCCCGCCTCCCCGACGGCTCGCAGGCCCGCGGCGCCATCCTCGTTGGCACCGGTCAGCACGATACCGACGAGATCGGGGCCGAAGGCGTCGGCTGCGGTCTCGAAGAGGACGTCGATCGCTGGCCGAGAATGATGAACCGGCTCGTCCATCGCCAGCGCGACGCGCCCATCCTGTTCGATGAGCAGATGATAGTCGGCCGGCGCGAAATAGACCGTGCCTGGAACGGGGCTCTCCTTGTCTTCCGCCTCCTTGACCGTCAGCCGGCAGCGATCCGCGAAAAGGGCAGTCAGGGCGTTGGTGCGATCTGGCGGGATATGCACGACGATAAAGATCGGGACCGGAAAAGTCGGCGGGAGCGCGGGCAGGATTTCCAGCAGCACCTGCACCGCCCCGGCCGAGGCGCCGATGACGACCGCCCTGATCGGATCGCGGCTCATCCTTCCACCTTCTGATAGATTTTCTCTGGGGTGTTGAAATTGGCGAAGGCCGCCGCGTGCCGGGAAAAGCGCAGGCTCTCCTTCGAGCCGAGCCCCAGAAATCCCTTGCGGGCGAGGGAATCGCGGAACAGTCCGATGGCGCGATCCTGGAGTTCGCGATCGAAATAGATGAGCACGTTGCGGCACGAGATGAGATGCATCTCGGCGAACACCGCGTCGGTCACCAGGCTATGGTCGGAAAAGACGACCTGGCTCCTGAGCGTCTTGTCGAACACGGCATGCCCGTAATCAGCCGTATAATAGTCCGACAGCGACGAGCGCGCGCCCGACTTCTGGTGATTGGCCGTATATTTCTGCATCTGGTCGAGTGGATAGATCCCCGCCTGCGCCGCCCGTAAGGCATCGGGATTGATATCGGTAGCATAGAAGATCGTCCGCGCGCCGAGCCCCTCCTCGCGGAAGAGGATGGAAAGCGAATAGAGCTCCTCGCCATTGCTGCAGCCCGCCACCCAGACCTTGAGCGAGGGATAGGTCCTAAGGTGCGGGATGACGCGTTCGCGCAGCGCCTTATAATAGGCCGGGTCGCGAAACATCTCGCTGACCTGGACGGTGAGGTAATTGAGCAGGCGCGGTAGCGTCTGTTCATCATGGAGCAGGCTTTCCTGCATCGCCGAAAAACTCGCAAAGCCCAACTGGCTCCGCGCCTGCACCAGGCGCCGCTTGATCGAGGCGCGCGCATAGGGGCGAAAATCATAATGATAGCGCTGGTAGAGCGCCTCCAGCAGGAGGCCGATCTCCAAATCCTCGAGGCTGCCTGTCACCTAGGCCTCCTCATCGGGGCATCCAGACGCGCACCAGCGACAGGAGTTTGTCGACGTCGATGGGCTTGGCCATATAGTCGTTGGCGCCCGCTTCCAGGCAGCGCTGCTGATCGTCCGGCATGGCCTGAGCCGTCAGCATCACGATCGGCAGCTTGGCCCAGCGCGCATCGGCCCGGATCGCACGCGTCGCGGTCAGCCCGTCCATGACCGGCATCATGACGTCCATGAGCACAAGGTCGACGGCCTTTTTCGGATCGTCGCCGGCCTGGGCGAGCGCATCGATCGCCTCCTGCCCGTTGCGGGCGATCTGAACGATCGCGCCGCGCGGCTCGAGCACGCTCGACAGGGAATAGACGTTGCGCACGTCGTCCTCGACGATGAGGATGCGCCGACCTTCGAGCGCGGCGTCGCGGTGACGCGCCTTCTCGATCATGCGCCGCCGCTCGGGCGGCAGCTCGGAGACGACCTGGTGGAGGAACAGGGACACCTCGTCGAGCAACCGCTCAGGGGATTTTGCGCCCTTGATGATGATCGAGCTCGAATAGCGCCGGAGCCGCTGCTCGTCGTCGGCGGACAGGTCGTGCCCGGTGTAGACGATGACCGGCGGGAAGCCGTGATCTCCCTCCTGGCTGAGTGTTTCCAAAAGATCGAACCCAGAGGTATCCGGCAGGGTCAGGTCGAGCACCATGCAATCGAACGTCTCGCGCCGCAGCTGTTCCAGGCATTCGGCAGCCGTGCCCACGCCGATCGTCTCGACATCCTCCGAGCCCAAAAGCTTGCCCACCGCGTCGCGCTGGACCGCATCGTCCTCCACGATGAGGACCCGGCGCATGCGCGAGGAGAGCTTCGCCTGCAGGCCCTCGAGCACCTGGGCGAGCTCTTCGCGCTTGACCGGCTTGATGTGGTAGCCGACCGCGCCGAGCGACAGGGCGGTCTGGCTCTGATCGGCCGCCGAAATTACATGGATCGGAATATGGCGCGTTTCATCGTCATGCTTCAGCCGGTCAAGGACGGTAAGCCCGGACTGGTCCGGCAGACCCAGGTCGAGAACGATCGCGCTCGGCTTGAACTCGTGAGCATGTTTGATCGCGTCTTCCGCATTGCCGGCGATGACGCACTGGAAGCCGAGTTCGCGCGAAAGCTCGCAGACGATCTGTGCGAACACCGCATCATCTTCGATGACGAGCAGGACCCGGTTGCCCTCGGTCAGGCTCGCGCGGTCGTCTTCCAGGCTCCATGCCGATGGCGCGGGCGCCGGACGCAGGGGGATGGCGGGCGCCGCCGCGACGGGCGCGGGACCCGGGTCAAAACGCCGCCGGGTCGGCTGGGCGACGGTCTCATAGGCCAGTGGAATGGTGAGCGTGAAGGTGCTGCCTTCGCCAGGGCGGCTCTCCAGCGCAATCCGGGCGCCGAGCAGGCGCGCAAGCTCGCGAGAGATGGAAAGGCCAAGGCCCGTCCCGCCGAATTTCCGGCTGATCGTCGCGTCGGCCTGGTGGAAGGCCTCGAAGATCGAGGCCTGCTGCTCGGGCGAAATGCCGATGCCCGTGTCGCGGACGGCGAAGCGAATGGACGCATCATCCACGCGCTCAATGGCAAGGCTCACCTGTCCGCGCTCGGTGAACTTGAAGGCATTGGACAGGAGATTCTTGAGGATCTGCTCGAGCCGCATCCGGTCGCTCTCGATCGTGCGGGCACAGTCATCGGAAAGGCTGATGTCGAAACCAAGGCCCTTCTTCTCGGCAAGCGGGTCGAAGGTCCGCCGCAGGTCGCCCGTCAGCCGCTGCAGCGCGACGGTCTCGGGACGGATCTCGATGTGCCCGGCCTCGATCTTGGAGAGATCGAGAATGTCGTTGATGAGGGTCAGCAGGTCATTGCCAGACGACTCGATCGTATTGGCATATTTGATCTGCTCGTCGGAGAGATTGCCCTGCGGATTGTCTCCCAGCAGCTTGGAGAGGATCAGCAGCGAATTGAGCGGTGTGCGCAGTTCGTGGCTCATGTTTGCCAGGAAGTCCGACTTATACTGGCTGGCTTGCTCAAGTTCATGTGCCTTGGCGCCCAGCGCCGCGCCGGCTCGCTCCAGTTCGTCCCGCTGGGTTTCCAGCGTCTGTGCCTGTTCTTCAAGCTGGCTGTTGGTCTGTTCGAGTTCGACCTGCTGCTGTTCCAAACGAACCTGGGATTCCCGTAGCGCCCGGCCCTGCTCTTCGAGCTCTTCGTTGGAGACGCGCAGTTCCTCGCTCTGGGCCTGAAGCTCGCCGGCCTGGCGCTGCGTTTCCTCGAGCGCATCCTGGAGCCGGGCCCGGAAGCGCGCCGAGCGCAGGGCAATGCCGATCGCCGGCGAGACACGCTCCAGGAGATCGAGCACCAAGGGATCGACCGGCTTGAAGAAGCCAAGCTCCAGCACCGCATTGACCTGGGTGTCCGCCTTGGCCGGCACGATGACCAGATGGCGCGGCTTGTCGCGACCGAAAGCCGAGCCGATCGTCAGATAGCCCTCCGGCACGTCTTCCAGGACCAGCGCCTTCCCGTCGACCGCCACCTTGCCCAGCAAGCCCTCCTTGAGGTTGAAGGAGGAGGGCATATTGGCGTCGGCCGGAACCCCGACCACGGCCGCCCGCCGGAAGTGGCCGCTTTCGCCCTTGAACAGGGCGCCCCCCGAAAGGCCGGTATGCTCGGCCAGGAACGCCAATATGTCCTCGCCAAGCTGTTCGACGGACTTGTCCCCGCGCATCGCCTCGGAGAGGCCGACTTCGCCAGACTGCAGCCATTCCTGCCGTGCGCGCGCCCGTCCATTTCGGAGTAGCAGCACGAAGATAGCAATGGTGAGGGCGGAACCCAGAAGGCCCGAAACAACGCCGCTGGTGATGGCGGCACGCGCCGCATCGGCCATGTCGCCCATACGCTCTTCCCGCAGCCGCACCTCCTCGCGGGCCATGCCATCAAGCTGGGCGCGGATAGCGTCCATCTCGCCCTTGCCGCGGTCGCTTGTCACGATCCCCATGGCGGCGGTCAGACCCTGAGCGCGCCGCAACTCGATCGTCTCTCGCAGTTCAGCCAGCTTGGCATCGATATGGCGGTTGAGCGGTCCCAGGCTCGCTTGCTGCACCGGATTGTCGGCGGTCAGCGTCTTCAGCGCCGCGAGCCGCGCGGGCAAGGCGGCAACTGCGGTCCGATAGGGCTCGAGATAGGCGTTGGTTCCGGTCAGCAGATAGCCGCGCTGGCCCGTCTCCGCGTCTTTGGCGGTGGAAAGAACATCGTCGAGAGCGATCAGCACTTCGTGGGTATGGCGAATGGCCTTGTCGGCGTCGCGCAGCGCCTGGATATTCGAATAGGCAAGCCATGTACTGATCAGGAAGAAGGCCAGCCCCAAGACCAGACCGACAATGAGCCCGTTATTCTGCCGCTGCGGCGTGCCAACGACCGTGCTCTTACTCTCCAACATTTCCGCCAATCCCGTATCCTGTCCCGACCGCGCCAAAGGTGGCTGTCATACCCTTTTTTCCTGCCTGTGAAAGGATTTGGCGAGTTTACTCCGTGCGGCCGTCAGCGGCTCCGCGCGAGGCTTGACCACCCGGACGATCTTGTTTCGGCCCGTCGATCCGCGCAGCAATTCAAGTTCAGAAACTGGTTCACCGAGCGCTGCTGCCAAAAGCCTGAGCACGGCCTCGTTGGCCTTGCCACCTTCAGGCGTCGCTGTCGCCCGGACCTGCAAGATGCCCTCTCCGGTCGGCAGGATGATGGCATCGGCGGAGGCATTGGGCGTCACGCGAATGGAAAGCCGACCCGCACCATCGACGAGAGCCAGAATATCCGCCCTAGGCGGCCAGGACACTTTAGGCCGCGCCATGGCCGCACAAAGCCGTTTCGCTTTTGGGGATGGGCCCGAAGGCAGCTTGATCAAGGACATTGCGGGCTGCCCGCCCCCGCGTCACGCCAGGACTGCTTAAGCGCGGCGGCGCACGACGCGAGACGGACAGAGGGCGACAAGTCATGACCGGTGGTCATCGCCCGCGCTTGGCTGGTGATCAGCCCGGCGCGCCGCTTCCCTGTTCTGCCGATCATGGGCGCGGCCTCCGGCCACGGTCACAGCGAAGAACAGCACCATCAGGATGAGAGAAATGATGACGATCGCTGCGATGATCATAATGCGTGCCGGCCCTTTTGGATTCCGTCGGGCCAGCTCCCTGCGAGACTAGCCTTGCGCCCGCAGAGGCATCATGCCTCGTTCATGTTAGTACCATCTATCGATAGAGGCTGTGAATATAGAGATTTGATGTTCTATGCATCAGCAGGGGCGCGCGAGACGAAGAACTGGTAAGGCCCGGACCCACTATGAAGCGGAACCGGGCCGTACATCTAACCTTGGCTTGAGCGGCCGGCTGGACGCGCCCGAACCGTGCCTTCAGATCGGGCCGCTGCCGCGCAGCAGGACCCGGCCAAGCCTTTCAGAAAAGGCTCGCGGATCGAGCGGCAGTTCACCGTCGGCGATGCGGGCCTCGTCGAACAGCAGATGCGCTGCATCCTCGCGCAAGTCGGCCTGCTCTGCACTTACCGCGCTGAGCCTGGTGACGAGCGCGTGCCGGGGATTGATCTCGAGGACCGGCTTGCTCACCTGCGCAAGCTGCCCGGCGCCCGCCAGGAGCCGCTCCATCTGCCGGTCCATACCATGTTCGGGCGCGACCAGGCAGACAGGGCTGTCGGTCAGCCGTTCCGACGCGCGGACATCGGATACGACATCGCCCAGCGTCGCCTTGACGAAGTCGATGAAGCCGGCGACCTCGTCCGACGTTTCCGCCGGCGGTTGCTCGCCATCGGCGAGGGGTATGAGACCCAGATCCGACATGCCCTGTGTCACCGACTTGAACGGCTTGCCTTCGAAATCCGGCGCTCCAGTCACCCAGAAGCCGTCGATCTGATCGGTCAGCAGGAGCACTTCGATGCCGCGCGCGCGGAAGCCTTCGAGCTGGGGCGAGGAGGCGAGCCGCTCGATGTCGGACCCCACCGCATAATAGATGGCGGTCTGGTTCTCTTTCAGTCCGGCAGCATAGTCCTTGAGCGAACGCCATTCATTGTTCGACGTGCTGGTCTTGAAGCGGGCGAGCCCCAGCAGTGTCTCGCGCCGGGCGTAATCCTCGTAGAGACCCTCCTTCAGGACGGACCCGAAATTCTCCCAGATCTTGAGGTATTTATCGCCATCGCTGTTCGAGAGCTTTTCCAGTTCGCTCAGCACGCGGTTGGACACACCCTTCTGGATGGCGGCCAGAACCGGGCTCTCCTGAATCATCTCGCGCGAGACGTTGAGCGGCAGGTCCTGCGAGTCGACCAGTCCGCGCACAAAACGCAGGTAGCGTGGCAGGATCTGCGCCTCGCTTGTGATGAACACCCGGCGGACATAGAGCTTCATCCGCCCCGCCCGATCGGGGTCGAACAGGTCGAAGGGCCGCATCTCAGGCACGAAAGCGAGCACATTATATTCGTGCACGCCCTCGGCGCGGTAGTGCAGCGTCAGTGCCGGCGTGTCGAACTGCCCGGCGTTGGTCCTATAGAAGTCGGTATAGTCCTCCTCGCTGATCTCGGACTTGGGCCGCGTCCACAGCGCCGCGCCATCGGCAATCTGCGCCGGCTCCGCGTCGGGCTTGTCCTTGAGGACGATCGGCACCGGGACATGGCCCGACTGCGCCTTGATCTTGGGCTCCACGCTGAAGCGCCGGGTATAGTCGGCCGCATCTTCCTTGAGATGAAGAATGACGCGCGTTCCGCGCGCCGGAGCCTCGGCCGGATCAGCATCCCCGATCGAGTAGGTGCCCAAACCATCGGACGTCCACAGGCCCGCACCCTCTTCGCCAGCGCGGCGCGACAGCACATCGACCTTGTCGGCAACCATGAAGGCGGAATAAAAGCCGACGCCGAACTGCCCGATGAGCTGGCCGCCCTCGCCATCCTGCTTGGCGGCGATCTGTTCCATGAAGGCCTTGGTGCCCGAACGGGCGATCGTGCCGAGCGCCTCGGCCATTTCGGCCTGGGTCATGCCAATGCCATTGTCCTCGATGGTCAACTGGCGCGCATCGGGATCGAGCGTGATCGCGATCCGAGGCTGAGGGTCGTCTCCCAGCAGTGCCGGCGCCGCTATTGCTTCGTAACGCAGCTTTTCGCAGGCGTCGGCGGCATTGGACACCAGTTCGCGAAGGAAGACATCCTTGTCCGAATAGACGGAATGCACCATGAGATGCAGCAGCTTGGCGACATCGGCTTCAAAGGACCGCGTGTCGGGGGAAGCGTCGGTAATCGTGCTCATCGCTATATTTCGCTCTCCTTGGAATGGCGGGCGAAATCTGGTTGGAGCCGCCCGGATTTTCAACCCGATGAACGACCTAATCGCAATGCCGGTCCCGAGTGGCGCGCAGCATAGGATCGGGGACTGGACCACGCCAAGTTTATCCGCCGCGCACTGACCAATCGGTAGGGATCAAAGCGGAAGGCTTGCCCGCAGCGGGTTCAGGTGCACGATCTCGCGCAGGCTCACCAGCGTCTCGAAGTCGCGGACGTTCTCATCGGAGGCCAGCACTTCATCGGAAAAATGCTGGTACGCCTCGATCGAGGGAACACTGACCATCAGCAGGAAATCGGTGCGGCCGGTGACGTTCCACGCGCCGATCACTTCTGGATAGCGGCCCAGCTTCTCCGCAAAAGCCTGCTCCCGGTGCAGTCCTGATTGGTTCAATTCTACCAGAACGTGGATCGTGATCGCGCTGGCAAGGCGCGCCGGGTCGATCAGCGCGACGTCCGCGACGATCACACCCTCGGCTCGCAACCGGCGCAGGCGCCGCAGTACCGCGCTTTCCGACAGGCCGACTTCAGCGGCTATGGCGCGCGCGGGCGTGAGGGTGTTGCGCCGAACGATCGCGATGATTCGCCGGTCGAACTGATCGATATCGACCGTTTCCACCACTTCATCTCCATAAATGACGTATTCCGTCACACAATGGCGAATTTCGCCAGCCATCGCCAGGGGCTGGGGGATATATAGCCGCCATGACCACGCTGTCCGTTTCTGCCCGTCCGCCTTCCACACTGTTGCTGCGGGCCGCCCCCTATGCGGCCCTTGCCTGTTCGATAACGGCATTCTGCATTGGCACGTCCTACGGCAAGCAACTGTTCCCGATCGTCGGCGCGACAGGCACGATCGCGTATCGCGTCGGCTTTTCCGCGCTGATCCTATTGCTGGTGTTCCGCCCCTGGCGCCTGTCGCTGACCCGTGCGGACCTGTTCGCAACGATGCGCTATGGTGTGGTTCTGGGGCTGATGAACCTCAGCTTCTACCTCGCCATCCGCACGATTCCCCTGGGCCTTGCCATCGCGATCGAGTTCCTCGGCCCCCTGACGGTATCACTCCTCTATTCGCGCCGCCCGGGACAACTGGCGATGGTGGCGATGGCCGCGATCGGACTGGCCCTGCTTCTGCCTTTACATGAATCGCCTCACGCGCTCGATCCGGCCGGGGTGGGCTTCGCGCTGATGACGGGCCTGTGCTGGGGGCTCTATATCGTGTTCGGCAAGAAAACGACGCATCTCCCGGGCGGCCAGGCTGTCGCGCTCGGCATGGCGACCGCGGCCCTGGTCGTCGTTCCGTTCGGCATCGTCGAGGCGGGCGCGACCCTGCTCGCCCCTTCGCTGGTCCTCACCGGTCTCGTCACCGCCGTGCTTTCCAGCGCCTTGCCCTATTCGCTCGAGATGATCGCGCTCAAGCAGATCCCAGCGAACCGGTTCGGCGTGCTCATGAGCCTTGAACCCGCCGCCGGCGCCGTGGCAGGCGGCGTGTTGCTGGGCGAAATTCTTCTGCCCATGCAGTGGCTGGCCGTGGCGCTCGTCGTTGCCGCTTCAGCGGGATCGGTACTGCTGGGCGATGCCAAGGCGGATCTGCCGCCGGCGCAGTAGTCCTGCCCGCAGCCCACCGCTAATCGTCAGCCGAGACGCTGTCTTTCCCTGAGGGCCGATCATAAATGGGGGGCGGCACGCGCCAGGCGCCTTTATGATCCATCTCGATCGGCAAATCGCATCGCTCGCAGAACGCTTTGTACTGGCCCTGCTTGTCGCGCGCTATGGAAGCGGAAGACGGCTTATGCCCAACCAGAAGACAACGCACATACATGGTCCACGTCTAACGCGATCGACGGGACATTTGTAGCACCCGCGAGTCAATTCCCAACGCACTAACCGATGTACCTGTCACGCGCGCTTCAGCGGAAAGGCGGAACCGACGTTCTCGGCTCCGCCGTCCTGTCGTCAGGCCGCCGAGCTCTGGGCGCGACCGCGATCCATGGCCGTCAGTCGATCCTTAGCGGCGAGCTTGAGCTTCTTGAGACGCGCGACCAGAAGCTGGTCGGGTACAGGCCGCCGCAGTTCCTGCTCGATCTCTGCCTCCAGCCGGGCGTGCTCCTCGCGCAGATGGTTCAGATAATGGTCGGACATCGTCTTCTCCATGCCAGGTTGTGACTATGTACGCGTTCTCGCGCACAGCCTGAGAATAGGTGCGCGCTTTTCCCTTTTCCAGTGATTCCAGAGACGTCTGGCCGACATCAGCATGGCTTGGTCTGGCACCCCGGCAATCGTACAGCAACACGCCGCCTGGGCGTCAAAGCACCACCATCGTCTCAGCAAAGATTTGGACAATCTCCCCATGGATCGCTTCTTCACCGCCATCGCCACCCGCTCCGCCACGATCATGGGCCAGCCGCTGGCTTTCATTCTCTCGACCCTGTTCATCATTCTCTGGGCAGTCAGCGGACCATTCCTGAATTATTCCGACACCTGGCAGCTCATCGTGAACACCGCGACGACCGTCCTGACCTTTCTCGCCGTTTTCCTCATCCAGAACAGCCAGAACCGCGATGGTGCCGCGATGCAGGCCAAGCTCGACGAAATCATCCGCGCGCTCGACAAGGCGCGCGTCGAGTTCGTGGGCATCGAGCATCTGACCGACGCCCAGATCGCCAAAATTCGGGAAGCCCTGGAGAACGACATCCGCAATGAAGCAGACGACGACAAGGATCGGACCGTCACCCGCACCGTGGAAACTCTGCTCAAACGCTACTGACAAGCGCGCAGCGCCCATTCGGAGCGCAGGCGCCTCATGATGCTTAGGTCAGGGCGTCCGCCAGACACCCCGGTTGGTTAATCTGGCTGGCGTTAGAGGCCCTTGGCCATATTGAGGTGCGCAGTGACGATCGGCACGAGCTCTGACGCAAAGGTCTTGAGGGATGCAACGTCGCCGCTTGCCGCATAGGCCTTGAGCGCATCCAATGTCTTCTGGTGGCCATCGGCCTGAAGGCGCGCATAGGCACGATCAAATTCGGCGCCCGACTTGGTTTGCAGATCGGCGAGCTCCTGCTGCTGGGCCGGAGTCAACGCCGCATCAGGCGTGATCGCCGGCGTCGCGGCCGCGGCCGCCGTTTTGAGCTTCGCAGTCGAGTCCGTGTGGGCCTTGATCATCTGCTCGGCGAAGGACTTGATCTTTGCGGACTGCGCCTTGCTCGCCGCGAGTTTTGACGTCTCGATCTCGAAAGCGTCGCTTGCTGCCGCCGTGTTTGCAAAGGCCTGTCCCGGGCTCAGGACCGCAGGTGCCGGCGCGGCAGGTTCGGCCGCGGAGGTCGCTGCCGTGTTCTCGACAGGCTCGGCCTTCTTGCCGCAAGCGGAAAGGCAAAGCGCGGCGGCCGAAAGAGACACCAAAAGAAGCGGTTTCATGAATAACTCCCCCATTCGAGCAGGACGCCTGCTCAACGCGGACCAGGCTTCATCGTTCCAGCGGCGGACCTTTTCGAACGCGGGACGTTACACCCCTGCCCGCCCGCAGCGCGGCAAGAGACCCAAGGAGACGAGACGATGAGCATCTTCGGCAACATCCTGAGCAAGATCTTCCACCCGAACGCGGCCAAGGCCGCGCCCGCGAATCCTGCACCCTCCGCCGCGCCTGCCGCGCCAAGTCCCGCCCCAGTCCCCACGACTCCCGCTCCGGCCGCCACCGCCGCTGCACCGGCGCAAACATCGGTCGACGTCGGGCCCGTCCTGGAGGCTATGGCCGCAATGAAAGACGATGATGGCGGCAACTACAAGAACTCGATCGTCGATCTCCTGAAGCTTCTCGATCTCGATTCCAGTCTCACCGCCCGAAAGGAGCTGGCCGAGGAACTCGGGGTGAATGCCGGCGAACCCGGTTCAGCCGAACAGAATATCGCGCTTCACCGCGCCGTCATGGATAAGCTTGCCGAAAATGGCGGCATTGTTCCCGACGACATGCGCAATTAGGCGGTTGCGCCTCGCGGCTGTTCCAGCGGAGCAGCCGCATTGCCGCAACGACGATCCAGTGACGAAGGCTGCGAGGCGTGCAGGCCGGGCAGGTCCCGGATATAGCTTGGCGCGCCTGCGAGGGAGGCATATTGCCGAACCCATGACAAACACACGCAACATTCTTGTCGTTGAGGACGAACCGCTCATCGCCATGATGCTCGAGGATTTCATCGACATGATGGGTCATCGGATCGGCGCGGCCGTAGGAAGCGTTGCCGACGCGCTCGCCGAGATCGAAGCGCAGAGCTTTGACCTCGCCATCCTCGACCTCAACCTGGGAAAGGAAACCTCCTGGCCGGTCGCCGACGCGCTTCAGGATCGCGGCATCCCGTTCGTCCTTGCCACGGGTGGCAACCTCCAGGCGCCGTCGGAGCGCCATGCTGGCGCCCGGACCCTGACCAAGCCCTATACTTACGAGAACGTACAGGCTTCGATCGACGCGCTCGCGGGCGTGTAAGAAAGCCGCATGCGCGGCGTCAGGCCGCCGTCGCGCCCGCCGCCTGCCCTGGCTTCAGAACGATCTTCGTATAGCTGTCCTGCTCGTCGTGGAATTTCTGATAGCCGAGTGGCCCGTCCTCGAGCGCCATGCGGTGGCTGATAAGGAAGGTTGAATCGATCTTGTCCTCCGCGATCGCGGCATAGAGCGGCTGCAGATAGCGCTGCACATGCGTCTGGCCGGTCTTGAGGGTCAGGCCCTTCTCCATCAGCGCGCCCAAGGGGAACTTGTCGACGAAGCCGCCATAGACGGCGGGCATAGAGACACGCCCGCCCTTGCGGGTCGCCAGGATCACCTGCCGGATGGCGTGGATGCGATCGGTCCCCAGGAAGGTGGACGCCTTGATCTGGTCGATGATATTGTCGGCAAAGGCGCCGTGCGCCTCAAGGCCCACGCAGTCGATCGCCGCGTCGGGGCCGATCCCGCCCGTCATCTCCATCAGCGCCTCGTAGACCTTGCTCTCCTCGAAATTGACGGTCTCGGCACCGAATTTGCGCGCAAGTTCCAGGCGGCGGGGGAAATGATCGATCGCGATGACCCGCTCGGCGCCCATCAGGAAAGCCGACTGCACCGCGAACAGGCCGACCGGACCGCAGCCCCAGACAGTCACCGTGTCGCCCGGCTCGATCTCGGCATTCTCTGCCGCCATCCAGCCCGTCGGGAGAATGTCCGAGAGGAACAGCACCTTTTCGTCCGGAATGCTCTCGTCGGGAATGACGAGCGGGCCAACATCAGAGAAGGGCACGCGGACATATTCGGCCTGCCCGCCGGCATAGCCTCCGGTCATGTGGCTGTAGCCGAACAGGCCGGGCATCGGATGGCCATAGCCCTCGCGCCCGATATCCTGGTTGTCGGCCGGGTTCGCATTCTCGCAGGCCGAATATTGCGTCTTCGAACAGTGGTAGCAGCTGCCGCACGAGATGGTGAACGGCACGACGACGCGCTGTCCGGCCTTGAGGCTGCTCTTGGGCCCGGCCTCGACGACTTCGCCCATGAACTCGTGGCCGAGAATGTCGCCCTTCTGCATCGTCGGGATATAGCCGTCGTAAAGATGCAAGTCCGACCCGCAGATCGCGGTGGAGGTCACGCGGATGATCGCATCGCGCGGATTGACGATCGCGGGATCGTCGACGGTATCGCAGCGCACGTCGTGCTTGCCGTGCCAGGTGATCGCCTTCATCGCGCTTACTTTCCTTCTTCTGCGAGGATGCGCGGATTACGCGCGTTGGTAGCGATTTCGCCGGTTTCCATAAGCTGCTTGAACCGGCGCAGGTCGCGCCGCGTCTGGATCCTTGGCTCGCGCTGGAAGAGCTTGGCGACCAGTTCGCCGATCACGCCGCCGGGCGGATCATAGGCGATCACGGCGCGCACGACGGTGCCGCGCCGCCCAGCATCGCGAAACTCGATCCGGCCGCTATTGGCGACGTCGGCGCCCTCGGCAGACTGCCATGTTATTTCCTCGCCCGGGACGTCCTTGGTGATGACCGACTCCCAGGACACTTCGCGGCCCGCCGGTGCCTTCACGGTCCAGCGCGACCGATCGCGGTCGATCGGCTCGATCGAGACGATATTGTCCATGAATGAAACCAGGTTCGTGGGATCGCGCCAGAAATCATAGAGCTCGCGCGCCGGTCGGTTGATCGTGACCGCCTCGGCCAGCAGCTTGCGATCGGGATCGGCGGTTTTCGACGCGGTGACGGGGGCGTCATCCTGTCCGGCGGTTCGGCTGCGGGTTTCAGAATCTGTCATGGCTGCGGATCTCCTTCGTTCGGGAACGTCACCGCGTAGCGGGGGTTCCGATCGATGCCAGGATCACGGACCTCCCAAACGACCGATCGGACGTCTGGCCAAGCGATAGGAGAGCAAGCTGGAAGACGCCGCCGGATGGATCGCCCCGATCGCGACGATGATCGCCGCCATGATGACAGCCGCCAATCTCGGTGCTCGCGTCACCGGCTGGGGCTTCGTCGTCTTTACGCTAGGCTCGATCTGTTGGTCCGTGGTCGGGCTCTCGACCGGGCAGACAAATCTGCTGGCGACCAACGGCTTCCTGACGCTGGTCAACCTGATTGGCATCTGGCGCTGGCTAGGCCGGCAGCGCGCCTATGAAGATGGCGGCCAGTCCGCCAGCGAAGCGAGCCGACGCTCGGCGCTGCCCACGCTCTTTACGGCCACCGGGATCACGGGCCTCCCCGTCACGGCATCGGATGGCGAGGTGGTCGGCACCGTGGTCGAGGCCCTGGTGACCTGCGCGGACGGCACCGTGAGCTACGTGGTCATACGCTCAGGCGGCGTGGGCGGCATTGGCGAGACCCTGCGCGCAGTCGCACGCAGCGATCTCGACTTTGGCTGCAAGGGCTTCACCCTGCATCATGAGAGGACATGGTTCGAGGCGCTGCCTGAGCTCGCCGATGGCGACTGGCCCGCGGCGCCCCAGGCGGCGGGCACGACGCCGGCACGCAGCTAGACGGTCGAGTGGTCACAGCGTCGTGGTTCGACTCTCGGTAGTCACCATGCCTTGCTGAACGAGGAGAGAGACGGCAGACTTGCAGGAGGGGGCGACGATCATGCAGGACGGCTTTGCGCGGATCTCCGCGCCCGAATTTCTTTCCATCTCCCTGGACAACGCGCTTCCGCCGCTGCCCGGCGAGAAGCCTGAGCGGATCGCCTCGGATCTTGGGCGCGGCCTGTGGTCGCTGATGGCGCGCGCCGGCCGCAACGTGTTGCCGGGGCCCGCCCACAGAAGCGAACTTGCCCTCACGGACGAGCTCGATGCGCTCGTGGAGGCTGCCGGCCAGGTGGTTCTCACCAGCGGCCACCGCCTGAGCGAACTCCTCTGGACCCGCAGCGGCCCCTACTGGAACGGCGCGCTAGCCCGCACGCTCATCCTGCAGCAGGCGCGGCAGGGCTTTCTTCTGCTACTCGCCCAGGCGGTCGCGCCGCGCGCCGTCCTTTTCGGCCATGCCTCGCCGCTGGTCGTGGAACTCGGCATCGAGGGTGATTTGGACCTCCCAGGTCCTCATCTCGTGCTGCTCGTCTGTACGGTCGATCCGACAGGCAAGGCGGTGGCGCGGCGCGGTTATGCGCAAGCCATCAAGAGCGCGCGCTGCTTCATGCCGGTGGGAGCGGCCTTCGAGCGGGACGCGCTCGAGGCGCTCATCGCGCTCCGCGACAAACTCGACTGTCACGGTGTGGACTGCATGATCATGCGGGACCTTGGCGAGGACGGCCTCGCCCGCCAATGGAAAGTCGGCCTGCGGCGCGAGGAGACGATAATCGGCCAGCTGCGAATCGTGCTTCCAGGGGACGCTGGGATCGCGGAGGATGGGGAGATGGGGGCTGCGATGGCCGAGGACGGGGCGTATGCCCTGACGCCAGCGAATTTCGAGGATGGGCGCTTCGTCGCCTGGCTTGAGCGGGAAATCGGCAAAAATGGCGCGGCGAACGGCGAATGACGCGGAAGGGTCTTTCTGGATCACACGAACAGGAGAGCCGGTGAGTGCGGCCCGCAGCGCTGGCCGGCGCCGCGAGCCGCTTGAGCCCCCCGCTCTGTCTTCCCGATACACAGAGGACCACCGTTACCAATGAGCTAAAGGCGGAGCATTCCTGGAGGCTCCCTTTCTGCCCAGACGCGTTTGTTCGCCAGACGCCCAAAGATGACATAGCGATATCGTTCATGAGGGCGCCGGCAGGCATCATGGCTTGGCCTTATCGGCCAGCTTTGGTAGACCGCCAACGCGCTGCGAAAAGGGCGGCGCCGGGACTGCTAATCCCGCGAACGCGAGCAACTCGGAACCATCGGTTCCCGGGGTGCCGCTGCGCATGTCCAGACCTCAGGGTTAAAGGTGGCGGCGCATGTGTGTTCGCATGTTAGCAGCTCCGGCGGCTCCCGCGTCCAGTGCGCGGGAGTTCGGGAGATCGCTCCTTACGCTTTCGCTTCGACAGTTTGACAGGAAGGTCAGGCGATGAATGCGAGTGACACACGGGGCCCGGCGGTGGCAGTTGGCCTGATGCGCATGGCGCTGACTTTCCTCGACGAGATCGACGACGATATGGTGATCGCGAGGCTTCAGCATGCCATCGACACCGCGCTCGCCAAAGGCGGGTTTGAGGATATTGATCCCAGAAGCGCGGCGCTTATCGCCGCCATGCCCCTCGACAGCTAAGCGCGCCGGGCTGCGCGCAGCGCCCCGGCACCGGGATGAGACTGCGAATGCCATCGTCTCCCGTTCGATTCCGACGTCCCGAGGTTCGTTGCTCACACGAGCGGCTGGCTGTTATCGTTCCTGAACAGAATCTCACCAGCAGATAGATGAGGCGCAGCATGACCGACACGGACCTCCACCGGCTCGCTCATTCCCTCCTTGGCAAGTCGGCCGACGCGCTCGAGCCCGAAGAAGCCAATGTCCTTATCGATATTCGCGACCAGCTGCCGACCAGCCAGGACGTCGCGGATGCGGCCGATGAACGTGCGACCGTGGGAGAACGGCTAGCGGACCGGGTCGCCGCCATCGGCGGGTCATGGGGGTTCATCATCGGTTTCGCGCTCGTCCTGTTCGGATGGATGATCCTAAACACCGATATTCTCGGCCATTTCCATCTCGCCTTCGATCCCTATCCCTATATCTTCCTGAACCTGATGCTCTCGATGCTGGCCGCCGTGCAGGCGCCGATCATCATGATGAGCCAGAACCGGCAGGCGGCGAAGGACCGATTGGGAGCTAGCCTGGATTATGAGGTCAATCTCCGTGCGGAGCTCGAGATCATGCGCATCCACGAAAAACTCGATGACCTGATCATGGCCCGCCTGGACGAACTGGCGGCCGGGCAGGAGGCGCTGTTCGCGCATCTCGGCGTGACACGCCGAGACCGTTGAGTCCCGGGCGTGAAACCCAGATTAGGATTTTTCGCCATCGCAGATTGCTGGAGATGGGCCGTGCGCATGAGCCCGGTCCGTGTCCTGACTGACGCTTCGCCCCATTAGCGGCGACCGCGACGTCTTGGCGGGGGTGGTTGCAACCAAGGATGGACAGTGTCCCAGGCCAATTCTGCCAGACGGACCGAGCGCGCCGCGATAAACGCTTCGTCCCACGGACCTTCGAACGCGCTGATGGCCTGGCACATCGGCAAAACCGACGACTCCTCGACGAGGTCTTCCGCTCGTCGGCCAGGATTGAAGCCGAACTCCCGGCCTGCGGCAATCGCCCTCCTCGCCTTCGCCGCAGTGTCGGCCCCGAACACCCGATAGAGAATGCGCTTCTGGACCCATGGCCTGTTTGCGAGGAGGTTATTCTCGACCTCGGGAATGAGGACGAAATTGCCAAGGCGCTGCACCGTCCGGCGCTCGGCATAAACATCCCTTGGCCAACCCGGACTGTGGGCGGCGTCCGGTGCGACATGCTCGACCGTGAGCATTTCGTCATCCAGCCACTGGGAGCGACTTAAAAGTGGATTGGAACCCCGACGCCCTCGCACAATCATCCCCGGCACATCATCGTCCGGAACGGCATTGTGCGAAGCCGTCAGTAGCAGAAACCGCGTAATCGACTGGCCCGTCTTGTAGATCGCAGATACACTCGTGTCGGCAACCCATGTCGCGCGATCGAGGTGCTCTGCATCGAGCTTCGCCAGGAGCGCCGCGCGCAGATTAGCAAGCGAGACTGCCCCGCCATTCTGCCGCCCCAAGGCTGCGCCCCCACCGATGCCTCGCGCCATCAGTTCCCTATAGACGCTGTCGATGTTGGCTGTCCCGCCCTTCGCAGCTCGCCACAGCATCGAAAAGGCCGTTACGGCCTTGATCGCCCCAAAGAACTCTTCCGCCGCCCGGTCGCGGCCGGCAGGGGCGGCGTCACAAAAGGCGGCGTAGAAGCGCGATAACGGCGCCAAAACAATTTCGTGCCGGATCGCCCGCAAGACCTCGAAACAGAATTCAGCTACGTCATCCGAACGCGCTGGGTCAGGAAGGAGTTGCGGGGCACGCCGGCCGTGGGGGCGCCACGCCGAACTTACGAAATCCGAAGTAGTGGCCAGATGCTTCACGAAGTTCCGCTTGGCATTTCGGGTGTTTGCCGCCGCGTATTGGTCTCGAAGATAACGTCTCTGGTGACTGAGATGTTTTTCCAGGCGATGACCGTTCTCGGCGAGGGCAAACGGAATGAGAAGGGAAGCGGTCGCTCCGAGCCGCTGCTCCGCATTCTTGAACCGATCCAGGAACTGCTGAACCTTGTCGATCGAAACCTTGGATGGGGATGCCGGGTAAGCGGCCGGCGTCTCGGATTCGACAACCTTGGGTTTGAACGTTTCGAACGCGGTAAGCGGCTGCCCCGTGGTGTTTAGCGATTCGAACATATCAAAGGCATAATCTTCGTTGCTCGCATCGATCACCGTCGCGGCCATCCTGAGGTTCACGTAGCGTGCCAGCGCCAAGAGGCGCATCGTTTGGGTCGCCTCGACAAAAAACGGTTCGTCGTCATCTCCCAACAGGAAGGCACGTGCCGGGGCCGACAAGACGTGCGGCCACAATTCCGCAAGCACATGCGAAGCCCCCGCGATCAAGGCATCAACTGGCGGCAGAGACAGGATCGCATGCTGGTCCGCGGCAAGCTGGTCGACCTGTTCGGCGAGGTTTGCCATCGCGTCGACGAGCGCCTCATGACCTTCGAGGATGTCACCATCAGCGTCAGTTCCGGTATATTCAAATTCTCCGGCTTCATCGTCCTGGATATGTTCGACATAGCTCCAGATTGCGCGGGCAATGGGGGACTCGTAGCGGGCGGTCACTGCGTTTCGTGACCAACTGTCGTCTATCGCGCGCACAATGCGCGGGTAGAAGCGATGGAGATCCGGTAATCGCGACCGTTCGAAGCGGATCGTCTTGGCGAGGTCATCGAGGAAATCGGCGGCATCGTCCCTCAGTGCTACGACGCCCGCTTCGTCGGCATCCTCCATCGATCGGACAAGACGGCGCAAGCGCTCGTGGAAAATGATGTTGAGGATGACGATCGTACAGAGCCGCTGCTGGCCGTCGATGATCGTCATCACGTGGCGGGGAAGTTCTCGGTCGAATGGCGGTGCCGCCGCCACCAAGGCATTGCCGCGCACCGTGATGATAGAGCCCAGAAATCGCACTGAAGAGCTATCGCTGATCAGCCGTTCAAGTCCGAGCGTCGCATCCTCGAGCAAGCGTCCGACATGACCACTGTCCCACGCATAGCCACGCTGGTAGGCAGGAATGAAGCAACCCTGCCCCTCCCGTGTCAGAAAATCATGAACGCTCTCGGATTCGGCGCTGAAAATTTGCGAGATATTCATCGGCAAATCCGGGTTCCCCTTCCCCATTATCCCGCTGCGGCGAGATCTACCCAGTAGCCAAGCGCTTCTTCTGCGTCATCCATCATAAATTGCGGGGAGAAAATTGCCGGCCGGTTGATGTTCTCTGTTCGTTCCGATACTGTCGCTTTCGAGACTTTCATGCGTCGCCAGCGCCAAAATGGACTAAGACCGGCCTGAATGAACGATCCTATCTATCTTGATGGCTTTGCCACGCTTCCCCTTGCGCCCGAGGCACAAGCGGCGATCCTCGACGCGTGGTCGAGGCCAGGTAATGCGGGTTCGCCTAATGCTGCGGGAGAGCGGGCCGCCCGGATCATTGCGGATGGCAGAGCGGCGATCTCCGCCCTGATCGGCGCCGCGCCTGATGAGATCATCTTCACTTCAGGTGCGACCGAGGCGAACAATCTCGCGGTCATCGGCGCAGCGCGCGCGCTCGCCCGTATCCATCCAGGACGGCGTCGCATCCTGATGTCGGCAATCGAGCACAAGGCGGTGATCGAACCCGTCCGTAGTCTAGAAGCTGAAGGCTGCAGCGTTACCATCGTGCCTGTAACCCCCACCGGCACGATTGATCTCGAAGCTCTTCGCGCGCTTGCCGGCAGCGATATATTGCTCGCCTCGTTCATGCTCGTGAACAACGAGCTCGGCACGATCCAACCTGTCGGTGAAGCGGCAGCGATCATTCATGAGGCGGGCGGATCTATTCATTGTGACGCCGCGCAAGCTCTCGGAAAGATCCCGGTCGACGTGTTCGATCTCGACGTCGACTATCTCAGCCTTTCTGCGCATAAATGCTACGGCCCCATGGGGATCGGCGCGCTGTATGTCTCCGCCGGCGCCGTGAAGCCCGATGCTCTGTTGGTCGGCGGCAACCAGCAAAATGGCCTGCGATCGGGTACTGAGCCTGTTGCTCTTATTGCCGGGTTCGCAGAAGCTGCGCGGCTCGCGCATTCGGCGCTCGGTACGGATCCCTTCCATGGCGAACGCCTGCTTTCACGCCTTCTCGATAGTCTGCGCGAACGCCAGCTACGCGTTACACTCGTGAGCGGCGACGCCGACAGAGTCCCGGGCGGCGCCGCGATTGCGATCGCCGGGATGGACGGCGACACCCTGAGCGCGCTGCTTGGCTCGCAGGTAGCGATTTCGACAGGCTCAGCTTGCACGTCCGGCCAGATCAGAATATCCCATGTTCTTGAAGTCATTGGACTTTCCGAGCAGGAAGCACGATCTGTGATCCGCGTTTTCTGCAATCGCTACAATACCGAAGAGGAAATTCTTTCGGCGACGGATCATATTGTCGCTGCTGCCTCGCGATGTGCCCTTGCTACTGGAGAGGTTCGCCAGTAGCGTTTTCGCATGGCTAGGGATGGTTTGAAAATTGATTCGAAGGTGCAGTTCACGGGACACGAGACGTTCCCGCTCCGACTGCTGTGGTTGAAGAAGGCATACGACGCAGTCGGCGCGGAAGCCCCTATAGGAACATTCCAGGAACAGGAAGCCATTGCCCGCTTCGGCGTCGGGCGCAACATGGCGAATTCGATGCGCTACTGGGCGAATGCCTCGGGACTTTTCGACGAGGCGGATCGGATCATCCGCCCCACCACGCTGGGCCATGCCATTCTTGCTGATGACGGGCTCGATCCCTTCCTCGAGCAGGCGGCAACGATCTGGCTCGTGCACTGGCATATTGCGAGTGTCCAGACCAAGGCGACCACAGCCTTTTACGCGTTCAACGTGCTCAACGCGATCGAGTTCGATCCGACCAATCTCCTGGAGGAAATCAGCGCGCTAGTTGCAGCGCAAGGCTGGCGCGCAACCCGCGGCACATTGAAGCGCGACATCGAAGTTTTTCTGCGCAGCTACGTGCGCAAGGGGGAGACATTCAGCGAAGACGCGGCCGAGCCGCTCCTCGCCGAGCTCGCTCTCATCCGCGAAGCCCGTCTTGGTGGCTGGTATGAATTTGTTCGCGGCCCCAAGCCCACCCTGCATGATGCAATCTTCGCCTATGCCCTGGGAACATTCTGGGACCGGTCCGGCGGCGCGACCACGCTCACGGCCGAGCAGATCTGCTACGCGCCAGGCTCGCCTGGGCGCGTGTTCAAACTTGATGAGGACAGCGTCATCACGCGCCTGATGCGCATTGACGATGTGACTGAAGGCGCCTGGCAGTGGGTCGATACCGCAGGTTTGCGACAGGTGCAGAAAATTGAGGAAATCGACGCTAGGCGACTGGTCCCCGCGGCGTATAGCGCTGCTCCGGGCTGGAAGGTCGCGGCATGAAGTCGCTCGCAGCGCATGTCGCTATCGATCGCCGCTTCGCGCGTTCCGCGCGCCTGGATGCGGACCTCAACGGTACTCCGCCACTTGTGGGCTACGTGCTCCAGGCGACGGTCCGCAAGGCGCTAACGCAACTTGCTGAGAGCCAGATCGAGAGCCAACAGGGTGCATTCACCTGGACCGGCCCTTACGGCGGCGGCAAGTCAAGTGCGGCGCTTCTCCTCGCCAACCTCGTCGCGGGGCCCAAAGCGAACCGTAAGATCGCGCGGGAGATCGCGGGCGAGGCGCTGAGCGAGCTTTATGCCAAAGCTTTTCCCAAGCGTGGTGGTGACTGGAAAGTCGTCGCGGTTACAGGTGGGCGGGTACGCTTGCGAGAGGCAATCGCCGAAGCAGCCGCAAGCAGCTTTGGCTGGGACGAGCAAGCCCGAAACCGTCATGGCTCCAGCGATGACCGCCTGATTGAAGCGCTCCTGTCTGGCCCAGCGCCGCGCAGCAGCGGGACGCTCCTGATCCTCGACGAGCTTGGCAAGATGCTTGAGCATGAGGCGCTCGAGGGCGGCGATGTCCATCTCCTGCAGGATCTCGCCGAGCGCGCGTCACGTAGCGACGGCCGTTTGGTCGTCATCGGCATTCTTCACCAGTCTTTTGAACAATATGCCGCGCGCGCTGCACGCGATGCCCGCCAGGAATGGGCAAAGGTCCAGGGTCGCTATCAGGACATCGCGTTTCTCAGTGGTGCGGACGAGACCGTTGCCCTGCTTGGCCGCGCGATCGCGAGCACGCCGCCGGCCGAAGCCCTCGAGAATGCCGGTCACGTCGCGACGGCCGTCGCTCAGCGCCGGCCTACCGAAATCGCCAGTCTCGCGCAGGCCCTGGCGGACACATGGCCCCTCAATCCTGTGACCGCCCTGCTTCTCGGACCCGTTTCTCGCGCGCGCTTCGCGCAGAACGAGCGCAGCGTGTTCGGCTTTCTGAGTTCGGCCGAACCTGCCGGTTTTCAGCAGTTCCTCACAGCCACCAAGGTTGGAGCAGGGACGTATGATCCCTCGATGCTTTGGGACTATCTTTCTGCCAACTTCGGTATGGCGCTTGCCAGCGGCCCCGATGGTAGTCGCTTTAGCCTTGCCTTTGAGGCCATCGAACGCGCCAGCGCCAAGGGTGGGCCGCTGCACGTAGCATTGACAAAGTCCGCCGCCGTCATCGAATTCTTCCGCAATGGCTCAGGCGTTGCCCTTGCCGACGATTTTCTGACCGCGGCCCATCCCATGGCAGCAGAGGCCGAGCGGGAAGCCGCGATCAAGGATCTCCTCGACTGGGCTGTTCTCATCCGCCAACCCCGTCTCGGCGGGTACGCCCTGTTTGCTGGCAGCGATTTCGATCTGGAAGATGCCGTCAGCCGCGCGATCATGCCGATCGACAACCGGCAGCTCGATCCCATCCCCCAGCGCGCAGGGTTTGGATTTGCAACCGCGAAGCGGCATTATTTCCTCACCGGCGCTCTACGTACGTTCGAGATCGCTCTCCATATCGTTGGAGCCGACGAGAGCGCGCAGTCTCTCTCCACCGCGCTTCTGGCCCGCAGCGAACGAGGTAGTGGCCTTTTGGTCCTGATCCTCGGCGATGGTTCGGTGCAGCCTGCCGAGCTTGATGTCTTGGCAAAAGCGACCGCAAAGCTCCTGAAACGGAAAGGCCGAGTAATCGCGGTCGGAGCTGCCGCGGACAGTTTCGCCCTCCGATCGTCCGCCTCGGAACTGCTCGCGGTCGAGAGAGTCGTTCGCGACCACCCACAACTTGAGGGCGACAGGATTGCGCGGCGCGAGATCGCAGCGCGCCAGTCCCTTTGCGTCGATGAACTCCATCGCAGTCTCGAAGCCGCTCTCGAGACCGCGCGCTGGTTCCTCGCGCCCGCGCCAGCGAAGGGGCTGCGCGAACCACTCGCCGTCGTTGCAAGCGCGCTGGCCGACGCTGGGTATCCCTCAGCACCGATCCTCAAGAGCGAGCTGCTGCAGCGCGACAAGCCCTCATCAAACGCCATGGCCGCGCTGCGCGACCTTGCACACGCAATGGTCAGCCGCTCCGCGGAAGCCGATTTGGGTATAACGGGCTACCCGGCAGAGCTCGGGCTATATCTGACGGTCCTCAAGCCGTTCGGACTCCATCGGCAGACGCCTGCGGGCAACTATGCTTTTTACGATCCCGATGACAGTCCGGAAGGCCGCTCGCTTCAGCCTGCCTGGGACCTGATCGACGCCGCTGGCTCAGAGGGACTCGACACAGTATTCAGCCAGTGGGCACGAGCTCCTTACGGCCTTAAGGCGGGCGTCATGCCCGTCCTGGCGCTTGCCTATATGCTCGCCCGTCGGGACAGCGTCGCCATCTATATTGACGGGGTCTACCAGACCGCCATCAACGACGTGGTTGTCGACAAGCTGCTACAGCGGCCCGCCGACTTCCGTCTGCGGCGAATTGACCGTTCGGTGCGGGAGACTGCATTCCTCAGCGGTCTGGGAGAACTCCTCGGCACGGCGTCAAGCGAAGGTTCCCTTCCCGTTGCGGCTGCGCTGTTCCAGCGCTTCGAGGCGTTGCCGGATTATGCCTTACGCACCCAGCGATTGGCAGACGATGCACGCAAAGTCCGTGCCGTCGTGACGAAGGCGGAGGATCCCGAGGCGCTGCTGTTCGATGCCTTGCCAGAGGCTTTCGGCCAACGGCTTTCCCCTGAACTCGTTTATCAAGGGCTCCTTGCATGCGAGGCCAGCTACCCTGAGTTGCTGACGGAATTGCGCCAAGCGCTTGCCCGTGCCCTTGGCATTGATATCGAAAGCTTTGGTGGCATTTCGGAGCGCGCCGCCACGATCAAGGGTCTCACCAACGATTATGCCTTCGATGCCTTCGCTGATCGTGCCGGAGCGATCGAGCAGGGAACCGGCGATCTTGAGAGCCTGGTCAGCGTCCTGCTCCACAAGCCCGCACGCAACTGGTCGGACCGCGATCGGGAAGAGGCACTGACCGGGATCGCTCGCTTTGGCCGCCGCTTCCGCGAGCTCGAGGCTCTTGCCGTGGTGCGTGACCGGCAATCCCACACTGAGGCGCTCGCGCTTGTGGTCGGCCTTGACCCTAAGACTCCGCCCCTGATGCGCAGTTTTGTGTTGAGCGAGAAGGAAAAGAAAGCCGCTGCGACCCTTGCGGATCGCGTTGTTGCCGAACTGCGATCCGATGACAAATCGGGCCGCCTGAGGCTCGCAGCGCTCGCGCGCGCGGTGGCAATGCTTGCTGCCGAAGCCGATGACGAAGTGGAAGCGGCATGACCAAGGAACGACACATCCTCGGCCTCTCGGGCGGCCGCGATAGCGCGGCCCTTGCCGTCTATATGCGCCAGCATCATTCCGATCTGCCACTTGAATATTTCTTCACCGATACGGGCAAGGAACTTCCCGAAGTCTACAAGTTCCTCGACAAGCTTGAGGGTTTTCTCGGGCGTTCGATCGCGCGGCTCAATCCCGATCGCGACTTCGACTTCTGGCTCAAGGAATATGGCAATTTCCTGCCGTCGCCCCGCACGCGCTGGTGCACGCGCCAGCTCAAGCTTCGCCCGCTTGAGCATTGGCTCCGCCAAGATCTCGATGCGGGCACGATCGTCCATTCCTATGTAGCTATTCGCGCGGATGAGCCGAGCCGGGAAGGTTATCAAGCTACCCATCCCAATATGCGGGTTCACCTGCCGTTGCGCGACGCTGGTATAGATCGCGCTGGCGTGCTTGAAATCCTCCAGCACTCAGACGTCGGCGAACCCGAATATTATCAGTGGCGCTCGCGATCCGGCTGTACCTTTTGCTTCTTCCAGCAAAAGATCGAATGGGTTCGCCTTTTCGAGGAGCATCCCGCCCGGTTCCAGGAAGCGGTCGACTATGAAAAAACCGCGTTGCGGGACGGTTCTCCCTTTACCTGGACGCAGGGGGAGAGTTTGACCGAACTGATCGAACCGAAACGCGTCGATCAGATCAAGGACGACTATCAAAAGCGGCGTGAGCGCCTGTTGCGCAACCGCCGCGTCAATCCTCTATCCGCCAAACCTGCTCCCACTTTGGATGATATTTATGGTGTCGATGAGGGTTCGAGCAGTTGTGTGATCTGCCATAAGTGAACCGAGCGTCTAAAAGCACAATGGCCGTTGCCGCGAGAAACAGGGGAAAGCAGCCGACGCGCTTGTATAGTCTCCAAGCGCGTCGAGCTTTGCGCGATCCCTATGCGGTCTGGTTCTCGCTGCGGATAATGGCATCCACCGCGGCATCTATATCTTCGTCCGAAAGGAAAGGGGCCTGCGCATAGATGATCGCCGGCTCGCCGCTCAGCCGCGCTGCAAGATGCCCCAGACCGAGCAGTTGCTCCGCCCCTTTGACCCCCAAGGCGATCTCGGAAGTTCCAACGCTTGCAACTTTCAGAATGAGCCTATTGCCGAGATTATCGCGCAGCTGCATCGGCATGACGTTGGCGTCCGGACGCTGCGCTGCAAAGATAAGATGCATGCCCGCCGCGCGCGCCTTCACGCCCAGGCGCGACACATTCGAGGTGACGGCCGTCTTATAGTCGTCGGTGAGCATCCATTCGGCAAATTCGTCATGGACAAGAAACACGTAGGGCAAACGCTCTGCCGGACCGACCTTGGTATTATAGGCCCGGATATCGCGCGCGCCGGCGACACGAAATTGTTCGTAGCGGCGCTCCATCTCGGCGACGAGGGATTCCATCACCTCGATCGCGCGCGTCTGATCAACGATCACGCCGCCTTGCAGATGCGGCAGTCGCTCAATCGCCGCGTAGTCTACACCCATTTTCGGATCGATGAGATGGATGTGCGCCAAGCTACTCGGATTGGTCGCCGCGATATCAAGGAGCAGGGCCTGGATCAGGACTGACTTCCCCGAACCGGTCGCGCCGGCAACGAGCGTGTGCGGCTCATGCTGTTGCCCGCCGGCAAAGGGTCCTCCCAGGTTGAGATAAAGGATTTCTCCGTCCATTTCCTTCAGGCCCAGCACGAACGACGCATTCACGCCCGCCGCGTTGCGGTTCAGTTCCCGGCGTCCCCAGACATCCCATAGAGACACGATCTGCCGCTGTGGTCGTGCCACGCCGACGACAATCTCTCCGGGATGAGGCGAAACCGAGATGAGACGCAGTCCGTGCGTGGTAAGCAGTGCCGATTGCTTCGCCTCGATGTCTTCGACCCGAAGTCGATCACTGCCCATGAACCGGATGAGAGCCGCATTGGGCGTCAGGCGCGTCCCTAGAACCTTGGCCTGAAGATTATACCCCATAAGCGCGGAACGCAGCCTCTGTGAGGTCGCTTCGAGCCACGCCTGATCGTCGGCAGAATCGTCCTGTGCGCGTTCAGCGCGCGCCGCTACGAGTTCGCTAAAAGTTGTCGATCCTGCCGGTGCTGTCGGTGCCATCCGCGCAGCCGCCACTGCCCCGGTCGGCGCGTCGATCGCCGGCGGGATGTGCGCTGGATTTTGTGGGACCACCTCGGCAACGGCCGCTGCCGTCTGACCGGGCCCATCGACATCGACATCGATCGTTGTCGCCTCAATCGCAGCCGGCACTAGGTCTGCCGCGACACGTTCTGGAGACGCCGTCGCCTCTTCCTCGAAATCATCGTCATCATAGTCATGGGCCACGACCTGGGCCGCTATTGCCGCCTTGGGTTCGGCCGTGACGTCCTTGGTCCAGTCGACGCGGGGAGCAGGGTCACGGTAACTGGGACGATCCCAGCTATCTGCCTCACCAAGTCCAGCGCGGATTGGCTTTAGCGGCTGACCGCCTTCATAGGCCTTGAGAAGCTGCCGCAGGCCTTCGCGCGAGAAGGTCTCCTGGAGCCCCCCGCTCACGTCAGTGATGCGCTCCTGTTCACCAAGCGAACTGCCATCGGTTGCCGGTCCCGTGATGAAAATGTGGGAATAGCCGCGTAAATCGATCGGCACACCACCTCGCCGGATGCCGTCCCGGACTTGCTCCAGCAAGTGGGCCTGACCCAGTGCGGCGTTGCCGTCGAGCAGGAGATCGGCAATGCGGGAAAGCCAGAGGTCGCGATCCAGTCGCCCCGGATCGCCGAACAGCGCGTCATCGATGCGCGCAACTGTCTGCCGTAATTGTTGCCGCGACTTCCGGCTCGCTTCGGCCGACCCGCTCTGCTCGACATACTTGGCTTCGGTGACGATTGCGCGGAGGCGTGGTCCTTCGCTCTCGCTTCCGACCAGGCACAAGCCCAGAATGTCGGCGATCCCTTCCTCGCGTTGCCCCAGCCACTCGGCATAGTCATCGAGCAGGAACCAGGCGACGGCAGGCTGGGCGCCGAGCTCCTCGGCAACGAGGGCACGGCTGAGAACCAGGCCAATAAGTTCCCCCGCGGACACGCCCCGTTTCGCGGCCCGCAGTACGATATCACCCGAAATCGAGTTGGCATCCTCGATAAGCCGTCGCGCCAGTTTCGAGAGACGATGCTCATCGAGACCTAGCGACAGTTCGTTCAGCCGGCGACGCACCAGGACATTGAGAATGCGCAGCTCCGACGTGGAGGAAACCACCATGTTGCGGCCATGGGTCCGCTGTCGCCGGTACCGGATGACATTGATCCCCTGCGCCGCAAGCTGCCGCTTGTCGAGAAGGTCGTCATAGGTCGCGACCCATTCGGCAAGCTCATGAACCTCGTCGAACATCGCCTTGAGGCCTGAATCCTGGAACGAAATCTGTCTTGCAGGGAGGTAATGCTCTTGGCTGCCGTGGGCCTGGCGCCGGATCACATTGGCCACCGCATCGACATAGGCCCAGCCAGCATCGGGCTGACGCGGACAGGTGAGATAGACCGTTGCCTTCAGCTCATCTTCCGCCGTCACGCGCCGGTAGGACCAGCGGGCGGGCACGTGCTCTAGCAGGGATGGGTTCGTCTCCGCGGCGGGGACCGCAAACCACTGCTCCCGCGCCTGGCGAGACACTACATCATGCAGGAATGCTACATCAATTTCGCGCGCGGCATTGCCGGGGCGGAGCGCGCCGCTGTCGAGCATTACGCCGATCCGCAGCTTGGACATGAAGTTGCGCGAGGTCTCGCTCACCACAACGGCATCGGGATCGCCCTCCGATCGGTCGAGCAACTCGCCATAGACCCGCGAGAGGCGCGATCGATCGCGGTGACGAACGAGAACATTGCAATGCACCTCTTCCTGGTCCTGCACCGAACTCAGACTGTTTACGGTTGCGAGAGGAAGTCCGGCCGCATCGCAATTAAAGAGCATGATGCTGAGATTTGAGCGTTCATGCGGCTGGAGGTCCAGATAGCGCTCCAGCAGCCCGCGGATTTGTCGTGAGGCCTCACCGGGATCGACGTCAGTCGTCGCCTCCGAAGGATCGCGCACCGGCCGCTCAAGCAGGCTGTAATCGTTGATCGTCCCCGTCTCGGAGAGCAGCACGGGCTCCGTACCGTCATAACCTACCGCGATTTCGGGATAGAGCGGATGGGCAAGTTCATCGCGCAGATCAGAGAAGAACAGGCGAGAATCTCCGAAATTCACGTCCACATCGGAAAGGAGATAGTCTGCCAGACCTGCCACCGAGCGCATTCGGATCGCTCCCGCGGCAAGCCGGAGCGGATGCCAGGCCGCCACGATCGCCGAAGGTGCGCTTCCGGTCACCGGGATCACACCCAAGCTCAGGACCGGCTCCCACAGATCACGACGATTGAGATCGCCTGGCGCGTGAAGCGCAAGCGTGCGCAGCAGACTGCCGAACGCTTCGGCCTGTGCCAGGAATATGGGCGAGGCAAAGCCCGATACCTGCAAGGCGGCAATGGCCTCGATATATTTTCCGGCAAACTCAGACCATGCGGCCTCGATCGCGGCGATACCTGCCGGATCAATGCGCCCCCCCTGCCCCGCGAGCTTGAGCGCCTTGGGAAAGGCCTTGGCTAGATCCTCGCCAAGAGTGGTGCGGGGAATGAGCGACCCCGCGTCCTGCCCAAAAGCAGGTTGGAGTGTTCCCACGTCTCCAAGCGAGACCGATTGCAGAGCACCCTTACGGCTGACCGGCAAACGCGCGACGCTGCTGCGGGTCATCGGGCGCTTGACGAGACGACCAAGATCCTTGGGCAACTCCAGTCCGATCGCATTGGGCTGCGCAATCCAGATCAGCTGAACGGTCGCCCGCTCCGATCCGCATTCAAGGATGACGTCGAACTTGATCTGTAGCGCCGCCCGCGAGGTGGACTCATTGCGCCGATACTTCTTGCGCTTTTTCGCGCGGTCGAGAAGTTCCTCATAGTCGAAGAGATAGGGCACTTCCCATTCGACCGCGGTTCCAGTCAGCGCCGGTAGTCCGCGATAGCGAAGGCCGAAAGCGAGACCCACGTCGGCATTGATATCGAGGAGCTGCGAACGGCTTTTTCGCGCGGCGCGAATCTTGAGGGTGCGTTTGCCCGCTGCGAGGTTCACCTGCCCAAACAGGCGCTCGAAAGCGCGTAGCAAGCCCTCAAGGAAATCGTTGCACTCGATTGGGCGCCCAAAGATGAAACGTTCCCACTTGACCCGCAGCGCCTTGTCCTGGCCCAGATCGTCGCGATGCGCCTCGAAGAAGTCGCGATCATCATCGCGCGTTTCCTTGAGTGAGCGCCCCTTCAGCGCCTCGAGATAGTCGAGGTCGGATCGGCTCAGCCTATCTGGCAGCGTGAATTCGAAAAAGGCCAGCGTTTCCTGCGGCAGGGTGGTCTTCTTGAGCTTGATGCCAGAAAACAGCTGGAGGACACTCTGGGATTCCCATTCAAATTGCGACAGCGCATCGGCGGCCTCGTTCCACCCCGGAGTGGAGGCTATGAAGTCCTCGATCGCACTATGAACCTCCGCCGGAATATCTTCCTGCACAGCCTCGAACTGCGACCGCAGTTCATCGCTCTCGATAATCTGGCGATTGGGCTTCTGCTTGGCGAGGAGCGGTTTTCGATCCGATACGAGCTTTTCAAATAGGCGCTTCCAGCGTCGCGCCTGCTCAAGCTCCTTGTCGCGGATCGCGAGAAAATAGCCACTGTCGCGCGGCAGGTGCAGCGCGGGTAAAGCCCATCCCAAGGCGTCCGGAACCGCGGCCGATTCTGCCGCGATCCGCTCGCGTGTCAGAGCCACATAATTCGAGATCTGATGGAGCGTCCAATCGTCGGCCGCATTCAGACCTTTGAGGGCGGCTTTCCACGCGCCGATCTGGCTGTCGGGAAGCCCAAGCCCGGCGGCAGCGGCTTCCACCCACGGCTCCGCGTCCTCGGTCAGCTGCTTTGCGCCGATGAGCGTCACGTCGCCGAGCGATGCGCCCTGGTCGTCGTCGGTGTTCGCGATGAGAAGAGCTGGACGATCGCAATCCGCGTGGCGGATCGCGACCGTGCGTTCGTCGGTCACGACGTGAGCCGGAAGCTCAAAGTTGCCGATCAAAGTACGCGGCAACGCAATCTTGAGCAGGGCATCGGTCGCAGGATCCTCAAGGAGTGCGCGCGTGATCGCCGCGACCTGCTCTCCCGTCAGGCGGTCCAGAAGATAGCGCGCGACGCCCTCGGCATCGGCAAGATTGGCAAGGCGCTGGCGAATTGACGCGGCGCCAGCGGCACCGATAAGATCTGATGGAGTCACGCGGCTTGGGCTCGCTGAAACGGGTTTTCGACATAGGCGCAAGAATCGGAGAGACGCTTCAGCAGCCCGAGGCTAGCAAGGCGCTCCTCCAGGCGCCGGGCATTATCGGAGAAATCCTCCTGATCGGCATCACCGCTTTCGATAAAGGTACGCGCTTGGGCGTCGCCGATGACGATCCCGTAGCGATCATGCAAAAGCGCGAGAAAATCTCTGAATTCCAAGCGCTTTTCGACACAGCAGGCGACCAATGTCTTGAGCAGCCGATCGGTGGGCGCATAACGCACACGCCGGCTAGACCGCCGCGATGACAGCCCTATCGCCCTTGCCCAGCTCATATGGATCTTACCGATGTGCTGCTTGTGACGGCTGATCCCCTTGTCGGCGAGTTGGTTGATGAGGGTCTGTGGGTCTGTTGCCGCTTCCTCTTCCTCAGTGTCAGGCCAGCCGAAATTCTTCTTCAGAATGTCCGCGGCGAGCAGGACAGGTTCATCGGAGCGAAGCGCCGTTGCCCATTCCTCAGTCTCTCCCACGCGCCTTACGAAGCGCTCCACCGCCTGCTGGGGAAGTCCATTGTTGCGTTGATAGGAATCGGCCGAAAGATCCCGCACCACCGACTTCTTCGGCGATACTATTTCGCAGACCAGCTGCACCGGCTCATTTTCCAACACCTCACGCGCACGCTCGAGTTGGTAAAGAATGAGGTTCAGGCCCGTCATCGTCACGAGATGCGGGATGGCGTCATAGGCCGGAATCGGCAGTTGAAGGATGGCAAGCCAATCCTCGGCCAGGCGGTCGAACAGGCTATGGCTTGAACAGGGAAGATAGGCCCCCGCTCGCTCGACCTTGGAGAAATGGGGCTCGCCCTGCAGCGCGGCCGCCATCCGATCATAAGGTGCGGGATTTTCCAGAAAGCGCGAAATTAGCAGGCCGCGCAGCGCATCGGCATCCCTGCTCCTACAAAGCATGAGGTAGAGCAACTCGCCTGTTCGGGCGAAAAAGCGTCGATCGTTCGATACGCCCCCGCGAGGATTGACGTTGGCGTCCTCATAGAGCGCGTTCGGCCCAAACGGGAAAACGAATTTCGAGCTCCAACGCTTGTTGCTCGATCCTTCGATCGCCGACCCCTGCAGGAAGCTGATCACCGCTGCGAAGTCTTGGAAAGTCTCGAAGCGTTCGCGAAGATAGGAGAAATCCCGCTCTTCGATACCGCCTGCGGACTCTGCCATCTTGGTGAGCCAAATGCTCCAGGCGGCGTCGTCAGCGCGATCCTCGGCCAGAACGGTCATGATGTGCGGATTGTTGAAAACGAGGTTACGCAGCCGTAGCTGAAGCTGCGGTCGATAAGACAGGCTGTTGAGCGCGTCCTCACGCAATGCTCGTCCCGCTCGGTGCTCGGCAAGCAGCACCGTCATGAACTCAAGAAATGTCAGCCACGGGGTCTGCTCATCGTACAAACGATGTCCCCAGATAGCCTCGTCGATCCAGAAATCGGGGCCGGTGCGATCATCAAAACTCGTCGGGCGGGCAAGAATTTCCATCGTTAAACCCGCACGATTACGCGGCGCGCGACCGCGCGTCCGTCGTTGCCAAGATCAATAAAGCGGAGCATCAATTCTCCATCCACAATCTCATCGCCATCGAGCTTCCGGCGGTTCTCGGTCTCCCGCAGAAGCCGCGCCTTGAAGGCCAGGAGGTCTTCATGGCATTCCAGCGAAAAGCTGCTGGGCAGCGCGCCTTCGGCGACGCGGCCCAGAAATTCGAACCGTGTCGGCGAGAGTGCGAGGGTGACGAGAGGAATGTCCGACCCGCGGACCAACCGTACCGACACAGAGAAGCCGCCTGTCCCGTCGCTCACTATGGCGACTTCCTCACCGCCCTGCCGCGGGACGGAGATAAGTTCATCGAGAAGGGGGCTGCGCTTGGACTGCGAATAACTGCCGGAGGTGGCGAGAACCAGTTCGTCCTGGTTCTGGACGAGCATCCCGGTAAAGATACGGTTGAGGCCCCGCACTATCATCGTGATGGCCTGCCGGGGGACCGGCTGCTTGGCTGCAAGTTTCTCCGCTACCTCGAGATAGAGGCCGGCGTATCGGAAGACCGTCAAATCCCACAGGTCATAATCGACTGCCAGTTCATCGGGCAAGGTGAAGAAGAGCCGCTGGCGCTGGGATCTCAGGCTCGCCAGAAACGCCGTGCGATCTGTTGTTTCGACCCCTTCGAGATAGGCACGCTGCGCTGCCGAATAGGCCGGGGTCGCCCCATAGATGGGATCGACAAGAACCAGCCGCTCGTAATCTGCCCGATAAGCAGGATCGTCCGCCCCGTAGACGGCTCTGTTGCAAAGATTGGCGGCAGTCAGAGGTAGGCTGTCGCTCTGCGCCGATCAGGCGGCTGCTGCGAAATGGTGGTTGAGCATGCCCATGGCCTCCGTCAGCGCCGAGGGCCCAATGCCAAAAGCTCTCTCCACAAGGCGCACCTCGCCCCTGATGCCGGGCTGCAGGCACCAGGGGCGAGCCTGTCCTTTGCGCAGGGCTCGCATGACTTCGAATCCCTTGATCGTGGCATAGGCCGTGGGGATCGATTTGAAACCGCGCACCGGCTTGATCAGTATCTTGAGCTTTCCGTGATCGGCCTCGATCACGTTATTGAGATACTTCACCTGCCGGTGGGCCGTCTCCCGGTCCAGCTTTCCTTCGCGCTTCAATTCGGTGATCGCTGCACCATAGCTCGGCGCTTTGTCGGTATTGAGCGTGGCAGGCTTTTCCCAGTGCTTCAGGCCTCGCAGGGCCTTGCCCAGGAACCGCTTCGCTGCCTTGGCGCTGCGGGTCGGCGACAGGTAGAAATCGATCGTGTCGCCCCGCTTGTCGACTGCCCGGTACAGGTAGGTCCACTTGCCCCGCACCTTGACGTAGGTTTCATCCAGGCGCCAGCTCGGATCAAAGCCACGCCGCCAGAACCAGCGCAGCCGCTTCTCCATCTCCGGGGCGTAGCACTGGACCCAGCGATAGATCGTCGTATGGTCGACCGAAATGCCGCGTTCCGCCAGCATTTCCTCAAGGTCGCGATAGCTGATCGGATAGCGACAATACCAGCGCACCGCCCACAGGATCACATCACCCTGGAAATGGCGCCACTTGAAATCCGTCATCGTTCCGTCCGTCCAATCTCCGCCAAGCATGCTCAAGCTTCACGATTTTTGCAACAGAGCCGTTGGGAAATCGCCGATTCCGAGGCAAACCGGGCCAAGCTGACGGCGCTCGGCGAAGGCATCGAAGCTCCGGAGGGAACGACGTCTCCGAAGCCCTACAGTGTCTTCATGGACGTCTACGCGGCGTTCGCTCGTCAGCATATGCGCCAGTTCGGATCTACCCAGATGCAGTTCGCGAGCGTGGCCGCGAAGAACCACGGGCATTCCGTTCACAATCCGCTTGCCCAGTTCCGCGATCCTTTCTCGGTGGCGCAGGTGCTCGCCGCCGCCCCGATCACCTACCCGCTCACTCTTCCCATGTGTTCGCCGATTTCCGATGGCGCCGCTGCGGTGATCGTTGCGTCCAGGCAAGGGCTGAGGCGCCTGGGTATCGTTGAGGATCGCGGCATTCGCGTGCTGGCATCGGTGATCCAGACAGGAAGCACGCGCGATCCCTTGGCGTCGGATAAGCATCTCACCGCCCTGGCGGCGCAGCGCGCTTATGGAGAGGCGGGTCTCGGGCCAAATGATGTGAGCGTCGCCGAAGTGCATGATGCGACCGCCGTCGGCGAGGTTATCCAGACGGAGAATCTCGGCTTCTGCGCATTTGGCGAAGGTGGAGCGCTTGCCGAGCGCGGGGATACGGCGATCGGTGGCAGGATCCCGGTCAATCCATCGGGAGGTCTCGAATCGAAGGGCCATCCGATCGCTGCGACCGGGCTCGGCCAATTGCACGAGCTCGTTCTTCAACTGCGCGGCCAGGCTGGCAAGCGACAGGTCGGTGGCGCGCGGGTGGCGCTCGCCGAGAATGGCGGCGGCCTTTTCGGGATCGAGGAGGCGGTCGCCTGCATCACGATACTCGGGCGATAAATCTCAGAAAGAAGGTGAGGGGATATGAATCCAGCAGATAAAGTCGCGGTCGTCACCGGCGCGGCTTCGGGATTGGGGCTTGCGACCGTGCGAGCCCTGGCGACCGCCGGCAGCCGGATCGCGGCATTCGACGTCAATCAGGAGCGGCTTGGCGCGCTGAACGAAGAACTCGGGGAAGGCTGCCTCGGCTTGGTCGTTGACGTCACGGATGAACAGGCGATCTCTGCTGCCTTGAGCAAGGTCGTCGATCGCTTCGGATCGATCGACATTGCCGTCAACTGTGCGGGCGTCGAAGGAGCCGCAAAGACGGTCTCCAAGGGGAAAGCCTTTCCGCTGGATATTTGGAACAAGGTGATCGGCGTCAACCTCACTGGGAGCTTCAACGTCATTCGTCTTGCGGCGCTGCACATGGCGAAGAACACGCCAGAGGGCACAGCGGAGGAGCGCGGCGTCATCATCAACACCGCCTCTGGAGCCGCGACCCAAGGGCAGATTGGCCAAGCCGCGTATAGCGCCAGCAAGGCTGGCCTGATTGGACTCACCCTGCCCGTCGCCCGCGACCTTGCGCCCCTCGGCATCAGGGTTGTGACGATCTCGCCCGGCGTCTTTGCGACCCCGATGTTGCTCGAGCTTCCCGGGAAGGTGGTAAACTCGCTTGTGGAGAACACGATCCTGTTTCCCAACCGGATGGGCGATCCGGCCGAGTTCGGCAGCCTTGTCCGGCAAATCGTGGAAAACGCCTATTTCAACGCGACCACCATCGATCTCGACGGTGGCGCCCGGATGACGGCGCGCTAGCGCCGGATCGGAGAACAAAATGCCCCAGCCAAACCATAACGCCGTCGACTTCGGCGCCCAGGCGCTTCTCGCCCTGCGGCGTTTTCCGGACCGTGTGGCATTCCAGAGCGAGACGAACCGCTTCAGCTATAGCGCGACCCTCGATCTCATCGGTAGATTCCAGGCGGTGCTTGCCGCGCGCGGGCGGAAGAATGGCGACATCATCGCGATCCTCACCGATAACAGCTTCGAATCCTGGTGCGTCACAATTGCCGCGCAGGGGCTGGGCTGTGGTGTAACAGCACTGCACCCGAAGAATGCGATCGCGGACCACATCTATCAGGTGGCCGATGCGGGCGCGAAATGCCTCATCATCGACGCGCTAGGGCATAGCGAGAGCGCATCCGCCCTGCTTCCGGCTCTCGATGCCGAAATCGACATCCTCGCTATTGGCGGCGCCGATTTCGGCCCTGACCTCGTCGCGCTTGCAGACGCGGCCGGCAGCACGACGCCGCTCAGCCGGGCAAGGCCCGATGATATCGCGATGATCCACTATACCGGTGGCACGACCGGACGCGCAAAGGGCGCGGTCCGGCTCCAGGGAACTGCAAGGGCTCTGTTGCAAAAATCGTGAAGCTTGAGCATGCTTGGCGGAGATTGGACGGACGGAACGATGACGGATTTCAAGTGGCGCCATTTCCAGGGTGATGTGATCCTGTGGGCGGTGCGCTGGTATTGTCGCTATCCGATCAGCTATCGCGACCTTGAGGAAATGCTGGCGGAACGCGGCATTTCGGTCGACCATACGACGATCTATCGCTGGGTCCAGTGCTACGCCCCGGAGATGGAGAAGCGGCTGCGCTGGTTCTGGCGGCGTGGCTTTGATCCGAGCTGGCGCCTGGATGAAACCTACGTCAAGGTGCGGGGCAAGTGGACCTACCTGTACCGGGCAGTCGACAAGCGGGGCGACACGATCGATTTCTACCTGTCGCCGACCCGCAGCGCCAAGGCAGCGAAGCGGTTCCTGGGCAAGGCCCTGCGAGGCCTGAAGCACTGGGAAAAGCCTGCCACGCTCAATACCGACAAAGCGCCGAGCTATGGTGCAGCGATCACCGAATTGAAGCGCGAAGGAAAGCTGGACCGGGAGACGGCCCACCGGCAGGTGAAGTATCTCAATAACGTGATCGAGGCCGATCACGGAAAGCTCAAGATACTGATCAAGCCGGTGCGCGGTTTCAAATCGATCCCCACGGCCTATGCCACGATCAAGGGATTCGAAGTCATGCGAGCCCTGCGCAAAGGACAGGCTCGCCCCTGGTGCCTGCAGCCCGGCATCAGGGGCGAGGTGCGCCTTGTGGAGAGAGCTTTTGGCATTGGGCCCTCGGCGCTGACGGAGGCCATGGGCATGCTCAACCACCATTTCGCAGCAGCCGCCTGATCGGCGCAGAGCGACAGCCTACCTCTGACTGCCGCCAATCTTTGCAACAGAGCCCAGGCGGCTGCTTGGGAGCATTATAGAGCTATAGAGGCAGGTTAGTCACCCTGCCGCGAGCAGGAGGAAAGACTTGATCGGATGTCCTATATTGGCGCCGTATCGAAAGCTCCATTCGGCCTCGCGCTGACGAGCGTCGTCGTGGAAGCGCTTCGGTCAGTCGGGAACCATGCGGAGCTGGACGTGGCGCCGTCGCCCCAGACCCGCGAAAATGGCAGGCGGTGGTGCGCGTTGATGAGGACGGCCAGCGCCGCTCGGTAGCTGTCATCGCGGATATAGGCGTCATGGGTCCACAGGAGCTGATCGCGCGTGACGCCCTGGCTCGCGGCCGCCATGCGCGACAGGCCGAGATTGGTTGCGTCGGCGAGGATCGTGGCGAGCAGCGCGTTTTCATTGGGGCACGCCTCGCCGGTGCGCAGGTTGGTGAACGCTGCGAGAAAGCCGGTTTCCTGCGCCACCTCATGCAGCAGCTCGGTGATGCGGATGCGTGGCATCATGGCATCGAGCCGGTCAGCCAGTACTTCGGCATCGGGTGTCGCGATCGTGCGTATCGGCGATATCTGGAGGCGGCCGTCGCGGAACCGCACACCTTCCAGAGCGTCGCGCTTCAGGCGCTGGGCGAATTTCTTCAGCCGCCAGTCCAGTTCGCGGCCCCGCTGTTCGAGCCATTCGCTGGCTGTGGGTGGCAGGCCAAGAGCCGATACGATCGGCTTGGCCTTCGGATCGCTGAGCAGGTAGCTGTCGAACCGGCGGTATCCCGCCGATCGCTCCACCCAGACATCCCCGGACCGCAATTTGTTGCGCAGATGCGCGATCGTTGCGATCTCCCAAAGCCTCCGGTTGATCTTGCCGTCATCGCCAACAACGATTTTCCGCCATTCCTTGCGGAAGGGCATCGGAGCGTCGGGAGGCAGATCGCGTTTGCCCGACCTGTTGAGGTCGCGCAGCATCTCGACAGCGGCGATCGTCTTCGCGCTGCCCTTTCCCGCCCTGAACTGGAGCGCTTCAAGCAGATCAGGGGCGAACTTACGCAACGTCGCATAGCGATCGGCCGCGACCGTCAACGGGTCGAGGCTCGCGGTTTCCGCGATCGTCGCTACTTCTGGTCTGGCCTTCAGGAGGGTGTTCTACCCGACCGAAGCGTCCAGGGCCTCTATCGGATCTTCGCCGGTATCGACTGCATCGGTGAGTGCGTCGATCGTCCTGCGAAAGATCAGCATCAGCCGCGCGACGTTCTTCGACGTGGTGGCATAGCTGCGCGCCTGGGCGTTCTTCGCGCGGGTGAAGATGCTGCCGATCAGCTTGTCCGCCATCTCCAGAGCGCTGTCAGTCAGCCGTTCTTCGAGGTCGAGCAGGAAAGCAACAAGCGTGGCGCGCCGGCGGGAGGGGATATATCGCTCGATCATATAGGCAGGCGAAGCGCGGCCTTCCCTGACATATTGCCGAAATCGGTCCCCATGGATGCGGCCAGCTACGTCGGGAGAAATGCCGATCTTCCGCACTTGCCACAGGCGGTCGAGAATCTGGCGGATGTGATCGGGTTTGGCCGCGACGGGAATGGTCTTGAGCAAAGCAAGCTGGCTCATGCCGTCGGCGTCGTCAAAGAGCTGGTCGAGGGCGTGGACCTGTTCGGCGCTGAGATCGGCGATCAGGGCATAGGCGGCCTGCTTACGGGCACGCGCACGTCCCGCGCTGCTGGCGCGTTCGATGGTGGAGATGGACGGCAACAGAATCCGGACCTCGCGAAGGGCGGTGGCGACGCCGGTCGCGATCGTCATCCCCTTGTCGGTCGCCCATGCCGTTTTCGCGGCCGCTTCGATCATGAAGGGAATATCGGCGCGGGTCGCCCCCCGAAGTCCCAAGCGCACCGCCAACACACGGGCATGATCCGTCATTGTCTGATCTCGCGCCGCATAGTTGGCCAGGTCGGTTACGTGCAGTCCAAGTTGCTCCGCGACGAAGGCGGCGAGATCATGGGGTATCGCTCCCCTGTCCTGTATCAACTGCGCAAGCGTGATGCCCGGGTGCCGCAAGAGCGCGAGTTGCAGCGCGACGCCCAACTGGTTCCGTTGCTCCCGTCGCGCGCCGATGATCTCGATATCCGAAGGCTCGAAGGTGTAGAGCCGTGCCAAGTGGTCGCGATCAGTCGGGATGGCGAGGATCTGGTCGCGCTCGCTCTCGGTCAGGAGTTGATGCTTGCGCTTCGTCATGCCGATTCCCGTCCACAAAAGGTCATCTGTGCCTATGGACAGCCATGAGTAAAGAGACATAGTATGTGGACGGACATGGATTGGGCAAAGCGGTCGCCCTTCATAGCGTCCAGAGAACGACCATTTTGGAGACGCATGGCATGGGCGATATTCTGGGCTATGCCCGCGTCAGCACAGGCGACCAGGATGTCGCAGGCCAGATCATGCGTCTGGAGAAGGCCGGTGCGATAAAGCTGTTCACTGATGTCATGTCGGGCAAGAGCATGGAGCGGCCCGGTCTCGCCGACCTGATCGCCTATGCCCGCAAGGGCGACACGCTGGCGGTGGTCCGGCTCGATCGGCTCGGGCGCTCGCTCAGCGAACTGCTCACCACGGTCGAGACGCTGCACGGGCAGGGCATCGCGCTCTTGAGCCTGGAGGAGAAGATCGATACCTCATCGGCCGCCGGCGAACTCATCTTCCATGTGTTCGGCGCGATCGCCCATTTCGAGCGACGTCTGATCTCCGAGCGGACCAGGGACGGCATCGCGGCTGCCCGTGCCAAGGGCAAGCAACCTGGCCGTCAGCCGCTCGACATGGCCAAGGTGTATGCCGCGATCAAGCTGGTCGAAGCTCGCATCTCCCCGACAGAGGCTGCACGACAACTCGGTATCGGTCGATCAACCATATATCGCGAAATGCGCCGTCTCGGCGTGGAAAGGCCCGCCTGAATGTCCAGACCGAAATCCGCCCATGATCTTTCGGGCCTGATGAAATACGCGGATCGTAAGCCCTGGGATGAAGCGATGGCCGAAATGCTGTCCGCGCACCTCGGTCCGGCGTGCGAGGCAACCGGACTTGAGCCTGACGCCATATTCGAAATCATCGGTGATCACTGGCAAGGGCCGCTATGGGGCTGCGCCTTTGAAGATCTGCTCACGCAGGAAATGGAACCGGACGGTGGCAATCTGGTCGATGACTATCTCAAGCGCCGGGGTTGGAACGAAAAGGCGCCGAACAAAGCCTACATGCGCGCGCTACGCGATACGGTCATGTCGCTCTATGAGGTCAGCGAAGTCGTCCCCGGCCAGTCAATGACCTTGCGCGATCTGCTGCGCGACGCTTCCCCGGTGACGGTGCGGGAACACGGCGCAACCCAGACCCTCGTCAACTGGGACAAGGTCGCAGCCAGAATTGTTGACGTGAACGGTCGCTACGGCATTTCCGGAGCGCTGTTGCCGTTCAGCGCTGATGGCGCCGCGCGCGTAATCGGCGCATTTTCTCGACTTGCGGACGATGCACAGGACACTGTCGGATTGGACCCACTCGACCAGGACGCTCTCCTGCGGGCATCTGGACCGATGTTCACAAATATGTGGCTTCTCGATTGCCTGGGCAAGGCGATGCCCGGCAGCACTCCGGATATGATTAACGCCGATGGCGATGATCTTGTGTTCCACCGGATCGTCTTCCCCCTGGCAAAGGGCGTAATCGGCAAGAGCGTGTCTAGAAGGCTGGACGCAGCCTCCTGGCTTGAACCTGCCAGCGACAGTTTCTGGAACTGGTTGGCGCCGGTGACGAAGAAGAGGAAACCACGAACGACCAAAAGCGGGCAGGCTTTTGTGACAACTATGGAGGACGGCACACCCGTTTTTGCCAATGTCGAGTTGGCGGGACGCAAACTGATCGTAGAGGTCAACAGCGCCGCCCGCGCGGAGCAGGCGATTGCGCAAATAGGCGAATGGCTTGGTGATTGCGTGAGCGCACCCATGACCGAAATCCGGACTATGGCCCAGTTCATGGCCGATGATGCCGCACGCGCTCCGCTGGAAGAGCCGCTCGATATCCCGCCGGACGAAATGAAGCGCATCGTTCACGACATGCTGACCCGTGAATATGTGAAAACGCTTGACGAGCCGGTGCCTGCGCTTGGTAACAAGTCACCACGCGCTCTGGCCCGCACCAAGGCAGGCCGACCGAAAGTCGCCGACTGGCTCAAATATATAGAGAATGGTTCGGCAAAATCCGGTGCGGGCGATCCGATGGCTACCTATGATTTTACGTGGATGTGGAACGAACTGGGTATCATCGATCTCCGCTGTTGACCGCCATCACACTGCCGTTCCTGCACTGTTCTCCCTTAGCGTTGTCTGGCGTACCTTTCACGCTATGCCCTCTTCATGCCGCCCTCCTTGTGTGTCAGTCCTGCGTCTGCAGGTTGACCGCGCTCGTCTTGCCGCGGCGGTCGGTTTCCAGTTCATAGCTGAGGCGCTGGTTCTGGCTGAGCGTGTTGAAGCCCGCGCGCTCGACAGCCGAGATGTGGACGAACGCATCCTGTCCGCCGGTTTCGGGGGCGATGAAGCCATAGCCCTTGTCGGCATTGAAGAACTTGACGGTGCCGGTGATGGTGCTCATGCGAGATATCCTTCTAGAAGCGGGCTCCCGGACATCGGAAACCCTCGTGCTGCGAGGGGCAGGGAAAGAAGGAAGAGCAGAGCCGCAAAGCACCGAAAGACCGTCTATTTGCGACTGTAGCAGGCAAGATATGGGGCCTGATCACGCAAAAACAAGGCCGCCGTGCACGACGACGCAAAGGCGGGCGCAGATCCATGAGATGCGAAGGCCGGCCGCAAGGTCGCCCTCGCGACCGGCAGACCGAGTTCAGAAAGGGGTTCTGAGCAGACTCGATCCGTGTCGAACCTTACTCCATCCCATCAGACGTCATAAGCCGCTTCCTTTCCTAGCGTCGGCGGTCGAACGTGTAGCGAATGCTATCGCCCGCGATGTTCACCACACCGTCGGCCTCAGGGCCTAGCGGGTTGGGCAGGATGTCGATGGTCGTGGCGCCGGCTTGACCCACATTGGCCACATAGGCGATCACATAGCGGTCGGCCGCGCGAGAGCGGGCTACGTCCCGCGCCCACCGTACCTCGGTCTCTCCCATCTCGAACTGGCAAGGGTCTTCGGTGCTCGCCTTCACCTCGATATACCAGACCTGCTTGTTGAAGCTGATCCGGAAATCATAGCCAAGATTGTCCCGTCCTTCCTGGCCGACGAAGGCCCCGGAATTACCCGACACCCAGCACCGGTCGATATCCTGACCAGGCTGCCGAGCCTTCAGCCAATGATAGACCGTGAGCTCGCCCAGCCGGCCGATCATGTCCTTCTTCTCTTGCGGTATCCCGCTGTAGGCGCCGCCACCGCCTCCGCCGCCGGATCCGGATCCCCAGCGCCAGCTGCGGCCGCCGCCACCAGCGGACAGCTGTGCAAAGCTGCCGATCGGCCGGTTCAGAAGCTTCTTTGACAGGCTGCCGGCCAACTCGGCGGACAGGCTGAGCCAGTCCACATCGAGCGGGTCGCGCAGCGTCCCATTGAGCCGCACCGATCGCGCTTCGCGACTGCGTCGCTCCCGCTCCTCCCGCGCCTTTTGCGCCGCCGCTTCAATGTCGGTTTCGGGGACGCCCAACACCACTCGGTCGAGACTATGTTTCATGCCGGAGGGCCAGGCGCCGAGCTTTTCCAGCCACATGAGGAGTTCGCTTTCATCCCACTGGCGGCAGTCGAACGCGCCCGCATCATCGAGCCTGCGGCGAAGCTCCGTCTCCACCTGCCCGGCGTCGCGCCACAGGTCACCAACCGAAACAGAATGCCGCACGCCCCAGGCGCGCACCAGCGGCGGCGCTGTACGAGCTACCTGACGCAGGATAGTGGCGTTGCCGGTGCGAACGGCCGCGAGATCGCCCAGCCCTTCCGGATTCTCGCCGAGTGCCGGCGCGCCTGTCGCTGCCAGCCATGCCGCCACATGAGCGGCCAGGAGTGGCTCGGGTATCCGCTCATATCGTAGGAGCCAGTCGGGATCGGGCTTGAGGGCGCCCAAGGCTTCGAGGGCCGTCTTGTAGCGCGGATCAGGCGTGAACGCGAGCAGCGTCGGCGCTGTCAGATTGCGAAGCGCGTCGACGATCAGAATGCGATTGTCCGCCACGTAGAAGTCGAGCTGCTGCTGCTGGCCCTCCGGGTCGACGTCCGGCGCGCTTCCCGTCGCAACCAGGCTGGCATTGAAGCTCCCGAACTCCAGGCCCAGCCGTTCGCGCAGCTCCCCTGTCGAAAGCGAAGCCCTGGCCGCCGCCACGATCTCGTCCACGCTGCTCACCGCAGGCAACAGGGATCGCAACTGCTCGGTCGCTACGCCCGCATCCTCCAGCGCGGCAGCCTCGTCTCGCATCCAGGTCTCGAATGCGCTTTCCCCGCCATGGTGGAAGACCACCGCACGAAACCAGGGCGCCAACCGGTCCAGCCGTTCGCCCAGCGCGTCGCGCGCGGCTTCGCCCGCCTGTTCGGTGAGTTCCAGCGCGCGGCACAGACGCAGAAGGTCCCCCTGACCTGAAGGCTGATCGTCGACCGCCACATCGTCGAGCAGCAACTGGCGAGCCAGCAGCTTCATGTGAGGGACAACGGCCGGATGCCGGATAGCCTCGCCGATCGCCGGCAACGCCGCTTCGATCTTGCCCCAGTCGAGCGGGCCGGTTCCCATGACCACAAGCAGTGGCTCGCCCTCGGCCCGCTCGAACTGATAGGCTCCGCGCGCAGTGGGCGGCGTCACATCCTGGCCGTTCAGCAGGAAGCGAAGCGCGGCGGTCTGATGAAGCTCGAGCCGGTCCAGCGTTTGCAGAATGGCGGCACGGTCCGCCGGCAAGCGATTGAGATCGACACTGTCGAGGGCCTCGAGCGCCACGGCGAGCATCAAGCGGAGCCAGGGGCAGCAGCTTACCAACTTGGGGCCCAGGCCCAGTTCTTCGAGAGGCGATCCATCGACCTCGATCGCGTAAGCGAGCTGCGAGGTTCGCCGCACGACGTCGCCGTACAGCTTGTGAAGGAGCACGCCCACGCGCTCCGGCTCGGCCCCGCGGACGTCGAGCAGCGGATCGCCCAGCACCTCGACCAGGCTCGTCGCGATCAGATCCGTGCTGTCTCGAACATAGATCGTCTCGGCGGCACCGGCCGCCACCGTCGCAACGCCGAGCTGACCGCGCCTGCGCACCAAGAGCGCCGCGGGCGGCTTTCCCGGCGGCACGGTCGTATCTTGCGCCCCATATTTCTCAACAAGCCGGGCCCAGCAGCGCGCATAGATGTTGACGAGCTCGCGTTCGTGAAACCGGCGGACGCAGCCTTGGGCGAATTGTTCGGCCAGAAAGCCTGCCTGTTCGAGCAACGTGTCGGGCGCATTGAAGGTCTTGAGCCCGGCATGCTTACGCAGGGTATCGACGACGGCGTCGGGCGTTCGGTCCAGCGCTCGGGCGGCCTTGTAGGAGAGGCGGCGAAGAAACGGCGGGAAGCGATCACTTCCGCGCGCAAGCCAGACCTTGGCGCCTTCCTGCCGCGACCGCTTGAGCCCGTCGGCGCCCGGCTCTTCGCAGGGCAGCCATGCGGCGGATCGCAGGAAAGCCGCTAGCGGCGTGGGCCAATCGCGATTGTCCGAGCGATGATTGTAGCGATGCTTGACCGGCATCCAGAGATGCCGGTGCACAGCACGCCCGATCCAGGCAAGAACGAGCTTGGCATAGGCGTCGAGCGCCTCGTCGCTGAAGGCGTCGACATCTGCTTGCCCTGGCATCCACCACAGCGCCCCGACATCATAATCGGTCGATGTAGGCAGCCCAAGCGAAACTCCCGGCCGGGTCGCGATGTCCTTTTTCAACAGAGATCCGAAACTGTCAGGGAGCCCGAGATCCTTGAGGAAATCGAAGCTCGTCACCCGTCCGGCGCTGACATAATGCTGAAGCTCCTTCGTCCGCGGCTCGAGGCCTCGCTGCACCCCAATCCCGATCAGAAAATCCGTCCAGTCGTCCACGAACCGCGTTCCAAACACGGCGGCGGACGGCGCGGCCAGCCGGCGGGCGCGCACCTCGTCCAGATCGGCGGATCCCGCAGGCGCGAGCTCGAGAAATTGCTGCAGGTCATAGCCAAGGGTGCGGTCGGGCCAGGCCGAGGAGAAGACCGCCTCCGACGCGCGGATGAATTCGCCATCGATCGTCGGCACGAAGAGGCGATAAGCGGAAGACAGCGTGACGGCTCGCTTGATCGCAACCGAGCGGCGCCAGATGGCAAAGGCCCAGCGCAGTCCCGCTGCCCTGACCTTCTTCGTCTCGTCCCGCTCGAGAATCTGCGAAATGCGGGTGAGCAGCGCCTCGCTTTCGAATGCCGTCGCCAGATCCTTCTCCAGGAACTGACGAGCGGCGGCGAGCTCCCCATACCAGGGCAGTCTGTCGTGCAGGAAGGCGAAGAATTCGCGCAGCGGGGCTGGCGGATAGAAATCCTCGCCAATGCTGTCTTCGGCATCGCCGCGCCGTGGCGGCACAAACACCGAAGCTTCGCGCGGCGCGCGGCGCGTCCGGCGCTTGGGCGTCTCCCCCCGCGACGGCTCGGGTCGCGCTTGCGATCGCGTGGCGCGCAGCGAGCCATCCTGGCAAATCAGAATCGCCTTGCCCGCCAGTGTCGAGGCATCGCCTCCCATGAAGTCGGACAGGTCGCGGTAAAAGGCGGTCCAACGCGTCCAATCAGGCCTGCGCGGCTTCGCGATCGCCCTCGCCAGCCCCTCGACAATGATGGCCCGCTCCGATGCGGTCATGCGATCCTTGAAATGGCCGCCGGCATGGCTGCGCAGAAACAGCGCCAACTTCTCGCTGCGCTGCTCGCCAAGCCCCGGCCAGAAGGGCGCGAGGCCCGCGGACTGCCCGTGCCGCGCGATCACGTCGAGCGAGAAGGACGTGTCGGCGCCCTGCACACGGCGCGAGCCCGCCGGACTGACAAAGGCAACCGGCCCGAAGGGGGGCCGGGCGAGCGCATCCCCGGTCCAATCGGCCAGGCATGGAACGAAGTCCGCATCCGCCAGCGAGGACGCCCCCCACTGCCGAACAATCGCAGCGGTCATCGCGGTGCCGAGGTCAATCGCCTCCTCGCCCTCGCCATCGCTCTCGCCCTGCAGTAGGCTCGTCGGCGTATTCCAGAGCAAGAGGTCGACAGCCGCCCGCACAGCGGTGAGGAGGGGGACCTTCGCTTCCATTTGCGCAGAGCCATGTCGCTCCAGCCAGGCCGCCGTCGCGGACGCTAGCTTTACCGCATGATCGAGCACCAGGGCATTGACCCGCACGGCAGGGTCGAGGCTCGTCCGGTTCGAACTCGGAAAAAAGCTGCCGTGCAAATGGCCGCGGAACGGAGACGTGGCGCCGCGCCCCATTGGCAAGAAGGTGTAAAGACGAGGGTGAAAGTCCGGCATCGTCTCGCCGATCGGGACAGCAACCGCTACCTCGCCGCTGCCTTTCCACCCCTTCCAGCTCTCCGGAAGTGCGCCACTTTCAAGGCCCTCTGCAACCGCCGCCTGCATGTCGCTCTCGGGGATTTCCGCCCGGGCGACCCAGAAGGAGTCGTTTTCGCCCAAATCGACCAAAGCTGGACCTTGATCGTCTTCGAGCGGCGTCTCGCTCCGGGAGAGTTTCAGGTCGAGCGCGTCCTCCTTGATCCGGTCACCCTGGATTTCTGCGCGCAGCGTCGCAATTCGGCGCAGGAACAGCAGCATCGGCGCTTCGGCCTTGGCCAGGCCCAATATCTCGGCGCGAACCACATCGAGGGCAGCCTGGTTGCGCAGCGGCAATCGGATCACGCTCGAGAATCCCTTGCGCGCGAATTCCTTCACCGTGTCCGGCGTCTGGTCCAGCCAGCGAGGGATGTAAAAGGCTGGAAGGTCGGTGCGCGCGAGCGCCCGCGTGGCCTCGTCGGGAAGCAGCGGATCAAGTTCGCTGCCGCGGGCGAAGGTGAAGCGATAGCCGTCGAAGAGATCACCCGGACTGTCCTCGGTCAGGCGCGAATAGATTTGCGGAATATCGCTGACGTGCCGGACACTGCGAAAGCCGAGGCCCTTGTTGCCGACCGCCTCGCCCGGCGGCTTGCTCGACAAACCCATTTCGCAAAGCGCGTCGACATTCCTGGACGCAAAAGGTTGCCCTCGATTGGCGACGTAAAGCGTGCCGCTGTCGCCTTCATCACCCGCGAGCAGGACAGCGATCTCTCCATCCCGTCGCGCCCGGTCATGGGCGTCGTGCCCGTTCTGGATGAGTTCGATCAGGAAGCGGCCGTGATAGTCCGCGATGATGTGCTGGGAAAGGCTCTGGTTCTGCTTGTGGACGGGGTCGTAATAGACGCCGTCCTCGTCGATCGTTCCGCAGAAACCCTTGATCTTCCGACTTGCGATGCGCTCGATATGGGCGCGCGGCGGCAACGCCGCCAAAAGACTGGCGCGCTCGGACAAGGCAGCTGGGCTGCGGTCTGGGTCACTTACGGTTGCGATCGGCTTTCCCCCTCCGCGCACGTTGCCCATGCGCCGTGCTACGCGCAAGGCCGGCGAGCGGCATCTCGGCGGATGGCTTGGCATCGGGTTTGACTTGGGGGCACAAGGGGGACATCATCACCCGATGCAGATGCTGCGTCATCACTTCCGGTTCCGCCACCACGGGGGACAGCTTCTCGCGGGCATTTAGCCCCGGGTTCCGGCGCATCCTGCCCCGAGCCCGGGGCTCGATCAGTACAATGTGACGCACCACTTGGATTGGTGCGCCTTGTCTCTATTCCGGAAAGCCATAGCCATGACCAAGACCAAAGCGGCCCGCCGGCCGCCCATCCATATGATCGACAGCGAAGCCGATATCCTGGCCGATCTGGCCACCAGCGCCGCCAGCCGCCTGCCCCAGGTCAGCCAGTTGCTGCTGGAGGAACTGGGACGCGCCACCATCCACAAAGCTGAGAGGATTCCGGGCGACATTGTCACGATGCACAGCGTGGTCCAGTTCACGGACGCGGCGAGTGGTAAGGAGCATCGCTACCAGCTCGTCTATCCCAAAGACGCCGACATCGCCGAAGGACGTATATCCATCCTTACACCGGTCGGTGCCGGGCTCATCGGCCTGCGCGCCGGACAATCCATTCTCTGGCCCGATCGCGATGGACATGAACGGCTGCTCACCATCGCGAAGGTAAGCCGCGAGCCGCTGCCGCTTAGCTAATGACTGTGTTACCTAGCCGGGCGCCGCGCGCACTGCTCCTGCACTGGAGGCCTGAATGCGTGTAAACACCGACAAATCTATGAAATTGGCGCGTTACGTCAAAGCCAAATACGGAACATGGCAGGCTATGCGCAGGGCTGCCAGGTTGGAGAATGGCATTTTCATCATCGATCGTGGCGCCGCCGGCGGCGAGGAAGCGAAGGCCCCCCACCCGGCAAAGTCGATATAGTCAGTCCCGGCCTAGGCGCTCGCCGCAGATCGTCGACCGTATTGCGTCGCCGAAATGGCCACCTGCAACGATAGCATGTCGGGACCTTCATCAATCAAGCGCAATCTGCACGAACACCGAGCTGCGACAATTGAAAGCTTTTCCTCTCAGGCAGCCCTGCTGTAACTTGCATTGGACCACACAACCCGGAGCATTGCGCATGTTCAAACGGCTGAAGCAGCAAATGCGCAGTGCTCCGTCCCGAAGGTGGTGAAGCTGCCCGGGCAAACGAAGACAGCCGCCCTGGTCATCTCCGATGACGAAATTCGAGCGGCTTTCCGCCAGGCAACGCTCAATCATCTGGCCGACGTCCACGGCCTGAAGCCGGTCTACCGCTCCGATCTGCAGTCTGAGAAGGCTTTCAAAGCGGCCCAGGCAGACATGCCTCTCATCGCCGTCTGGAACGAGCACCAAAGGCCGGAGGGCCTAGCCTTCTCCCTTTCGGTCAATATGCTGCTCGTGAAAGCGGCACTCGGGGAATATATGGAGGAGCTCGATCCCTGGTTCAACGAGGAGTGTGCGCGCATAGTCGCCGATTTCAAGGATCTTACCTATAATACGATCGTGCAAACCGCGACCGAAACCGGATGGACCCCCAGCGCCATCTGCGCAGCACTCGCCGGCAAGCCGAACGCCTGAGCCAAGGCGATGCCCCCAATGACCTGCTAGCCGACGGCATCCGCGCGAAGAGCGCCCCTGCCACCCCCACCCCTCTCACCGAAGACACCACGATGGCCTTTCGTACAGCCTCGCATTAAGCGCTTGAGGGTGTTCGCCCTTGGGAGAAATCATGTCGAAGATCGATGAGAAGCTCGAGCCCGTGCTCGATCAGGTCCTGCGCCGGAATGCAGGAGAGCTCGAATTTCACCAGGTCGTGACCGAGGTCCTCGAAAGTCTGGGCCGCGTCGTCGCGAAATATCCCAGCTATCTCGAGAACGCCCTCATCGAGCGGATCTGCGAGCCCGAGCGCCAGATCATCTTCCGCGTCCCCTGGGTCGACGACCGGGGCCAGGTCCACATCAACCGCGGCTTTCGCGTACAGTTCAACTCGGCACTCGGCCCCTATAAGGGCGGCCTGCGCTTCCATCCGTCGGTGAACGTCGGCATCATCAAATTTCTCGGCTTCGAGCAGACGTTCAAGAACGCGCTCACCGGCCTTCCGATCGGTGGCGGCAAGGGCGGCTCCGACTTCGATCCGCGCGGCCGATCGGACGGCGAGATCATGCGCTTCTGCCAGTCCTACATGACCGAGCTTCACCGGCACCTGGGCGAATATACCGACGTCCCCGCCGGCGACATCGGCGTGGGCGGCCGGGAAATCGGCTATCTGTTCGGTCAGTACAAGCGCCTGACCAATCGCTACGAAGCCGGTGTCCTTACCGGAAAGGGCCTGGTCTACGGCGGCTCCCGCGCGCGGACCGAAGCAACCGGCTACGGCGCGGTGTACTTCGTCGAACGCATGCTCGCGACCAAGCAGCTCACCTTCGAAAATCGCCGCGTGGTGGTGTCGGGCTCGGGTAATGTCGCCATCTACACCGCCGAGAAGATCACCGAATTCGGGGGAAAGGTCGTCGCCTGCTCGGACTCCAGCGGCTATGTGGTCGATGAGGCCGGCATCGATCTCGCGCTCCTCAAGGAGGTCAAGGAAAGCCGCCGGGAACGCATTTCGGAATATGCCAGGCTCAAGGGCGACGGGGCACGTTTCTCCGATACCGGCTCCATCTGGGATGTCCCCTGCGAAATCGCCATGCCATCCGCCACTCAAAACGAACTCACCGGCCGCGACGCCAAAGCGCTCATCGAGAACGGCTTCCTGGGTCTCGCCCGTGCCATCATGCTCGCTATTCTGGCTGTCAGGGCATCGCGTCCGCACCGCGCGCCCCAGCCGCCCGCCATCGTCCCGGGACGCTTCGTCTCGGTGCTCATCCCCGCCTTCAACGAGGCCATGGTGATCGAGCCTTCCGTGCGCCGGGTCCTTGCGAGCACGCAGGTTGAGGTCGAGGTTATCGTCATCGACGACGGGTCGACAGACGCGACCAGCGCAATCGTCCGACAGGCCTTCTCGGACGAACCGCGCGTGCGCCTTCTCACCCTTGAAAATGGCGGCAAGGCACGCGCCCTCAATCGCGGCCTGGAACTCGCCCACGGCGAGGTCATCATCGCGCTCGATGCAGACACGCAATTTGAGCCCGAAACCATCGCGCGCCTGGCGCGCTGGTTCGCCGATCCCGCGATTGGCGCCGTCGCCGGCAATGCGAAGGTCGGCAACCGGATCAATCTCGTGACACGCTGGCAGGCCATCGAATATGTGACGGCCCAGAACCTGGAGCGCCGCGCGCTCGCGCAGTTCGATGCCATCATGGTTGTACCCGGCGCCGTCGGCGCCTGGCGCAAGACGGCGCTCGCGGACGTCGGCGGCTACCCGACCGACACGCTGGCCGAGGACCAGGACCTGACCATCGCCATCCAGCGTCACGGCTGGCGGGTCACCTATGATACCGATGCGATCGCCTGGACCGAGGCCCCCGAAAGCTTCCGTGCGCTCGTCAAGCAACGATTCCGCTGGGCCTTCGGCACGCTGCAATGCCTGTGGAAGCACCGCGCCGTCTGGAAAACGGGCCGCCCGGCCGGTCTCGCCTATGTCGGCGTGCCGCAGGCCTGGGTGTTCCAGATCGGTTTCGCGGTGATCTCGCCGCTTATCGACCTGGCGCTGGTCGTCAGCCTCCTCACGACAATCCTTCGGGTGAGCCAGCACGGCTGGGCGCAGACCCAGAGCGACGTGCTGCGCATGGCGGTTTACTGGATCCTGTTCACCGCCATCGATGTCCTGTGCGGCTGGATCGCCTATCGGCTCGAGCGGCGCGAGAAGCGCTATCCGGCATTGCTCCTGGTCGCGCAGCGCATCGTCTATCGCCAACTCATGTACGGCGTCGTCATCCGCGCGATGGTCAACGCCGTCCGCGGGCCATGGGTTGGCTGGGGCAAGCTTGAGCGAAGCGGGCGCGTATCCACTTAGCGCGCTGGAATCAGGCCGCCATTCCCCACGGTTGTCTGAAGCAACGGCGCCTGGATGTGCGCTCGACTGTGACCGGCGACATCGACCGGTTCAGTAGAGACTTCTGTCGCAAGAAGTAAAGCAGGTCAGCTTCACCTTTTGGTTCCATGACAAATGGTTAACGTGAATTGCCCGGTTGTCGAACCTAGTATCGTCTTCGCGAGTCGCATTGCAATCCCGCTGCGCTCGTTGGAAGAAGGACCAGGACGATGAAGACCTTCATGCTTGCCGCCGTCCTCGCGATCGGCGGCGTAAGTGCTGCAAATGCCGCCGAACCGGCGGGCGACTATCCGCTGTGTTCGAAGACGATTACCGACGAATGCATCAACCCCTCGCAGGCGCCCCGGGCGACAGCCCACAAGGCCCATCATGCCCGCCATGAAGCGAGCCGGCTCCAGCACAAGGCGGCCACCCAAGGCAATTGACCTGCCGCTGACGGGGGCCCGCGCAAGCGGCCCCCGAAGCCGCAGCGAGAACCAGGGGCATGCTGCCAGCCGTTTTCCGGATCGCATTCTTCGGACGCCGATGCTTCGCCGGCAAGCTTCAGTAGCGCGACTGCCGTTCGTAGAGCTCACGATAGTGCTGGATCCGCGTCACGCGCAGGCCCGGCAAACCGGAGCGGTCGACCGCGCGCTGCCAGCCGGCGAACTCCTCAAGCGTCAGGTCATAACGGTCGCACACCTCACCGATCGTGAGCAGCCCGCCATTGACCGCCGCGACGACTTCGGCCTTACGTCTGACGACCCAGCGCGACGTGTCCGGCGGCGGCAACGTCTCGAGGCTCAGCGGCTCACCCAGCGGCCCGATCACCCGCGCGGGGCGAATTTTCTGCCCTTCGATCATCCTAGCTCTCCCGCGATTTGGAGGAGCCGATAGTGATCGGACAGGGTTTCCAATGTCTGAGCCAAGGGGCTTAACAGACCATTAGCCGTAGCGGCGCGGCGCATTTCTCGAACCTGTCATCGCCGCCCATAGCCTCGAGGCCAGGGCCACTGGACGGCCCAGCATCCGCCGCGCGGCTCGGTGGCGAACGCCCTGTCATTTGCGCACCCCGCGATGCGTGCTACGCTCGGCGGATGAGCGGCCTTCCAGCCTTTCTCCGGTTCGCAGCGCACGGCGGCACCCTCATGACGCGCCTGCACCCCTCGGCGCGGGCCTGCCTCTAAGCCAGGCGGGACACGCGGCCGGGGTGCGACAGCCAAGGCTCGCTCGAGCCTCCCGAACGATGCGTCCCCTCAGCGGACGCCCACCGACTGGACCTTCTTCATGAACAGCCAAACCCCCGCGCAAGACACGGGGCCCCTCCTGTCCGCCCACCGTCCGGCCATAGAGACCGCCATGGCGCAGCATCTCGCAAGCGGGCCTGCGCCGACGGAAGCGGACCAGCACGCCGCCCGCGACTTGGTGGGCCTTCTCATCGCCGCGCTATCGTGCGCCGGCAGCCCTCGCGCCGATCCGCTCGCGATACCGCGACCATATTACGCCCTGTTTGGAGACGGTCTCGCGCCGGTGCTCAGGGACGTGCTCGCCAGCGATGCCGATGCGCCCCTCCTCGCGCGCTGCATCGACGGTTTCTGGGGCGCGATCCGCGACCGGGAGCAGGCCGTCTGATGCCGGCCAGACGCCAATATGGAAGACAAGGAAGCCAGGGACGGGTAGGACGATCCGATGACGTCTTTCCTGCCCCAGCGGCGACCTGAGATCGCGATCGATTTCGGGACCGCGAACATCCGCGTCCTGCGCCGCGGCGACGGTCTCGTTTTCGACGAGCCATCGCTTTGCTGTGTCGCCGGCAAGCACAGCATGACCAGCCTCTTCGCCGCCGGCCGCGAGGCCTACGCAATGATCGACCGCACGCCAGCGGCCCTGCGCATCGCGCGGCCGCTCTGCCGCGGCGTGCTCCAGGACATCGATGCGGCAAAGCGGGTGCTTCGCTATGCGCTGTCGAAGTCCACGGGCAGGCGCCGCTGGCGCACGCCTGCCGCTATCATCGGCGTGCCCGCCGACGCGACCCAGGCAGAGCGCGGAGCGATGCTCACCGCAGCGGCCGACGCGGGGCTCGGCCCGATCACGCTGCTCACCGAGCCCTTGGCCGCCGCCATCGGGGCCGGGCTCGCGGTCGATGAGCCCGCCGGGTCGATGATCGTGGAATGCGGCGCGGGAACGACCGAGGTCGCGGTCTTCTCGCTTGGCGGGATTTGCGGGACCGGATCAGTGCGGATCGGCGGCGACACCCTCAATCGCGCGCTCGCCGACCAGGTCCATCTCCAGCACAAATTCCTCATCGGCGATCGCTCGTCCGAGCAGCTCAAGCTCGACTATGTCGCGCATAAGGGCTCACGCAGCGCGCAAGGCGATGCGATACCTGTCAGCGGACGCTGCCTGCGCACCGGCCTCCCCAAGACGATTGCGATCAAGATGGCCGATCTCGACCGGGTCGTCGAAAAGCACGTAGCCCAGATCGTGAAGGTCGTGCGTGACGTGCTCGGGCAGACCGCGCCCGACCTTAGCCAGGATATCCATGACAAGGGCATCCTGCTGACGGGCGGCAGTGCTCTCGTGCCCTTGATGCGCACTATGATCGCGGAGGCGACGGGGCTTGAGGTCATGACGGCCGATGAGCCCGCGCAATGCGTCGCCAAGGGCCTGGAGCGACTGCTCGACGCTTGAGCGGATCCAACTCCGCTGTCGATCCAGGGAAAACCGAACAGACCGGCGATGCAGGAGCCCTGGAGGCAGCTGACCGACGCGAGCGGGCGGGCGGGCGAGAAACTTCTTCCCCGTCGCTGGGCGGAACGGGTTAGCTCGCGTCAGGCTTTGGCAACAGCGCCGTCGCCACGCCCAACAACGGCAACCACGCGCACAGACCATAGACCCAGACGATACCGTAGTGATCGGCCAGTTGGCCAAGGCCTGCCGCACCGATACCGCTGATCCCGAACATGAGCCCAAACATCAGGCCCGAGACCATGCCGACCCGTCCGGGCACGATCTCCTGCGCATAGACGACAAGCGCGGCAAAAGCCGAGGACAGGATCAGTCCGATGATGACCGCCAGGATCGCGGTCGCTGTCAATCCGACGTGGGGCAGGATCAACGCAAAGGGCGCAACGCCCAGGAACGACACCCAGATCACCGCCTTGCGTCCGATCCGGTCGCCCACCGGACCGCCGGCAAAAGTGCCGAGCGCGACCGCCGCCAGGAAGCAGAAAAGATAGAATTGCGACTCCCGTGCCGTGAGGCCGAAACGCTCGATCAGGTAGAAGGTGAAGTAGTTGGTGAACGCGCCGATATAGATGAACTTGGCGAATAGCAGGACGCCCACAACGCCGAGCGCGCACGCGACCAGCGCCTTGTTCAGAGGCTGGGCCGCCGCCGCCGAGGCGGAAGCAGCGCGAGCCTGCGGATGATGCAGCCGCCAGCGCGTGACGAGGAACAGCACCCAGATCGCGGCGATGGCGGCCAGCGCAAGCCAACCGACCGAGGTCTGCCCGAACGGCAGGATCACGGCCGAGGCGATGAGAGGGCCAAGCGCGGAACCGCTGTTGCCCCCGACCTGAAAGCAGGATTGCGCAGTTCCGAACCGGCCTCCCGAGGCCATTCGCGCCACCCGCGAGGCTTCGGGATGAAAGGTCGCCGAGCCGATGCCGATCACGGCCGAGGCCATCAGCAACGTCTCATAACTGCCGGCGAGCGCCACGCCGGCGATACCGATGAGGGTCACCGCCATGCCCGCGGGCAGCAGCCAGGGCTTGGGATACTTGTCGGTGTGCAGCCCGATCCACGGCTGCAGCAGCGAGGCGGTGATCTGATAGACCATCGCCAGCCAGCCGATCTGGCCGAACGTCAGGTGATATTTCGCCTTCAGCATCGGATAGATGGCCGGAAGCACCGACTGGATGAGATCGTTGAGCAGATGGGCCACCGCTACCGCGCCAACGATGCCGGTAACGAAACCCTGCACGTGCGGCGCGCGGTTTTCGCCCGAGGGAGCGGCGGGCGTTGTGCTGACGATCGGGGCGGCGTTGGTGGCCATCGAAACTGCTTTCTTCTTAAATCTGCGCAACCGCCTGTAGCGAGGTGACGAGCGTCCCGCTTCGCCCTATGGGTCATTCGTT
>NZ_AP018822.1 GCF_024349785.1 Sphingomonas bisphenolicum
GTTGCCGACATATCCATTCCGGGCATGGTGCCCATTCCCGACATGTCGTGGGCGGCGGCATTGGGTTTCGCCGCCGGTGTCGCGCGCCTGGCGGCTGTTGGTCTGGTAGCAGGCTTGGCCGACGTTTTGCGCTTGGCGGGCGTAGCGGGCTTTGCTGCAGGCCTTTTCTTCGCGGGCGCCTTGGCTGCAGGCATGTTCATGCCCTGCATATTCTGCATGGATTGCGCGCTCGCCGGTACTGCGAAAGCGAGCGGCGCGGCGCTGATCAGGAGAAGAAGCGACTTCATGCGGCTTCTCCCCGGGGACGTACAGAGACGACGCGCATCATCCCGGCGTGCATGTGGTAGAGCATATGGCAGTGGAAGGCCCAATCTCCGACGGCGTTGGCGGTGAGATCGAAGCTCACCTTGCCGCCCGGCGCGACGTTCACCGTGTGCTTGCGCGGCGAATATTCGCCATGGCCCGTGACCAGCTCGAAAAAATGTCCGTGAAGATGGATCGGGTGCGACATCATCGTGTCGTTCACCAGCGTGACACGCACCCGTTCATTTTCGAGAAACGGAATCGGCTCCCGCTTGTCGCTCAGCTTCACGCCGTCGAACGACCACATATAGCGTTCCATGTTTCCGGTCAGATGAATCTCCATTGCGCGGTCGGGTGCCCGCACGTCGGGATTGCGGTCGACCGCCATGAGATCGCGATAGACCAGAACACGGTGCCCGACATCGTCAAGGCCCTGTCCGGGCTCTCCCGTGCGATCCATCGGCATAGGAGAGATCGTCTGCACGCCAGGCCCCATCTTGACCTGCGGGGCTTTGCTGGCGTCGCGCATATTCATGCCGCCCATTCCGCCCATCGCCATGCCGCCCATCGCGTCGCCGGCAGGCGCACCCATTCCAGGCATGTTCGCCATCGAACCATCGGCCGGCTTGTCCATTGCGGGCATCGAGGCCCCGGATTCCATGTTCATTCCAGCCATACCGCCCGCGGCGGCCCCGCTTGCCGACATGTCATGTCCCATCGCTGAGTGGTCCATGCCTTGCATGCCACCCATATCCATGTCCCCCATGCCCATGTCTTTCATATTAGCGAGGGGACGTTTGCGGAGCGGAGGTACTTCAGCTGCCATGCCTTCGCGCGGAGCCAAGGTTGCGCGGGCCATGCCCGACCGATCGACGGATTCGCCGACCAGCGTATAGGCGCGATCATCAGTCGGTGTGACGATGACGTCGTAAGTCTCGGCCACCGCGATCTGGAATTCGTCAACCTCGACGGGCCTGACGTTGAGCCCGTCAGCCTGAACCACGGTGAGCTTGAGTCCCGGAATTCGGACATTGAATGTCGTCATGGCGGAGGCATTGACGAAGCGCAGTCGGACCCGCTCGCCCGGTCGGAAAAGCGCGGTCCAATTATCCTGGGGCCCATGCCCGTTCACGAGGTATGTATAGGTCGAACCCGTGACGTCGGAGACGTCGGTCGGGTCCATCCGCATGTTGCCCCAGTCAAGACGTTCCTTGAGTGGTTGGTCTTCCTTGGCCAGCAGGCCGGCCAGCGTTTGGCGCTGATAGTTGAAATAGCCTCCGCCGACCTGCTTGAGCTTCCGGAAGATCGCGTGGGGGTGCATCTGGCTATGGTCGGAAAGCACGACGACATGCTCGCGATCCGAGCGGATCGGGTCCTCGCCTTCCGGATCGATGACGATCGGCCCATAATGGCCCATCTGCTCCTGCAGCCCCGAATGGCTATGATACCAGTAGGTCCCCGCCTGCACGATCGGGAACTCATAGACGAAGGTCGACTTGGGCTTGATGCCGGGAAAGCTGATCCCGGGCACGCCATCAAACTGGAATGGTACGAGTAAGCCATGCCAGTGGATCGAGCTGTCTTCGTCGAGATCGTTGATCACCGAAAGGCGCGCCGTCTGGCCCTGGCGCAGCCGGATGAGGGGTGCCGGCACCGTGCCGTTGATGCCAATGGCATGGCTTGCCCGGCCATCGATCATCATCATCTGATGGGCGATTTTGAGCGTGATATCGTTCCCGGTGACGATCGGGAGCGGCTTCACGATCCCGGCCGAAACGGGCTGAGCCCATGCTGGCATCCAGGCCGACAATGCCAGACCACCGCCGGTCAATGCGGCACCGCGGAAAAGGTCGCGGCGGTTCAATACCGGGGGCATAGTATCTCCTTGTTCAACGTGCAGCACTCCGGGTCCGCAAAGGCGCTCGAGCGCGGTATCTCTCTCTCCTTACGCGCGAGCGGGGCGCACCCCTCATTCCTCGGCCAAGATTTCCGCAAGGCGCGACCGCGCACGGTAAAGGCGCGTCTCGACCGCCTTGCCACTTATCGAGAGCGCAGTTGCCGCTTCCGACTGATTCAGCCCTTCGACTGTGCGGAGCAACAGAACTTCCCGCAACGAGACCGGTAGCGCGCTGATTGCGGCGGCCATTCGTTTGATCTCCATTTTTGAGTCGGCACTGGCATGCGCGGAGGGTGCATCATCCGGCACTTGTTCGATCTCGGCGTCGGACGCTGCATAACCGAAGGTGAAGAGCTGCCGCACCTTCTGGCGGCGGCGCCAGTCGCGGCATTTGTTGATCGCGATCCGGGACAGCCAAGCCCTTAGCGGCCGCGCGCCATCATATTTTCGCAGATGGCTGAACGCGGAGACGAAGCAGTCCTGGGTGAGGTCTAGCGCGTCCTCGGCATTCCCCACCAGGCCGCGTACCAGTCGAAATATCGCAGCCTGGTGCCGATGCATGATCTCTGCGAAGGCCGGCTGCCGACCGGCGAGCGTTAGCGCCGCAAGTTCACCGTCCGAGCACGCGCGAAGATCCAGACTCACCGTGCATCGTCGGTGAGCGCATGTACCACCGCCTGATCGAAGGTCTTGGCCTGATCAGGGCGCAAGATCTGGCGCATCGCGAAGATATGGCCAAGCGTTTCCTTCTGCAGCTCGCCCATCGCCTGATGCGACTGATCGACGGCCGCCGTGACACCCGGTCCGTTGCCATGTTCGGCTTCGATCGCGGCCGCGAGACGCGCGTTGTCCGCTCTCAGTTCGAGCTCCAGCGCGCGACGACGCACGGCAAAGCGCTGCTCAAGCAGTTCGATCTGCGCCTTCTGACGGTCGTCCAGGTCGAGCTTGCTGTGCAACACGTCGTGGAGTTCGACACCGGCCGCCTTGGGCTGGGGGAAGAAGTGACGCCCAAGGAACACGCCCGCAACGGCTGCGACGAAGGCGACGACAGCTACCAAAAAAATCAACTTTGCCTTCATTGAGAGCCTACCAGCAGCGTCGAGGGGGCAAGCGGATTGGATGGCCCGAACGGCGAGAGCGTGACCGATGCCTCGGCAGGCGGCGTAAATCCGTTGCTGGCGATACCGAGCAGCACTGCTCCAAAGGCGGCCACTGCACCAAACCGGAGTTGAGAAGCGGCCGAAACCTGCGGCAATGCCGCAATGCGTTGGAACACGGCCTCCTCCAGACCGATCAGGCCCGGATGATCCGGTTCATTGCGCAAGCGGGTCAAAAGCCCATCCAAGTCTGTTTTCATCGCAAATCCCAATCTCTATCTGTTCAGCGCGCTGGCACGAGTGCCGCCCCCTCTGCCGTTCGCTCAACCGGCCCTCAGTGATTACGTGCCCCGCGGTCGGTTTGGCTGAACGGCGACCTGTCGGCAGGCGGACACATTGTTACGGCATCATCTTTTTCATGCCAGGCATATCCTTCATCATCGCGTCATGGTCTTCAGGCGCACTGGCAAGTGCTGCCTGATATTGCGCCGGGGTCATCTTGGGCAGTTGCCGCACGAAAGCCACCATGTCCCAGATCAATTCGTCGCTATGCGTTTTACCCCAGGCCGGCATCGCAGTCAGCTTGACCCCATGCTTGATGATCCAGAATTGTTCCCTTGGCGATCGCTGTGGCTCCCGGAAAAGCTCGGGTGCCTTGGGATAAAGGCCTTGGCTGATCTCGGACTTTTCCAGACCCGGTGCGAGATGGCAGCCGCTGCACATCTCGGTGTAAAGTCCTGCGCCGCTCTGCAGCCGTTTCACGTCCGCTAGGTTGGCTGGGACGCCCACGTTGCGAGCCCGGACGGCGATCGAACGATCACGAAGCTGCTCTATCAGCCAATAGACCGGTCTGGTGTGCGGCGAATCTGCCCCGATGTCATAGGCGCCGACATACACAACGATGCCGGCGAGCGCGCTACCGATCAGCGCCGCGACCGCGATGAACGAGCCGCTCGGAAAGTGTTTCCGAAGCCATGCCTTCCTTGAATCTTCCATCGCGTCCTCCCCAGCCGAAAAGCCCTCGGTCGATCGGTGATGTCGCACCCATCCACTTGATCATACGCGCGGCGAGCTTCCACCCCTCATCTGCCGCGCAGGTCTGCGGCGCACACCAGTTGGCGCCCCGAATTCGAAGAAATCGTGCCCGTCGGATGAGGGGTCACGGTGCGCGGTGCGTAAATCGCTTTGTCGGCAGTATCGCCGCCCATGGAGAAATCGATGTTTCGTAAAACAGCTTTCGCCGTCGCCATGGCGGCGTCCGTCCTCGCCGCTACCGCTGTTCAGGCACACCCCAAGCTCAACAGCGCAAACCCGGCAGCCAATGCCGTCGGCGCATCCCCAACGAGGATCCAGCTCGTCTTTTCCGAGGCGCTGGTCGCGCAGTTCTCCGGGATCGACCTGACAATGACCGAAATGCCCGGCATGAAGATGGGGCCGATGAAGATGAATGGCGTCACGACGACCGTGGCTGCAGATGGCAAGACGCTCGTGGCCACGCTTGCCAAGCCGCTGCCGGTTGGAACCTACAAGGTCGACTATCACGTCGTCTCTACCGACACCCATCGCATTCAGGGCAGCTATACCTTCAAGGTCCAGTAAGAGCGTGCCGGACATCATAGCGATTGCGGTCAGGCTAGGGCTTTATCTCGATCTCATGCTGCTTTTCGGGTTGCCGATGTTCGGCCTATATACGTTACGCGGGACCGAGCGAGCATCCGGTTCGGTCCTGCGCTTTCGCTCGGTCTTGGCGACGATCGCGCTCGCCGGCATCGTATTATCGATCTTGGGCATGATAGCCTTGGCGGCCTCGATGGGCGGTGTGCCGGTCGATCAAGTGGACCGCGCCACTGTCAATCTTTTGATATCGGGCACAGCGATCGGCACCGTCTGGCAAGTTCGGGTGGCAGCACTCTTACTGGTCCTGTACTTTTCCATTGTCGGGTGGCGACGCCCTGCATTCGCCCTCTGGTCAGTTTCAGTAACGGCAGCGATCGCTCTCGCGACTTTGGCCTGGACTGGTCACGGCGCAGCTGATGAAGGGTTGTGGGGATGGATCCATCTTGGCGCGGACATCACTCATCTGTTGGCCGCAGGCATATGGATTGGAGCGCTCTCCGCCCTGTGCCTGCTCATTTTTCGCCCAGCGGCCCGCATGGCAATCGATCATGTCCACCTGTCTCACCGGGCGTTGGATGGCTTCGCAAAGGTAGGGTCGATCGTCGTGGGTCTGCTCATCTTGTCAGGCTTCATCAACAGTTGGATCTTGGTAGGACCGTCCAACCTGGCGGCGCTTTTTACGAGCCTCTACGGCGTGTTGCTGGCAGTGAAACTGGTGCTGTTCGGCGCGATGCTGTTCCTGGCCGCCGCTAATCGCTTCTTCCTCACCCCTGCGCTAGCGAATGCGATCGAAACCGGGGAAATATCATCGGCGATTGGGTCACTTCGCCGCAGTCTCATTGTCGAGAGCGGCTGTGCGCTCACCATTCTCGCGCTTGTTGCGTGGCTGGGATTATTGGCACCACCTGCCTCGGGGATGTAGGCATTGAGCCTTACGGCAAAGCACGCGATATGGCCTTGATTGCTTTCAAGCCCGAACCGAACCGGGAAATCGCCTCTCTGTGACGCTCGAGCTCGCCATAGGGAAGATAGGCAATCTCAAGATCTGCGATTCGGCTGAATGCGGGCCGCGCGAGTTGTGCCCGCACTTCGCTCTCCCGCGCGTCGGGCGCCACAAGAAACAGTCCTGCTGTGGCGTGCAGTTCGCTCCCGCTCAAGGCAAGGTCGAGCATCCGGACGATGCCCGAATAAATCGACGTCGAATGCTCGACTTCGAAGGCGGCAGCGACTCGGTCGCCGCCTCGCTCGAGCCAAAGCACATCGATAAGGCGGATGGCATCTGCGCCGATCGATGTTGAAATTGAAGCTGGCAGGCTCTCAAGACACCCGTCCCCCAAGCGCACGCCATCGTGAAGTCGCCCCCGATCGTTGGATGCTATCCAGATATCGTAGCCCAACGCACGGCCTATATCGCGGAGCCAAGCCTGGATTTCCGAATGGGTTCGATCGCTCTCTCCCTGTTTCTGAAGGGCCTTGTTGAGCGTTTGCGCTTCTGCCCTGGCCTGTTCGAGACGTGCCGCCCACGATCCTACCGACTGGTCTTCCTCGTCACGCGGCGGGACTGGATAGCGTCCCGAACCGATGTCGAAAAGCAGGCCACCAATGGCGCCAAGATCGTTGGACAATAAATCGCGGAACCGCTCATTCAGGTCGAGAACGCCCGACCGCATCGCGAGAAAATGCTGCCAGCTCCCCAGCTTCACCTTTCCGCCCGTCAACTTGTTATACCCGTTGACGATCGCCGTGTTGAACGGGGGCACCAACGTGGGGTGCAGGAAATAGAGGAGATTGGCGACCGCGGGCCCGAGCCCCTTGATGTTCAAACGATCAATGGTGTGGATACCCGCGATAATCTCTTCAGCGGTATCGCAGCAGGCGCAATGATCGAGCAACCGGCCAAAAGCGCGCTGGTTCGCCGGGTTTTCGTAAATGTCAGGGATGCGCAATTTGGGCTTCCAGAGAAACGCATGGTCAGCGCCTTTGAATATCTGTCTCTGCTCCGCGACCGAATGAACGACCGTTTCCAGCGAAGAGCCCCGATACGCCACGCCAAACCGACCGGCCTCGATCTCTGCCACCACCTGAGCCAGACCACGCCGGATCGAACGGAAGTTTTTGATGCGCTCGTCCCAGAGAAACCAGCTTTGATACGTCGCGTTGGGGTCTTCTTTCCATCGTTGGATCAGTTGCCGCGCCAGCAATTCAAATTCCGCCAAACCCCTTCCCCCATTCACGTCGATCTTCTTCAACGCTAGCACTCCGCCCCGTATACGAACAGTTCTTGCGCGGGCCGCCGAGGACGAAAAGCGGCCCGCGTCATTTGATATCGTCGGGAATATGCATCAGCAGGTCACGGGTGTAGTCGATCAGAAGATCGCCAACGGTTGCCCCGTAAAGAGCAAGAAACAGGATGAACGCCAAGAGCTTGGGGACGAAGCTCACGGTCTGTTCGTTGATCGACGTCGCGGCCTGGATCATGGAGATAATGAGCCCGACCACCAGCATGATTATCAGCGGAGGTCCAGCGACGAGCATCATCACCCAAAGCGCTCGGCCCATCGAAACCGAAAACGGGCTGTAGGTCTCCATCTCTCCCCCGTCGATGATGGTGTCGTCGCCCGCTGACGTTGCGAGCTGTGGTTGTTGCGGGGCGAGCGACATGGAGCGCAATCGGTCATTCCAATCCGTCTTCCCCACATCCGCTCGCCCCCCCCCCCCACGCTGCGACCCGTGGGCATCTGGGCAGTCCATCCTGCTTGGCGATGGGCTTCATCTGAATTTACGCAGCGACGGAGCTTACCCCTCGCGACCCACCGCTTTTTTTGAAGAGCGCGCCCGCTTTCGAGGGAAGAAGCGGCGTGCCGCGTAATAGCAGTGACGGGCGAGGTCAGCGAAAGGCAGGCATGTACGACTGCGTAATCATCGGAGGCGGCCCCGCGGGGCTGACAGCAGCCACTTATCTCGCCCGGTTTCTGCGTTCTACGCTGGTCATCGATGCTGGCGATGGCCGCGCCTCGCGCATCCCGACGACACATAACCTCCTCGGTTTTCCAGACGGTATCTCTGGCGACAATCTGCTTGTCCGTATGCATCGACATGCCGCCCAGTACGGTGCCGAATTAGTCACTGGGGTCGTCGATCGCATCGACCGGGTCGGAACGGGCTTCGTCGTCGATACGAATGCCAAGACTTTCAGCGCACGGACAATATTGCTTGCGCAAGGCGTGAAAAATCATCGACCGCGAATGGCGCAGGAAACGCATGATCGAGGCGTCGCCCAAGGACTGATACGCTATTGCCCGATCTGCGACGGCTATGAGGTCCGCGGCAAGCGAGTGGCTGTGTTGGGTTGCTCCGACCATGGCGCAGCCGAGGCTCTGTTCGTTCGCCGCTACAGCGACACCGTGACCTTGCTTACTCAGGATGCTTCGGAGCTTTCACAAGCTGACGAGGCAAATCTAACACGGAACGCTATAAGCGTCGAGCGAGCGCCTGTCGGCGATTTGTCGGTCACCGAAAAAGACCTTCTCGTGCATTTGGCCGATGGCCGATTGCTCCAGTTCGACACCCTATATGTCGCCCTCGGAACCTCAATTCGCTCGGAACTGGCGAGAATAGCTGGCGCGGAACTGAGCCCGGCAGGTTGCATCGTTGTCGATGAGCACCAGCAAACGACGGTCGCCGGCCTGTTTGCTGCCGGCGACATGGTTGAAGGGCTGGATCAAATTGCCGTGGCGGCAGGTCAGGCGGCTAAGGCCGCGACGGCCATCCACAATCTGTTGTCGAGCTAAGGCGGCAGCGCTGTGTGAGCCAAGCAAAAAAATAGGTGGGTCGGGCTTGACCCTGACACGATGTCAGACCCCAGATTGCTATTAGTCGATAAGGAGACGAGCCTGTGACTGACCCTGTTCCTGCTAGCAATTCGGGCACCCACAGCTGCTGCGCCGGCAAGCACGGCGGCGACACGGACGCGAAGAGCGCCAAGGATCCGGTTTGCGGCATGAAGGTCGATCCGACAGCAACGCCTCATCATGCCTCGCATGATGGCAAGGACTATCATTTCTGTAGCGCAGGCTGTCGCACCAAGTTTGTCACCGACCCCAAGCGGTATCTGTCGGGCGAGGGCAACACGGCCGCGGTCGCAGCGCCGGGTGCGATCTGGACGTGCCCAATGCACCCGGAAATTCGTCGCGATGGTCCGGGCACCTGCCCGATCTGCGGCATGGCGCTCGAACCCGAAGAGCCGTCGCTTGATGATGCTCCCAATCCTGAGCTGGTCGACTTCACCCGGAGAACCTGGGTGGCTGCTGTTCTTACCGTCCCGCTGCTGGCAATCTCGATGGTCGCGGAGATGCTCGGCATGGATTTCGTGCCGCCGACTTGGTCGCCCTGGGTGCAACTCGCGCTGACGGCGCCGATCGTCCTGTGGGCGGGCTGGCCATTCTTCCAGCGCGGTTGGACCTCGATCGCGACGTGGCACCTCAACATGTTCACGCTCGTGGCGATCGGCGTCGGCGCGGCGTTCGCCTACAGCGTGGTCGCCACGGTCGCGCCGGGTCTATTTCCGTCCTCCTTCCAGATGCACGGGATCGTGCCCGTTTATTACGAGGCGGCAGGGGTCGTGGTGACGCTGGTCCTGCTCGGACAGGTGCTCGAGCTGCGAGCGCGGGCTGCGACCGGTCGCGCGATCCGTGCGCTGATGGATCTTGCGCCGAAGACCGCTCGGCGGATCGATGCCGAGGGCAAAGAGGTGGAGGTCGATCTCGCCGAACTGATGGCCGGCGACCATGTCCGCGTGCGCCCTGGTGAGGCGGTGCCGGTCGATGGCGTTGTTATCGACGGGCGCTCGTCGGTCGACGAGTCCATGATAACGGGAGAACCTGCCCCCGTCCTCAAGGAGAAGGACGCAACTGTCACGGCCGGGACCGTCAATGGCACGGGAACGCTGGTGATCGAGGCGCGCGCGGTCGGCACAGATACGGTGCTCGCGCGGATCGTGAAGATGGTCGCGGAAGCCCAGCGCAGTCGCGCGCCGATCCAGGCGGTTGCTGACCGCGTATCGGGCTGGTTCGTGCCGCTCGTCGTCGCGATCGCGATCGCGACATTCATTGTATGGAATTTCGTCGGTCCTGAGCCGCGCTTTGGTCATGCCCTGCTCAATGCGATCGCCGTGCTCATCATCGCCTGTCCCTGTGCGCTCGGCCTGGCGACGCCAATGTCGATCATGGTAGGAACCGGCCGCGGCGCGCGCGCCGGTGTGCTCGTCAAGGATGCCGAAGCGCTGCAGATGATGGAGAAGGTCGACACGCTGGTGATCGATAAGACCGGCACGCTCACCGAAGGCCGCCCGGCCCTTACGACCATCGAGTTGGCTGAGGGGTATGAGCACAACATGGTGTTATCGGCCGCAGCCGCCGTAGAAGCTCTATCGGAACATCCGCTTGCCCAGGCCATCGTCGAAGCCGCGCGTAAAGCCGAGCTTCCGATTGCGAAAGCCGAGCAGTTTGAGTCCCAGACCGGGCTTGGTGTCAGTGGCAAGGTCGACGGGCGCGACGTGGTGGTCGGCAATGCCGAACAAATGCGTCGCGTTGGCGTGGATCCGTCATCCTTTGATAACGTAGCCGACACGCACCGCAGTGAAGGCGCGGGGGTGATGCTCGTAGCGATCGATGGCCACCTGGTCGGCCTGCTCGTGGTCGCAGATCCGATTAAGCCATCGGCGGCCTTCGCGATCGCCGCCCTGCGCGAGGAAGGGCTGCGGATCGTGATGCTGACCGGCGACGCAAGAGCGACAGCCGATGCGGTGGCGCGGGCTATCGGCGGCATTGACGAAGTCCATGCCGGGCTGAAGCCCGAGGACAAGGCTCGCATCATTGGTGAACTCAAAGCAAATGGCGCAGTGGTCGCGATGGCCGGCGACGGAATCAACGACGCCCCGGCGCTGGCGGCGGCGGATGTCGGCGTCGCCATGGGCACCGGGACTGACGTCGCCATCGAGAGCGCTGGCATGACACTGACCAAGGGCGATCTCGCCGCGATGGTTCGTGCACGCCGGCTCGCGGTCGCCACCATGCGCAACATCCGGCAGAACCTGTTCTTCTCGTTCGTCTTCAATGGGGTCGGCGTACCGGTCGCTGCCGGTATCCTCTACCCCATCGCAGGCATCTTGCTGTCGCCGATGATCGCTGGCGCCGCGATGGCACTGTCGAGCTTCACGGTGGTGACCAATGCGCTAAGACTCAACCGGGCGAGGCTATGAAGATCGGCGAGGCATCGAGCGCCAGCGGCGTCTCGCAGCGCATGATTCGCCATTATGAGAAGATCGGCCTGATCGGTGCCGCGCCGCGCCGCCAGTCTGGCTATCGTGATTATTCCGATGCCGATCTCCATCGACTGCGGTTCATTGCCAATGCCCGCGACCTTGGTTTTCCGATCGAGGATATTCGCTCGCTGCTAAGCTTGTGGTCGGACGGTGCGCGTGAAAGCGCCGACGTAAAGCACATCGCATTGACCCGTGCCGCCGAATTGCATCGCAAGGCGCTTGGATTGGAGGCACTCAGAAGGTCGTTGCTGGACCTCGCCGAGCGTTGCAACGGGGACGAGAGGCCAGATTGTCCGATCATCGACGCACTACAAACTAAATGATCTGGGTGTAGCTTGCACACTGAGAGGTCTTCGAAACGAATAGGAAGCTGCCGCAACTAGGATGCCGGACGATGCCAGCGAGCGGTGTCGCGACACGACATGTGGGCGCTACGTCAGGTGAGCTTCGCCATGAGCCGCCCCGCCGCCCCCTGCTCAGCCGCAAGATTGCGATTGTAGGCAAGCGGCATGCGCGGCGACTTCCACCGCAGAGCGTCCATGATCCCAGCGAGATCCTCGCCGCTCGCGAACAGGTCTTGATTGAGCCCAATCCGCGTGGAGTGCGCGCTTATTCCCTTCAGTAGCCGAGTTAGATCCTCGGCCGTGAGATCGGGGAGTGCGCCGAGATCGAATGCCCGCTGAATGATCGACCGGAAGATCGGCCCGATTGACCCTGGATGCAACGCAGCCGTGCCGACATCGTATTCGACGCGCGCCTTCACTGCGGGCTTGGAAAGCGTCTTGCGCAGATCCCAGCCCTCGCGTCCGGAGATGCTGTCGATCGGCCTGCCGCGCACCGCCGCACGGGCCTTGTACCGTCGCACTTGCACTCGCCGGAACAGATGCCCCGCCGTGATATCGGCGGCTTCGGTCCAGGCCGTGATTGCCGCGACCGTGCGAGGGCTGAGATAGGCGGTCGCCCCCTCCCCGTCCTGATCGCCCTTGCTGCGGAGGATCTGTAGCAGCCGCGCCTCGGGGTCGATCGCCCCTTCAATATGTTCGACCGCGACCGCAACCAGTTCCGAAGCCCGCAGACCGGTATCGTAAGCGGTTGATAGCAGCGCCCGATCGCGCAGGCCCGGCAGATCGTCCGCGCAGCTCTCGAGCAGCGCGCGGATGTTAAGCCCGCGCGCCTTGTCGCGCTCGACGTCGCGGACTGGCCCCTTGAACCGCAGCGGCCGCGCCTGTTTCTGCGCGGCACCCTTCTCGCGGCGCACCGCCTGCAGCCGCAGCTTGACCAATGGCGCTGGCGTTGGATCCTTCAGATCGAGCAACTGGTGGATCTTGGCGATTGACGCCTTGTAGCGCGCCAGCGACGCCGGCCGGCTGCCCTTCTCTGCTCGTGCGTCAAGATAATCGGCTACGGTCTCAGCCGTCGCCGGCAGCGCGAACCGATTGGTTCGCCGACACCAGGCGTCGAACGCTTCGATGTCGGATTTCAGCGCGCGGATGCTGTGAGGTGACGAGGCAGCCTGGAAGGCGTCGATCAGCGCCTTGTTGAGGGTGATCGCCCCCCCAGCCCCAATCTTCGTCACCTCCCAGACGAGATCGATCCCGGAGTTTGGCGGAGATGGGATCGGCGGTAACAGAGCGGGCACCTCTTTCACCTCTAGAGCCTCGATTCCTTGACGATCTGCTCATGGGTGAAAGGCTCGATGCCATAGGCCGCCGCAAGGCCATTGAAGGCCTCGACCGCGACACGCTGGAGCTCGCCGGGCTCGACGGACGTCAGTGTCGCGTCATATTCGTAGGAATCCTCGACGGCCGCGTAACCCTCATCACCAAAGTCGAAGCGACCGCGCGGCCACCAGCTTCCGCGAAGATCGCTCACGCCCAGACGCACATGGATCGGGAGCGAGCCTCCATGCGCAAGCGCGAGAGCGCAGTTACGCTCCAGAAAACCGAGCCACTGTTGGTAGAAATATCCCGTCGCGAGTGTCAGGCGATCGCCTTCGCGTTCGAAGAGGAAGCCGCCGCCCACGCCCCAGAACTCGCCGGTCTGCTCGAACCACTGGGTCACGGCCAAGGTCGGATAGACCCCCTCCTCCGCCGTCCCGGGCCAATAGACCACCGCGCCGCCTCGGCTGATGCCGTAGCTCAGCGTATTGGCGCGGGCGAGCAGCGCCGCATGTCCAGGGTGGTTGGCCAGAGCCTGTTTGGCGCCGGGGTTGGCAGCCCATTTTGAGGGGATCACCCGTGCATATCCCGGATATTTGTCCTTCCAGACAAATTTGGTGGTGCCGTGGGCCGGGTTTGTCACCAACTGCGGCTCGGATCGGTCGAACCAAAGGTTGGCGTCGCCGGCGAAATGCGGTTGCCAATGCACCGCCTCGGGAAGCGGTGCCGGCAACTGATCCATCGCCAGTCGAAGATACTCGGCCATACGCTTTGCGAGGTCTGCGCGCACGCGCCGCAGCTCCTCGCGATCGGCATCGACCGCCAGGTGGAAAGGAATAGGTCCGCGCCGCCCACGCATATCGAAAGGCAGCTTATCGACGGCAGCGCCTTCGAACGCCGTGTTCCAGACTTGCAGGATGCGGTTCTCACCAAGAGCGCGATGTGCATAGCCGAGTTCGATGAGCACGTTCGGATTAGCGCAGGTCTTCCCGCTCACCGAGACAGCGATCGGTGTGACATCGCCCACGAACACCGCGGCTTCGTCGATCTTGCGCAGAATCGTCGCAACAATATCAGGCGTGCCGGCGACGCCCTGTGTGTCCGAGGTGAGGCTCGGCCGATCGGCCTCGTCGAGATCGGCAGCCAGCATGCCGATCGCCTGATCGAGCGCCGATCGGATCACGTCGCGCGTTACGCGGGCGTCGAGATCGCTCTGCCATGACCAGAATACTGTCTTTTCCACGCGCTTGTCGCCCCTACCCGCCTCGGCGGCTTGTACCCTACATTAATGGCCCAGTCGGCCCGAAGCTGCGATTTTGGTCATCTTGGAGAACACGTCGGGAACGGGCTGGTTGTTGTTGACGATCGCCCATGCGAGGAACGACGTTCCGCTCCGATAAGGGAGCGGCGTTATGAGCCTTGGCGTTTCGAGTGGGGATCTGATCGGCTCCTGGAGCCTGAGTTTTTCGGACATCGCGTTCGTGACCGGCAAAGCGGAGACGGCACGACTGGGATTGGCGGTTCAGCTTAGATTTTTCGCCGGGCATGGCTTCTTTGTGCCGGATCATGCGTCGATACCCTCCGACGGTGTCTTGTATCTGGCGGAGCAACTTGGTCTCGATGCCAAATCCGTGAACCACTATGATTTTTCCGGGCGCACCGCCCGCCGGCATTGCGCGGAGATTTTGCGGCATCTCGGGTTCCGCCGTATGACGCAGACGGATCGCAGGGCGTTGTCGAGGTGGATTTCCGACGATCTTTGTGCGGGCGGGCAGCCGATCAATGCCATGCTCGAGCATGTTTTCCTGTGGTGCCGCGACCGCCGTATCTATGGGCCGTCGCGCAAGGAGCTGGAACGCCTCGTCCGTTCGCAACGACACCTCTATCTGGAGGCCCTGTTGGCCCGAGTCCGCGATCGGCTTGCGCCGGATGCGGTCGCCTTGCTGGAAGCCTCGCTCGCCGATCCCGATGGCCCGACCGGCTTCAACACGATGAAGGGGGATGCAGGTCAGGCGACGCTCGAAAACATTCTTGGCGTGACCGCCAAACTCGCCTTTATCCAACGGCTTGCTCTTCCCCGAGATTTCCTATCGGTCACGGGCAAGGCATGGGTCGATCAGATCGTTCGCCGGGTTGCCGGCGAGAAAGCCTCGGAGATGCGCCGGCATGTACCGGCGCGCCAGCTCGGGCTCTATGCCGTTTATCTGATGGCGCGGGAAGCTCAGCTTACGGATGCGATGGTCGACCTGCTGATCGAGACGGTCCATAAGATCGGATCGCGCTCGAAACGCAAGGTGGTGGGCGATATCGCGAAAGACATCGAGCGGGTCTATGGCAAGGAGCGACTCCTGGTCGAGATTGCCAGCGCTTCGATCGACGATCCATCCGGGCGCATCTGCGATGTCATTTTCCCAATCGCCGGCAAGGACAAACTGGCGGCGATCATCAAGGAAAGCCAGGCAAAGGGCGCCTTGGATCGGCGGATCTACAAGGTGATGCGGAGGTCATGGGCCAATCATTATCGCCGTATGCTGCCAAGCCTGCTTTCGGCACTGGAGTTCCGGTCGAACAACGCCGTGTGGCGTCCGGTGCTGGCGGCCCTGGACTGGATCAGAAGCAAAGTGGATGATGGATGCCGCTACGTGCCGCCGCACGCAGTGCCGGTCGACGAGGTCATTCCGGCGAGATGGCGCAGTTCCGTCATTGATGAAGAGGGGCGCGTAAACCGGATCAGTTATGAGCTTTGTGTCCTCGCGCAACTGCGCGATCGCATCCGTTCTAAGGAAATCTGGGTTGTCGGGGCGGACCGATACCGCAATCCCGATGACGATCTTCCCAAGGACTTCGATGCGCGGCGAGAAGCATATTACACAGGATTGAACCTGACGGCGGATGCGCGTGCATTTTCAAGCGCCATCCGGGAAGAGCTTGCTCAGGAACTGTTGCTCCTCAATGCCAATATTCCCCGGAACGACAAGGTTCGGCTGCTGTGGCGCGGCGAGAACCGTATATCTCTCACCCCGTTCAAACCCTTGCCCGAACCCAGGGGTCTCGCCTCGATCAAGACCGAGATCGGCCAACGCTGGCCGATGACCGGGCTGCTCGACGTACTGAAGGAGGCTGCCCTTGATACGGGACTTCTCGAAGCGTTCGAAACATCGGCCTCGCGTGTTGCACTGCCGAAAACCGCGCTGGATCAACGTCTCCTGCTATGCCTCTACGGCCTGGGAACGAATGCCGGGCTCAAGCGGATCGCCGGCGCCACCCCCGATGTCAGCTATGAAGAGCTGCTGCATGTCCATCGCCGCTTCGTTCATGCCGCGGCGCTCAAGGAGGCGTGTGCCAGGGTTGCGAATGCGACCCTGGCAATCCGCAATGCTGCAGTCTGGGGGGACGCCGGCACGGCCTGTGCGTCAGATTCCACAAAGTTCGGAGCCTGGGATCGCAACCTGATGACGGAATGGCATGCGCGTTATGGTGGACGGGGCGTCATGATCTACTGGCATGTCGAACGACGCGCGACATGCGTCTATTCCCAGCTCAAGCGCTGCTCTTCCTCCGAGGTCGCCTCCATGATCGAGGGCGTGCTGCGCCATTGCACCGACATGGAAATCCAGCGACAATATGTTGATAGTCATGGCCAAAGCGCGGTTGGCTTTGCATTTTGCCGGCTTCTCGGATTTGAGCTTGCACCCCGCCTGAAAGCGATCGCTCGCCAGAAGCTGGCTCTTCCCGATGTCGGCATGCGAACGCGGCTTCCCCACTTGCAGCCGATCCTCTCCAGTCCGATCAACTGGGATGAGATCGAGCAGCAATATGACGAGATGGTCAAATATGCAGCCGCGATGCAGACAAAAACCGCCGACCCGGAGGCGATCCTGCGCCGGTTTAGCCGCTCCGAGGTGATGCACCCGACCTACAAGGCGTTGAGTGAGCTGGGCCGCGCGGTCAAGACGATCTTCCTGTGCCGGTATCTGCGCGAGGAGTCCTTCCGCCGCGAAATTCATGAAGGCCTGAATGTCGTTGAAAACTGGAACAGTGCCAATGGGTTCGTTTTCTTCGGCAAGGGCGGCGAGATCGCCACTAACCGCATCGATGAGCAGCAGCTCTCGGTCCTGGCGCTACATTTGCTGCAAGCGTCGCTTGTCTATGTGAACACCCGAATGCTTCAGAGCGTGCTGGTGGAACCGAAATGGACGGGCCGGATGACGCCGGATGATTATCGCGGCCTCACACCGCTGATTTACAGCCACGTCAATCCTTATGGCCGCTTCGACCTCGATCTGAATAGCCGGATCGATTTTGGGCGGCTTGCTGCCTGACCGGGGCCTTTCCGCTCGCACCATTTGGGTGCACCCGAACGTGACGATCGGAAGTGACATATACGACATGTCACAAAAGGGTGGTTCCGTCACCAATGTTACTGTACGAGGGCAAAGCCACCCTAATGTGACGGATTTGCCCATGACCCGCGTCGGCTACGCCCGCGTCAGCACCATCGACCAGGATCTCGACATCCAGGTTGCCCGGTTGAAGGCAGCGGGCTGTGAAATCCTCCGCTCCGAAACAGGCTCGGGCGCATCGCGCACTGGACGCACGGAGCTTGAGACGATCATGCAGTTCCTGCGCGCCGATGACGAACTCGTCGTCCTGCGTCTCGATCGGCTCGGTCGCTCCACACGCGATGTTCTCAATCTGGTTCATGAACTCGACCAGAAGGGAGCCTCATTGCGGGTGCTTGAGCCGGAGGTGACGACGGCCGGAAGCATGGGGCGGATGGTGATCACCATTCTGGGCATGGTCGCGGACATGGAACTGACGTTCATCAAGGACCGGCAGCGCGCCGGGATCGAGGCGGCGCGCGCCGAAGGCGTCTACAAAGGCCGGAAGAAAAACATCGATGACGATGAAATCCGACGCCGGATCACCGCCGGCGCGAGCAAGGCCAGCGTCGCGCGCGACCTCAAGATCTCAAGAATGACCGTCTATCGGGCGCTTGACGTCATTCCTTCAAGGATCGGGCTGCCGGAAAAGCCGCCTTCTGTCACCATCGCCCTGCATCTGACCATCGAGAACTTCAACAAGCATGGTCGTGGCAGAAAGCCCGCTCGCGAGCGCATTGAGGCGATGCTGGAGCGGGATTACCAGATGCAAAAGACCGGGAACTGCGATTACACGCTGACCGTCGCCTATGATCAGGGTGCCGATGGCGTCAGCCTCGATGATGAGATCGCATCTCTCCAGACAGAGATGTTCAACATCGCAGAGAGCTACAGGTGCTCGATCGAGACCGATGTTTACGAGATTGGAGGACAAGAGCGAGCCTGGTAGATCGCCATGTTCAATCTTTGTTCTTCAACATGGCCAAAATCGCAGCTTCGGGCCGACTGGGCCTTAATAAGACGGGTCAAATGCGCTTATGTGATAACTGCAATTATCGCATGTACGCTTTGGGGTAGTACAAGAGACGGAAACCAACTGCTGACTTTGGTTTCCCCAATGGTTGAGATAGAGTCTGGATTGATGGCCTCCCCCTCCCCTTCCTGTGCCTCCAGCGAGCAGGCAATGCTCCTGCTCGGCCGACTGGATGGACGACTGCAGAACAGCCCATGGGCTGACATTTGGCTGGCCCGTGCGCGGTTGCAGGGCGCAGCCCAACTCGCCGGTCTCGCCGGCGTGCCCATCGACGTCCGGCATCTGCAGGACTGGATCTGCGGACGCTGTGAACGGACAAAGAACACTGCATCCGACACCCCACGCCAATTCACCTGACCGACAAAATTCTCTGCACCGGCGTTATTTCCTGACACCCTTCAACATACGCGCCGCCGCGTTGGACGACGGAGCGAGCTTGCGGCCGTAGCGGAGTGCAGTGGCGGTCGAGGTCCATCGCAATGCCTGCGCGATCGGTCCCGCATCCTCGCCATTGGCGAACAGATCCTGGGTCAGGCCGACGCGCAACGAATGCGTGCTCAGCGCATCGATCGCATGGTCGAGATCGGCGCCCATGAGATCGACCAGGCCCTGGTCGGCTGCGGCGAGCGCCGTGCGCTTGATGATCAGCCGCATCGCCGCCGGCGTCAGCGCGCGCTCGCCAATTCCGTAGGTCACCGTGGCCGCGCGCGCAGGCCGCGCCGCCATGCGTTCCCGATCGACCCGGGCATGATAGGCCAGATCCTCGATCGCGAGCGCCCGGCGCGCTTCGCGGGGTTTGGTCCGGATCACCGCTACGCGGCGGAACAAGGCGCCCGCGCGGATTGATGCGGCCTCGCGCCAAAGAGCGACACGCCGCATCGTGTCGGGCGACAGCCACACCCAGGCCCCTTGCCCTTCCTGGTCGGTTTTCGAGTGGGGCACCTCGAGCAGCCCCGATCCATCCTCTTGCGCTTCCATCAATTCGACGGCGACGGCCACCAGCTCCGATACGCGCAAACCCGCATCATAGCCGAGCGACAGGATCGCCGCGTCGCGCAGGCCAGCGACGTCGCGCCCACACGCCTCGAGCAGCACCGACAGCGTGAACCCCCTGACGGCTTCCCGCCCGATCCCTTCGCCGAGCCGCAACGGGCCGGCCTGGCGCTGCCGGACTCCGGCCCGACGCCGCAGCCCACGCAGCGCATCGCGGACCACGACGGCACCGACGGGGCATGGAACGTCGAGAAGGTGATGGGCCACCGCCAGCGAGGACAGGCGCCGGGACACGGTCGCCGGCTTGAGCCGCCGCGCCTCGCAATAGTCAATATAGGCGACAAGCCGCGCTTCGTCGGCGGGCAGGCCGATCCCGCCGCGCTCGGCCGAGAAGCGCGCGTAGCAATCGAGATCGACCGCGAGCGCCTTGATGCTGGCGGGCGCCCGCGCCTCGATGCTCTTCTGGAAGTTGAGTTCGACCAGGCTGGCGCCTTCGCCTGTCAGCTCCTGAAGCAACTCGACGAGCTGGACCGCGCGATCTTGCGCGGCGCCCGACCGCCGCTGGGGCAGCGGCGCCTCGCCGGGTGCCAGGATCGTCACGATCTCCGCGGAAACCGAGCGCTTGGGCATGGGCAGACGCTCTGTCTGTGCAGCGATCGACAGGACGGATTTGGCGCGCATACCGGGGGACTATAACCCCGATTTCGCCGAAGTCACTATCGATAACACTCTATTATCGATAGTGCAAAAAAGGGCGTGCTAGGGATGGTGCAGTTAAGGCAGTTTAGGTTACCCTTGCGACATGCCCGATTTTTGCGATCCATCGACCCGATTCCATCCGCTCCGATCGGACGAAGATGCGCCGATCGAAGACCTGATGACGGCAAGGGTGCGCGCGGCGCTCACCTGGGGCCAGCTGCAAGGCCGTTTAGCGCATGTGCCCGCGCAAGTTGCGCATCAATTCTGCGCCGCGCTCGCCCGCCTGCTCCTCGTCGAAGCGCTCACGGGTAGCGGCTTTTCCGGCGCGAACAGCTGGTTTTCCGCATGGTTTTCCGGCCTCCAGCCCGTGCCCGACGCCACCGCCCATGTCGCAGCCCCGCCCTCGCTGGTCGCCGACACGCTGCTCGCCGAGCTCTCGCTGTCGGCCTGGGCGCCGCTCGCCGACACGGCCATCCAAATCCGCGCCGCAGCGCATTTCCATCGCGGCGAGGGCGCCCCGCAAGGCGAGCGCGGCGATGCCCCCGCGTTCGCCGTAGCGGAAGCGGCGCGGCTCGCCGAGCCGCCCGCCGACGATCGCGCGGACGACTGGCCCCTCGCCGCGCTCGATCGCCTGCATCGGGCCGCGGCCGCCTCGCCGCATTTCGCGCCCACCGAGCGCAGCTACCAGCTGCTCCCCCTGCCCGCCGGGCCGGTCTCCTTCGAGCAGACGCGGACGGCCACGCCGCTGTGGGCGCTCGATCTCCTCGCCGGCGCCCTGATCGCGCGGAGCGCGCCAGCGACCAGGCCGCTGCCCCTGCCCGGAGCCGTGCGCGCCGAGGCGCTCAGACCCGAGCTCTGGTCCCGCGAGCGCGCCATTATCACGGCCGAGGCCGCCGGCGAAGCTGCGCAGCGGCTGAGCGACCAGCTCGATGCAGCCCATGCGAGCGTGCGCGAAGTGCATGAGGCGATGACCGTCCTGCGTTCGACCTCGCGCGCGCCGCTGCTCTACCGGCTGCTCGCGGGCTTCGGACCGCTGCGCCCGCTCCAGATCGAGAAGGCCCTTGGCGTTTCGAAAAACGGCGTGCGCGATCTCGTCGCCGCCCTCGTCAAAGCGGGCCTCGCCGAGCGGGCGGCGTACGAACATCACACGATCATCCGCGCCCTGCCCCGCGCGCGCCGTGCCACGCTGGCGGCCGAGGGTGAAAGCAGATCCGTTGAAACCAGCTCCGGCGCGACGTTCGCCGCGTTCGACGCGGCCATGGCCGATGTCGAGCGCGTGCTCGCCCGTATGGAGACGGCGCGCGAATGACCCCGGCAACACGGCAAGATAGGAAACCCCGGCAGAAACTTCAAATCGACGCGCCCGATACGGGACTCGCGCCGCCGTTTCAGGCCATGACCTGTCTTTGAACGATCAAAGGAAAGTTCGCGCAAAAGCCCCTGGGAGCGCAAAAAGGCGGTCTCGGATAGGAGGGGGCGCCCAGAGGCCGCCACCACGCCCTACGGGCCTCCTGAGGGCAAATTCGCGCGAAATGCCCAATGGGCGACCGTCGCCGTCCGGCTTTACCATCCGCGCCCATGACCCGGCAGATCGAGCAGGATGCGAAACCTGGGAGCGGCGAAGCAGGCGGCGAGCCGCGCCCGCCACAGATCGCCATTCGCGCTGCAAGCCGGCTCGGCGCAGCCGGCGGACATCGCCGCGCCCACCATCCCCGATGCTTGCAGGTAAAACAGCGCCTCCTGGAAACCACGGCGCTGCGCTGACATCGCCGCGCTCTCCGTCGCGGCGGCGTCTCGTACCGCGCGCGCCAGCGCCGCGCGGCGAGCCTTCAGCCCCTGCATCAAATGGGCACGGGGATAATTGCGCTTGGCCTGCTCGAGCTGCTCGCAGACCATGGTGAGCCGGCGACGCTCGCGGTCGAGCTGCCGCAGGCCGACCCTGGCGATCGCCTCCGCCAGATCCGATAATTGGGGTCCGACGCCGGAAGCCGCCTTTCGCGGCAGGCGTGCCGGCTGCGCATCGAAGCGGAAGATTTGCTCCCATCGCCCGGCTTTCAGCCCGTCACTGCTGTGGAGCGCCGCCAGCAGCAGATGACGCACCGGAGCGTAGTGGAAGCGGTTGCCGACCAGCGCCGCCCGGTACCGCTCCCAACCTACCCGGTCACCGGGGCGGGCGCCGCGGATTTGCTCCCGCGCAATCATCCCGTTCCACAGCACTCGGGTTTTGACGAAGGCAAACCGCGCCATTTGCGCGCGCGTGCGCGCGACCCGGGCCGCGAGCGCCCGCTCGGCGGCCTGCGTCCGCCCCAGGGCCCTGATCCCCGCAAGATCGGTCAGCAACAGCGCATGACGGTCGCAGAAGGTCGTCACGCGCAAGATCCAGCTCCGCTCGATCCGCCACGGCGCGCCGGACACCAGCCAGTCAAGCCAGCACTGGGCGCAGCCGATTGACCGCAGCGTCAGCGGCAACAGATCGCCGCGCCCACAGCCGACGAACGTCCTAGAAATCGCCTTCGCGGGCACCATCGTCGCCCACGCGAGCCGTTCTACCATCACCTGGCGGCGGTCCGGCACGCCAGCGACCGCCGGCGCCGGCGCGGCCAACCAAGCCGATGCGCGCGACGTGGCCGGTACGCGCGACGTGGCCGGTACGGGCGACACGGCCAGGTCGCGATCGGCGAGCGCCGCGTCGATGCCGAGATGGCGAAACAGCGCTTTGGGCGTGGTCTCATGACGCGCGGCCAGGCGGCGCAGCCAGGATTCGAAACATTCCTCGGGCAGCGGCCTCACCCGAAACGCCAGCGGCTCGATCTCCCGCCCGCTCATTCCGGGCTATAAGGCGTAAACAATTGCAGCGCCTCGGTGATATCGTCCTGGGTCACGAACCGGCGGTCATGCCGCCGCGCGACCTTTCCCGACCAGTGCAGGATGCGCTTGAAGTTCCCGGTGACCCCGCCGCTGGTCCGCCAGATGCGCTCGGCGAACGCGGGTTCGGCGAGATGGTCGGGCTCCTCCATCCCCATGCCGCGGGCCAGCGCGCGGATCAGGCGCTGCGCGGGCTCGCCCGGCTCCCATAACGGCAATTTGAGGATGATTGAGCGGTACGCCAGCTCGACATCGTCGGCGAAGATCTGCCGGGCGACATCGAGGCCCGCCACGACCAGCGGCACATTGCCCGCGCTCATCAGGAAGCGGAACGCATCGAGCGTATCGCGCCGCGCAACGCCGCTCGCGGTCAGGATCACATGGACATTGTCGATCGCGACCAGCCGCGTGCCCTGTTCGGCCAGCAGGTCGACGACCTTCAAATCGGCGGTTTTGTGCGTGTTCGTGCGGATCGGCCAGCCCTGTTTCCAGAGCAGGGCGAGGTTGATCTTGAGCGAGGTCGGACTCGAGGGAATGACCGTGCGCAGCACGGGCTGATAGCGCGCCTCGCCCCAATCGGCGGGCTCGGGAAAGGCTTCGGCAAGGCGGCGCTGCGCTTCGCGCAGGATCGAGGTTTTGCCCATGCCGGACTGTCCGGTGAGCACGATGCAGGTCGGGCGTTCCTCGGGATCGTCATGCGCGACATCGACGATCGTCTCGACCGCGTTCCGCGCTTCTTCGAAATCGATCCAGAAGGAGGGCGCCAGCGATGGCGCGGTCGCAGCGGCGCTCATGTCCGCTCCTGCAACCAGTCGTCTTCGCTGAGCTCGGCGACCGGTTTCCAGTCAATGGGCGGCTTTTCCGGCGCTTCGCCATACCGGAGGTCCGCGAGCGTCGTCCCCTCGCCTTCGCGGCGCTTTGCCTGGCGCCGCGCCGCCTTCGTGCGAACGCGGGCGCGGTGGATTTCCTGATTGGCGGCGGCCACCGCCCGCGCCGTCGCCGCGCGACCGCCATCGGCCTGGTAGGCCCGGCCTAGCGCCCGCACTCCTGCCCTGGCGGCCTCCCAATCCGCCTCCCAGACGTCGGGATAGTCGCCGACAACCGGCAATTCGACATAGCGGCCGTCGAGGTCGGCGTAGATATGCTGGATCGTCCGCTCATCCCAGCTGATCTCGACCCTTTGGCCGATCCTGGCGGCAAGCATCGGGTGCCAGTAATGGCGATATCTGATCTGGATACCCTTGGCATGGACCGTGAGCGACTTCGACGGCAGAAACTGGCGGAACAGTTCGCCCGCATCGACCGACACGGGCAGCAGCGGGCTGTGCTTCGCCGCCTCGCGCTCCCACATCTGGGCCGGACACAGGCCGCCCAGCGCGCTATGCGGCGCGTGATGATAGATCGCGATCTGGCACAGCAGCCAGCGCTCGAATTCCACAAGCGTCATCGCCGCGTCCGCCTCGGCATCATAGCCGTCGCGCGCCGCCACGTTCGATCCGGTCGCACCGGGCAAAAGCCGCAGTTTTCCAATCATCGTGCCGATCAGCCGCTCGATATGCCCGCCAAGATGGGCCGGCCCGGGCCTCCGCACATCGGGGCCAATCCCATTGCGGACGCAGGCGCGCCGGAAGGCTTCGGAGCGATGCGGTTTGGCCTGATCGGCATGCAAGCGCCGGAACAAACCGTGCATCGGATAGCTGACATCGACGCCCAGGTGGGCGAGGGCCGGCTCTTTGGGCAACACAGCGCTCGCAACCGCCCGTCCGCACCGGAATATCGAGGGGTCGCCGAAGCTGACATAGTAACCAAGAATGGACCGGGTCCAGATTTCGATGAGGAAGGTGATCCACGGTCTTCCGAGCTGTTCGCGCCGCAGACTATCGACCAGGATGACATCGCCCTTGGTGTGATCCATCTGAACCAGGTCGAGAAATCCCTCGCTTGCATATTCGCCGGGGTGCGGTTCATGGGCGCTCCGCGTCTTCGATCCCATCGTCGCTTTCGCCCAAACACGGCTCGGAATCTCAGCCAGAAGCCGCTCGATCGTCTTCTCGCTTGGGATCAGATCGGCGGGAAAGCGATGATCTCCGTTGTCCGCGTGCAACAGGCCCCAAATCTGCCGCGCCGCTTCCGCACGCGATGGCGGCACCATCTTGAGCGCAATTTCGTCGATCAACGTCTCGATGGCGGCCCTCACCTCGGGATCGATCCTGTGCGATCCAACAGCGGGTCCACGCGGTTTTGGAGCCAGCGTTTCCGCGACCGGATGCACCCGGAAGCGCGCGGCCAGTGTCCGTATCTGCCGCTCTTTAAGGCCGGTTGCCTCGGAAATCGCCTGAACCTGAGCCGCTGTCACCGGGCCGGAAAGCGATATATGTCGCCGGAAATGGGGGTAGAGAGCCAATCCCGCCTCAAGCGATTTGAGGCTCCGCCGGGGCGCTGGAGACGGCTTGCGCTCAATCACGGAACGGGCTCCCCAATGATTTTTGCTGTCCGCGAAATGTAGCTTATTTTGTCGAACACCGCGACGTGTATATTGCCCTAGACAGAATTACTCGCAGAGCATCCGATGTAATATATTGATATTACATGATATTATTGAAATGTAGCCTATTTTGTCGGCTGACAGACGCACATCCCCTCCCCGCGCCTCTGAAGGGTTGAACGATCCCGTCTCTGTGGCGGCGGTGTTCCATCTCGCGATCGAGGCCAGCGTTGGCGACAACGGGCCGCTTGCGCGTGCGACGCTCAACGTCTTGCGCACTGTCCTAGATGATCGATCCGAAGCCGAAGTCTGGGCGGGCAGCGACCTGGCCTATTTCGGTCCCGCGTGGCGGCAGGCTCGCATCGAAGCACAAGCCCCCTACCCTTCTCCTTCGCTGCCCTCCGTTGCCGATCGGATTACCGCTATGCTCAAGACGGTCGTCGTCGCCGAGCAGTCTGCGGTGGACGTGACGGCGATCGACGGTCGGACGCTCACTCTCGAGCCGCGCGTGCGCGATCGCGCCTGGTTGGTGGCCAGCCATGTCCCCGCAATGCTCCATCATGCCGGACTCACTCTCGGCATCCTGCCATCTCTCATTCTATTGCCAAAATTCCCGCCACACGGCGCGGGCGAGTTAACCGATGTCATGACGCGGGCATTGCTCGTGACCTGCCAATCCGGCCTTAAAGATCTCGACTGGATCGAGCGCCAAGGGTCAAAGGCATTGGCCGTGTCCGCAACGCGCCGCAGCAGGGCACCACTCCTTGCCCGGCTTGCGCTCGCCTATCCTGGGCTTCGTCCGTCTGCCGTGGCGCGGCTTCTCGACGTTACTCCACAGGGGGCACGCAAGCTGGTGGCTAAACTCGGGTAAGGCAGCGCTACCGCCAATGCGTATCGAGCAAGGTCTTGATAGCTGCCTCCGCTTCGTCCCGCGAACCGCCACCATGCGGGAGCAAGGTGATCCTAACCCCCTTGCGATCCTTGCCTTCAAACCGAAGCAACGGCTTTCCGGCCTGCGACGCCACGGTTTCGCTCGATCCTGACCTCTTGGGGGATCCTGACTTCTTGGGGGGATCAGCCGCAAGCGCCAGCGCACGAACAATCTCCGGCACGGCGACCGGAGCCCCCTCCCCTCCCGATCGCGCCCTCAGGGCCGCCGCTTCGGCAAATACCCGCTGGCGACGATCGTCGGGTTTCAGCAATGGCTTGATCGTTGTGACGTGCTTGATCCGCAAATCCTGCGGATTGGGAAAGGCGATCATCAACTCGGCCGGCAGACGCGCGAGGTCGAGATAGCGGCTCAACCAGCTTTCGGTGACATTGATCCGCTCGGCCATGACCTTCTGCCTACCCTCATAATAGGCTTCCAGCGCGCGGAGATAATCCCGCGCGCGCTCGAGATCGCTGAGGTCTTCGCGCGCCCTGTTCTCGATGTCCGCTATGCGGAACGCTTCCTCGTCCGACAGTTCGCGAATATCGACGAGAAAGCGGAAGTCGGGATAGTTGTGGCCGCGCAGCCAGCTGATCGACCAATGGCGCCGCGCACCGCAGATCACCTCGAAATCATAGTCGGGTTCGCCCCGCACACGGCGGACGATTGCAGGCATCTCCTGGCGCCCTTGCGCCTTCATGCTTTCGATAAGATCGGCGCACCGCTCTTCGTTGAGCAAGGCATATTCGCGGTTATGCCCAGCCCACATTCGGCAACGCGCAGGATCAACCAATTCATGGGTGCGGCTGACGACCGTCCCCGCCGCCAGTTCGGCCAATCGATTCTCCCGGCCTGTTAGGACATTGGCGCCCAGCCCAGGCCGGCGCGGCGCGGGCGCACCCTCTTCGGGCGGATTGATTCCAGCGGCCAGTTCTGCTGCGAAACTCGCATTTTTCCTGCTCATGAAGCGGTTCCTTCACCCGGAATTGCACCGGTGCAATTTTGCCGTTTCACGCCAGGCCTTCCTTGCGCAAGCGGCTCAAATGGCTGGGCCACATGGCCCGAATATCCAACTCGAGTTCGGCATTCACCCCATCGAGATAGGTGAGGCAGCGGTTGCGGACGGCGCTGCTCGTCACCGGACCGTCCAGCTCATAGACCGTCATCAAACGGGCGGTCGCGTTGTCGATTTCTGCCGAGTCCTTGAGCGGCGTGCGCACCATCGCCTGACCAAACAGCGTCCGCATCAGATTGAGCAGTTCCTTCTGCATCGACTTATTCTCATCAACCTTGGACGCAACGAAGCGCAGAAATCTGAGGGTCGGTGCGAAACCGCGTTCGGCCAGCGTCTCGATGGTCTCATCAAGCATCGCCAGAAACGCCGCGGTCGAGGAAAAGTCCATGACGGTGGGGGGCACCGGCACGACGAGTGCGTTCGCGGCGCGTAACACCGACAATGAGATGGCGCCGAGGGCTGGGGGCGGATCGAGGACGATGACATCAAAGCGATCGGAGATGCTGGCGATACCCTCGGAGAGGCGATCGATAAGCCCCCCCTGCCCTCGCGCCATTCGAGCCGCGATCTCATATTCCGACTGGAACAGCCGCAAGTTTGCCGGGATCAGTTCGAGACCGTCGAAATGCGTTTTGCGCAGCGCATAATCGAGCGAGGTCATCTCCTCCTCCCTGAGGAACGGGTAAAGCGTGTCCTCCTCGCTCAGGTCGAGATCAGGCACATAGCCGAACAACGTCGTCGCGGAGGCCTGACTGTCGCAGTCGATAAGGGCAACGCGGTAGCCCTGGATCGCGAGATATTGGGCAAGGTGGACCGACAAGGTCGATTTGCCGACACCGCCCTTGAAGTTTTGGACGGCGACGACACAGCATGGATCGTCAGCCGCCCGCCAGGGCCTGGTGCCGAACAGGCCTCGCATATCGTTGAGTTGGGCAAGGGTGTAACCAACCCTGCGATTATTCTCGGTTCGCGGTGGTGGCGGAAGACGCCCATCCTTTTCCGCGTCACGGATTGCAGCAGGCGTTCGCCCAACCAGATCAGCGGCCTTTCCGATCGGGAAGGTGGGCTCGCGGCGTTCATCCGCCCGTGCGCTGCGCGCCGAGTCGCGGAGGCGTTCCAGCACCGAGGAGGTACGCTGGGCAAGCGTCGCCACCGAGAGAAGGTCATGGGTGTCGTCGATGTCTAGTGATGCTGCCACAGGGCGCCCCTTTGCGAAACTGGGGGCATAGTAGCGCTACTTGCGCTTTTTCGTCAAATAGAAGCGAAATTTCGAAAGTGGGGCGCTGCTATGGACGACAATAGCGGCGAAAGCGGTGGCCAAACGCCCTAGCAGGCGGCCCATCCTGACTCGGTGGGGGCATGACGAAATTGCACCGGTGCAATTTCGCTTATGGTCGCCCCCGTCGGGCGACGAAGCTCTCGCAAAAGCCCGTCCACGAACTCGTGAGTTTCGCGCCCTTGAGCTTCGCCAGACGGTCGCCCATCTGCTGGCGATAGGCGTCAGCGATAAGATCGATATCCCAGCCACCGCCATGCGACCGGGCGATGGTCGCCAAGCCTTCCGCGTTGAATCGGATCGTACCTTGCGGAAAGACGATCTCCGAACTTTTCTCCGGCGCGACCAGTGCGCTGATGGCGGCCTTCACGACCGATCCCACTTCCACCGTTTCGGCGACCGTCTCGACAGCGCCCTCCCGGCGTGCCTTGCGCCCCGTCGAGTGCCGCTCGATCTCATCGACGGTCGCGATCTGCGCCGGCGCATCCTTCGGCTCGAATCGAAACTCGATCTCGGTCACTGTTCGGCCCTGTCGTATCTCCTTCCACTCCACCCGGAAGTGGGCCAGCTGGTCGATCTCGGCCTTCGCCTTCTCGAGCACCTTGCGACGGAGCTGCGCGAAATCCTTATAAACGTCTGGCGAAATGCCCAGCGCTGCGCGCAGCGCCGCCATATCGCCCTTCCAGGTCGACTGGCGACGATGGAGCCGCAGCGATCCGATCTCATAAAGCTTGAGGGCATAGCTCGATCGAAAGCCGAGCACCGCCTGACGATTGAGGACGGCATAGCTCTCGGACTCCTGAATGAGCTTGCGCGCATCAGGCGTAAACTCCCATTCAATCCAGCCCGCATCCGCCCCGTCTGTATCTTCAGCCTCTTCGCGGGACGACGAGATCAGAGAAAAGCGCAGCGTAGCCTTCTTGCCGCGCCAAGATCGATCGTCGATCGCGAAGAGGGTGCGGTGAAGTTCCTCCAGCATGTCGGAGATACGTTCGTTACCCTTGTGACCGCGGCGAATATCCGCCTTGCGCATGCGATGCGGCCGGTCCTCCCAGGCATCCCCGCCTGCGGTCAGGATCATCAACGCGAGCAACCGGGACGCCGTCAGGCTCAGCGATTGGCCTTTCACGAACTTGATCTCAACGATGCTGCCGGGTTTGGCGAATTCCTCGCCACCCTTCGCCTGCAAGGCCGCCGCAACGCGCATGGCACGGCCCGGCGCCGAATCGGCTTGCGCCTCTTGCGCTGCTTCGGCGCTTAGATTTTCCGCATGTTCCATGTCATATAGGCCGAGCGCATATTGGGCAGATTCGCCTAATTGCTGCCTGACCTGTCCTCGCTCGTCAAGTCAGGGCAGGCTGAAACACTTTTGTCGCCCCCATCCGGTCAGGTTGGAATCATGCGGCGCTTCCGCAAAAGCCGTGAGATTCCGCCGAGTCGCAATGCGATTCGGGTTCTGCCCGTTTTCGGCTCGCTCACGCGCGATAAACGCGCCAGAATGCCGTAGTTCCAAAGCGCGGGATCGCCAGATGCTCTCGCCCCCAATCGGTCAGGATAGCCCCAATAGGTCAGCTATCTCCCCCCGACCGGTCAGGATGACGCCCCCGCCGGGTCAGGTAAAATCCCCCGCGCGGTCAGGATAAACGCGACAGATCATTGAAATTGCAGACCTTTTCGGCACCGAATCTGAATCACTTAGAATCATGAATCCTTCCGCTGCGAGCAGCGGCGTTGTTTTAGAGTGATTCTAAAAGACCAAGCAGGCGATTCGCTGTGCCTCTCTGGTCGGACAGCGTAACCCATCCCCCTAGCTGGGGGGATACCTCCAGATCAGTGTTCCACGATAGCATCACGGTCTCGATCCTCGGCAGCTCCGCCCTGCGACGAGATCCTCAGCGAACCGATCGTAGCTGCATTACCGCTCGTCGCCGCTGGGCAGACGCAGTGAGGAGGTCGCATGATCAATTTTGCCAAATTCGAGATCATCGGACGGATCGGTGAAATCGACGCCAAGCCCAAGGTCACGAACATCTCAGTATGCGCGAACTATCGCCGCCGCGGAGAAGGCGATCAGTGGATCGAGGATAGCTACTGGAACCGAGTCGTCATCTTCAGCGACGGCCAGCGTAAATATATCGATGAGAAGGCCCAGGTTGGCGATCTCGTACGGATTGCCGGACGGCTCCGTGACACCTCCTACGAGCGCGACGGCACCACCCACTACACGACCGACCGGATCGTCGAGGAGTTCGGTGTGCTCGCGACCAAGGCAGCATAGATCGCAGGAGGCAGCGCCGATCGCCAAGAGGAGAGGGGGCATGCGCGGAGCGACCTTGGATTTCGACAGGAGTTTCGCCCATGCCCGCCACCATCGATGCAGCAGTCCGCGCCAAACAAATCGTCGAGAGCTTGGGTGGACGCTGGTCAGGATCGCGCGGAGAGTGCCGCTGCCCCGCCCATGATGATCACTCGCCTAGCCTTTCGGTCCGCCTGGGCACCAAGGCGATCCTGTTCAAATGTTTCGCGGGATGCACATCGACCGATATCCTCAAGGCTCTGGATCGTCAGGGATTGCACGATCGGGTGCCGGTTCACGTCGAACCACGCGCGCCGGCGCGCGATCTGAGCGGCTTGGCTAGGTCATTGTGGCAGCACAGTATCCCCATCGCCGGCACACCGGCTGAAGCCTATCTTCATGCCCGGGGCCTTTACGCGCCCACGTCCGACCTTCGCTTCAACCCACAGACGATCATAGGGAAGGGGAAGGATCGGCGATCCCTTCCCGCAATGATCGCCGCAGTGAGAAACGAGTTGGGCCTGGTCGCGGTCCACCGGACCTTTCTCGATCCCACAGACATTTTGCGGCGCCCCTTCCGCAAACCCAAGCTGGCGCTGGGTCTGCTCGGCTCTGGCAGCGTGCGCTTTGGTGAGCCAGATGATGTTCTGGGCATAGCCGAGGGGATCGAGGATGCCCTGTCCGCCATCGACTGGTTCCAATTGCCGGTCTGGGCCGTGCTTGGTGCCGAGCGCTACGCTCATGTCGGCATACCGTCGCATGTGAAGCGCGTCATCGTGTTCGGCCAGCGGAACACGGCGGCGAAGATCTGCCTGAAGAGGGCAGGGGAGCACCTCAGCGCCAACGGGCGAAGGGTCGAGGAATGGCTCCCATCCGAGCATGATGATTGGAACGATGCTCTGCGCGATCGGCTTGCCCGCAACGCTGTTCCTCGCACCGTGATCCAAACGCACTCCCACTGAAGAGAGGAGAGGAGGCCTCCGGCTTGTTGATCCGGTGATGGGCACCGGGCGATGCAATGGAGGCTTACAATGCGCACCTCAGCCGCTGCTCTCGAACTCGATTTCACCGAACCATCCATCACTGCTGCGAAGGCGATCTGTGCCGTGCTGCGCCAGGGCGGCGGCCTGGACCGGCCTGGCCTGCTCCGGAAGATGGAAACCGCCTATGGTTCAACCGCTGCCGATGGGCATTGGTCACTCCGCGACGCCTATGATGTGCTGGAGCTGGCCCAGGTCCTGCACCTCGCCACGCTTGACCTGCCGCAAGAGACGGCTGAGTGTCTTGCGGCCCTGACCGCGCTCACCGCATCGCTGCCGACGCATAGTGTGCGCAGCGAAGAACAGATCGCGCTCCAGCAATTTTCGACACCGGCCGCGATTGGCTATCTTGCCGCGCTCGCCGCTCGCATTACCGCCGCGGATACCGTCCTGGAACCCTCTGCCGGCACCGGGCTCCTCGCGGTCTTCGCCGCTCGCGTTGGCGCCAAGCTTGTCCTCAATGAGATCGATCCCGCGCGTGCCGCTATGCTCGAGGCAGCATTTCCCACCGCACCGGTCAGTCGCCACGATGGTGAGCTCATCCACGATCTGCTGCCGCTGTCGATCCGCCCGACCACCGTACTCATCAACCCGCCCTTTTCCCGCAGCATGGGCAGGCATGCCGACCCGCTTGCCGCGTTCCGTCATCTGCGCGCCGCTTTGAAGCGGCTTGGTGCCGGGGGGCGCTGCGCCGCTATCCTTCCCGATCGCGTGGACACATCAAGCCGCGCCTGGACGAAGGCGACCGAGGGTTGCGCGATCACGCTCCACGTCGAACTGCCCGCGAATGCCTACGTCAAACATGGCACCAGCCAGATCGTGAAGCTGATCGTTCTCGAAAAAGGCTCCCAGGACGACGTCGCCCTCATCCGGTGCAGCTCGCTGGCCGAGGTGCTCGCGGCGATCAGCACGTCGGCTACCAGCCTTACGGCAACCCCGCGATGCTCGCCAGTGCGCCTTGCACCAACCCGTGCGCACGGATCCTTGCTCGGCGGTCTTTCGAGCAGGCCCCGGCTTTCGGCCCCGATCGCGAAGGCCGCCCCGTCTCTCGGCGCTCTCGATATCGGCTACGATGTCTTTGCCGAACCCGTGCCGACTGGCGAGGCGGTCGGTGTCTACTTGCCGTACCGGCCGAGCCGCATCGCCATTCCCTATGCATCAGCGCATCCGACCGCCTTGGTGGAATCGATCGCCATGGGCTCGATTACGGCACCGCGGCCCTCGTACGTTCCCAAGCTGCCCACCCGCGTTGTCGCAGACCGGGTGCTGTCCGACGCTCAGCTCGAAACCCTGATCTATGCCGGTGACGCCTTTGAGCGAGACATTTCTGGCCTGTTCAAGGCGGCCGAGGAAGGATTGTCGCTCGCGCCCGACCAGGACGGCCGACCTTATCGGACGGGGTTCTTCCTTGGCGACGGCACGGGTGCCGGCAAGGGCCGTCAGGTTGCGGCCATCATCCTCGACCAGTGGCTGCGCGGGCGCCGCAAGCATATCTGGATATCCAAGACCGAGACGCTGCTCGAGGATGCACGTCGCGACTGGACCGCGGTCGGCGGTCTCGCGCTCGACATCCAGCATCTCAATCAGTGGAAACTCGGCACGCCGATCGGCGCGGCCGAGGGGGTGCTATTTCTCACCTATGCGACGCTGCGCTCCAACCGCGGCGACAAGGGCACCCGTCTTCAGCAGATTCTCGACTGGGTCGGTGACGATTTCGACGGCATAATGGTGTTCGACGAGGCGCACGAAATGGCGGGTGTCGCCGGCGGAGAAGGCCGTTTCGGCACCAAGGACGGCTCCGATCAAGGCATCGCCGGCGTGCGCCTGCAAAATCTGCTGCCTCGCGCCCGCGTCCTCTACGTGTCCGCAACCGGCGCGTCGGACGTCAACAATCTCGCTTATGCCACCCGGCTTGGCCTGTGGGGTCCGACCACCGCCTTCGCCGATCGCCGCGCCTTCGTCGACAGTTTGCGTCGTGGCGGGATTGCGGCCATGGAATTGATCGCACGCGACCTGAAGATGCAGGGCCTCTACGTCGCCAGGGCGCTCAGTTTCGCCGGTGTCGAATATGACATCCTCGAACATCGCCTTACGCCCGACCAGATCGAGGTCTATGATGCCTATGCCGATGCGTGGGCGATTATCCACGCCAATTTGCGCACCGCGCTCGATGCCACCCGGGTGACGGACAGCTTTTCCAACGACACCTACAACAGCGGCGCGAAGGCCGCTGCCCTGTCGATCTTCGAATCCACCAAGCAGCGTTTCTTCGGCCAGATCCTGATCGGCATGAAGCTGCCATCGCTGATCCCGGCGATCCGTGCGGATCTGGCCCGGGGCGAGAGCGTCGTGATCCAGCTGGTCTCGACGTCCGAGGCGATGCTCAACCGGGCACTGGCCGCGCTGAATGCCGAGGATCGGGCGAATCTGGACATCGAGCTTTCACCCAAAGAGTTCGTCATGTCCTATCTCACGGCGGCCTTTCCAGTCCGACAGATGAAGACCTTCGTCGATGACACTGGCAAGACCCGCTCGGAGCCGATGTCCGACGAGGAAGGCCGTCCCATCTTCAGCCAGGAGGCGATCGAGATGCGCGACAATCTCGTCGAGCGGTTCTGCTCACTGCCGATCGTAGGGTCCGCCCTTGATCATATCATCGGGCATTTCGGGAGCGATGCGGTCGCCGAGGTTACGGGACGCAGCCGGCGTATCGTCGTCGACGCGCACGGTCGCCAGCGTATCGAGAGCCGTTCGCTGCGAACAAACCTTGCCGAGACCGACGCCTTCATGCGGAACGAGAAGAAGATCCTGATCTTCTCGGATGCAGGCGGCACTGGGCGCAGCTATCACGCCAGCCTCACCGCCGAGAACCAGTCGCGCCGCAACCATTATCTGCTCGAGCCCGGTTGGCGCGCTGACGCGGCCATCCAGGGTCTTGGCCGTACCCACCGCACGCATCAGGCAACCGCGCCGCTGTTCCGTCCGGTATCGACCGACTGCCGCGGCGAGCGGCGCTTCATCTCGACGATCGCCCGCCGACTCGACAGCCTTGGCGCCCTGACACGGGGCCAGCGCCAGACGGGCGGCCAGGGTCTGTTCGACCCGCGGGACAATCTTGAAAGCGACTATGCCAAGGAATCCCTCGAAACATGGTTCCGCCTTTTGGCCGACGGCAAGCTGCGCTCGACCACACTCGACGAATTCCAGACCCTCACCGGACTTGAGCTGGAGGGCGAAGGCGGCGGGCTGAAGGAGGAGCTGCCGCCCATTCAGCGCTGGCTCAATCGCATTCTCGCGCTGCGCATCACGCTGCAGAATGCGATCTTCGATGAATATCTCGGTCTGATCGAGGCCCGGATCGAGGCGGCGCGCGAAGCCGGCACGCTCGATCTTGGTGTCGAGAGCATCAATGCCGAACGCATCACCATCCTCGATCGCACGGTGATCCGGCGCGACGAGACGAGCGGCGCGGAAACCGAGATACTGCGCCTCGAAACGGAGGAGCGCTACAAGCCGCTCCCGCTGGACCGCGCGTTGCGGATCCTCGGCGACGACGCGCGCCCGATCGTTAATCGCAAGTCCGGCAGGGCCGCGATCCGGTGCAGCACCTATTCGCTCACCGACGACGATGGCGAGATCGTTCGCCGCTACGAGTTGGTTCGACCGACCCGTTCCGAGCGGATGCGGCAAGACTTGCTGCTCGAAACGATGTGGGAAGAGACCAGCGAGGAGGAATTTTCGGCGCTGTGGCAGGCCGAGGTAGAGGAGATGCGGGACAAGACCCGCACCAGCACGCTCTATTTGGTCGCGGGCCTGCTCCTGCCGGTCTGGGATCGCCTGCCCGACGATCATGTTCAGGTCTGGCGGCTGAACACCGATGACGGCCAGTCCTTCCTCGGCCGGATCGTCCCTGCACCGCTGGTGTCGAAGCTCGCGGACGCCTTCGGGATCAATGCCGCCATCACCGTGTCGGGCGACGATACCGCAAAGCATGTGATGACGACCGGCGAGATATCGTCCGTCGGAGCCTACCGGCTCAAGCGCAGCCTGGTCGCCGGCCAGCAGCGCCTCGAACTGCTCGATTGGCCGCACACGCGGCTTGCCGAACTCAAGGCGGCGGGCTGTTTTACCGACATCATCCAGCACAGGACGCGGATGTTCGTGCCCGTCGCGTATGCCGCCGCCGTCATCGAGCGCATCACCGCCTGACGATCCAGGTCCTCTCTCCGCGCTCAGCGCAGGAGAGGGGAGGGAGCCTTCGGCTTTGTGGGCCTGATGAGCAGGCTCGCGTGACCGCCGAGGCGGCGCGCCAGTTCCAGATGGAGACAACCGATGATCCAGTCCGTGAAGGTCAAGAACCTCTCGCTGTCCAAGGACAATGTCCGCAAATCCAGCCGTGAGGCCGGTATCGACGCCCTCGCTGCCAGCATCGCAACCCAAGGCTTGTTGCAGAACCTCATCGTTACCCCGCTCAAGAAGGCGGGCCATTTCACCGTCAAGGCGGGCGGGCGCCGGCTGCGCGCACTCCAGAGCCTGATCGAACAGGGCACGTTGCCTGCCGACCATGTCGTGCCTGTCCTCGTCCTTACCGACGACGACAACTCGGTCGAGGCGAGCCTCACCGAGAACTTCCAGCGCGTTCCGATGAACCCGGCGGATGAAAGCACCGCGTTCAACTTCCTCATCCAGAAGGGGATGACCGCCGAGGACGTGGCCAAGCGACAGGGCGTCACCACCCGCTTCGTCGAGCAGCGGGTGCGGCTTGCCGAGCTCGCGCCGAGCGTGTTCCAGGCGCTCGCCGCCGGTGAAATTACCCTGGGTGTCGCCCAGGCCTATGCCGTGACGAGCGACATCGATCGTCAGGCGCGCGTCTTCACGCAGATGAGCACTTCCTATTACGGCGATCAGCCCGACAACATCCGGCGTGCGATCCTCAACGGCACGATCAAGGCGAACGATGCCAAGGCGCGGTTCGTCGGTCGCGATGCCTATGTTGCGGCAGGCGGCCGCATCGAGGGTGATCTCTTTGCCGCCGAGGGGGACGAGAACTGGATCGACGTCGATCTTCTCGAAGATCTTGCCAGCAAAAAGCTGGAAGCGGCCGCTGCCGAACTCGCGCAGGCGGAGGGCCTCGCGTTCGTGACGCCGATCGCTGCCACTCACGTTCCCTATGATCTCGAGCGTCAACTTCATGAATTTCACGCGCCCGCGCGGCCGCTCAGCGAGGAGGAAAGTGCGCGTGTCGAAGCGCTTTCGGCCGAAAATGACCAACTCGTCGAGCAGCTTGAGTGTGAACTGGCCGACGGGACGCCGGAAGCGGAAGCGGCGAACGATCGCCTCGACGAGATCGAACGGGAGCTTGAGGGCATCGAGGATTCCCGTCGCGAGATCGATCCGGCGGTCCGGGCGCAGATCGGGACGTTCGTCTATATCGGTGGCGATGGCGAAGCCCGCGTTCACACCCGCATGTTCAGCGAGAAGCCCGTTGTCGATCCCAATGCTCCGCCCAAGGCGACGGGCGGTGCCAATGGAGATGATGGTGCCGGCGACATCGATCATGGACCCAAGCTCAGCGCTACGCTGATCGACGAACTGGCGACCCAGCGCCGGCAGATCCTCGTCGCCCATATCGCCAGCGATCCAGCGATGGCGCTGGACCTCACCATCTTCCTGATGGCGCAGAATGTCGTCTTCGAGCAGAACTACGTCCGCACCCACTCGACGCTCAAGTCCGGCGGCGCGCAATTTCCGATCTTCGGCTTCCGCGACGAAGGGTCGATGGCGTCGCAGACCATCGAGGATCAGCGCCAGCGTCTCGATACGAGCTGGGCCGGTCACAAGACCATGACCGAGCGTTTCGAAGCCTTTCGTGCGCTCGACGACGAGGCCCGCGGCAGTTGGGTGGCCTTCTCGATCGCCCGTACGCTGGAACCGAGCCTGAACATTGCCGAGGGCGGACGGTCCAACGGGTTCCATGACCATCTTGGTCGAGCGCTCGACATTCAGGTCGAGCATTGGTGGCGCCCCACGGCCGAGAACTTCTTCGGCCGCGTCAAAAAGGAGGTCATGCTCGCCGCGCTCGAGGACATTGGCGGGCCGATTCTGCGGGGGCGCTACAAGGACGCCAAGAAGGGCGACCTTGCCGCAACCTGCGCCTCGCTCTGCAACGGGCAGGGGATCGTTGAGGCCGAAATTCGCGAAAAGGCGACGGCCTGGCTGCCTGATGCCATGCGCTTCGACGCCATCGAGCAGCCCGAGACCATCGCGCTGCGCTCGACGTTCATCGACGAGGCCGATGATGTCGATCCCGGCGATGATAGTGATGATGTCGATGATGAGTCGGATCTGGAGGACGCGCCGCACGACGATCAGGAGGATTTGAGCGAGGCGGCCTGACGCCCGTTTGCACGGTTCGAGGCGACTGGGGGCGGCACTCTTCGCGGAGTGTCGCCCCTCCTTTTGTGCCCCGGCGGCAGGCTCTCTGAGGGGAGGGTGCTGGTCCGGGATCGCCTCTACCAGATCAGGAGAATGACCGTGGCAAAGACCACCGATAAACCGTCGCCTGCCGACACCATCACCAACGCGATCATCGACAAACTCGAATCGGGCGTACGCCCTTGGGTGAAACCGTGGCGGCCGGGCCTTGGCGGCCGTCCCCTTCGCGCGACCGGCGACCCGTATAAGGGCATCAATTGCTTCTGGCTGTGGCTCTGCGCCGAAGGCGCCGGCTATCATTCTCGCACCTGGATGACCTATAAGCAGGCACAGGCGCTGGGCGGCCAGGTCCGCGAAGGCGAGCGGTCGCAAATCGCCATCTTCTACAAATCCTACAGCAAAACCGTGGAGTCGCCCGTCACCGGCGACACCTCCGACGAAATGCGACGCGTGCTGCGATCCTACGCCGTCTTCAATGCCGATCAGATCGAGGGGCTGCCGGAGAAGTTTTATCCAAGCCCCCTCAGCGTGGTCGCCCCCGACGACGAGCTGCCGGCTCGCGCACAGCGCTTCCTCGATGTCCTTCCGGCGAGGGTTCACCAGTGCGGCGATCGGGCCTTCTACGACCGTGTTGCCGACAGCATCACGATGCCGCCCGTCGCGTTGTTTTCCACCCGTGCCTATTTCGCGTCGACCTTAGCGCATGAGGCAGGGCATTGGACCGGGCATCCTGACCGGCTCAACCGAGAATTCGGCAGGAAATTCGGCGACAACGCTTATGCTTTCGAAGAGCTTTGCGCCGAGATGACATCCGCCCTGCTTGGCGCGGATCTTGGCCTCCCGACCGCTCATATCGACGATCATGCAGCGTATATCGGCTCGTGGCTCGCGGTGCTGCGCAAGGATTCCCGCGCCATCATGACGGCTGCGGCAAAAGCCGAAGCGGCCGCCGCCTTTCTGCTCCGCGCAACTGGCCTCGCCACGTCGGACGTCGCCCAGGAACAGATCCGTGAAGCAGCATGATCGCGGCGATCGCCCGCCCAGACCCCGGCGGCTACCGCCGTTCAACGTAGCGCTCAGCCGCGGCAAGGACAGGGGAGGGGAGGGAGCCTTCGGCTTTTTGAGCGCGCCAGAGCGCTCAGAAGGAGGCTTCCATGCTCTACGATACGCTCTACCGCCACAATCAGGCCCTTTCCCCCGCCGGTCTGGAGCATCTGCCGGCGGCGCTCCACGCCCTCAACGCCGCCGTCGACGATTGTCAGCGTGCCGGCAAGCCTGTCGCCGGCGACGCGGCAATCCTTCTTCTCATCCGCCATCTGGCACACGTTGCCGAACGCGATACGCCCAGCGTGAACGTCCTTCGCCTCCGTTGCGAAGCGGATCGCCTGGCGGCCGCCGCCGCGCCAGCGCTGCTCGACATTGCCGGGAAGAGCGTCGGCGGAAACGACCACGCCAAACGTACCTTCCACTATCAGGCGCGTCGCGCGCTTGCACGTCTCGCCACGGCCATCGGCCTCGACGCGGACGACGCCCGTATCAACACCGTCATGGGTGCCGATCACGAAGACGGCACGACGGAGTTGCGCCACGCGGATATTGCCGTTCGCGTCGTCCCGCGCGGCTTCCTCCCGGACAGCGAGGTATCTATCATCCGCTGTCGCGACGGGCAGGAGGTTGGCAAGTCCCACCGCGCGCCAATCGCTGAATTGCTCGACGTGGCCGCGTTCCAGCGCCGGCTTGCCGGCACGCCCGTGGATATCGGCGCTGTGCGCCTCGCGGCCGCCGCCTGAACCCCGCAATTGCAGGAGATCCCTCATGGGTTGGCTCTTCATGCGCGACATGGGTGGCTACGCCACTGCGCGCTCCTATCTCGACAACCAGTTCACCTATGCGCACGCGGATCATTGTCTCACGGTTCTCGCGTCTTCGATGGTCGGTTCGACCTATTATGCGGCGTGCGAACGGATCGAGGCGTCCGGCGCTCGGGCCGTCTTCGCCGTCGTCTGCCTGACAAGGCAAAGTACCGGCGCGCGCGACGGCTGCACGTTCGGCTACAAAGATATGACGGAAAGGATGGGACCGTGCGAAAGCGACTGCCCCGCTGCAATTCTCGATGAATTGACCGAGACCGACAGCATCTACGCTTCCGAATGGCGCGCACGCTGTCGTGCCAACCTGGTTCGCCGCAGGCTCGAACGCGCGAAGCCGGCCCCGAAGCCGGGACAGACCATCGTCTTCGACGAACCCCTTCGTTTCAATGACGGCGAAGATCGCGACCGCTTCACGGTCATTGCCAATCCGAAGGGCAAGGCACCGCTCTTTCGCGATCCCATAACCGGCGCCGTGTGCCGGATCGCAAAGCTCAAGACGCGCGCATACCGGCTTATCAACCCGACCATCGTCCCGAAGGACTCGGCCGATGGTTGAGCGCGCGCCAGTGATCGCGGCCTGGGGCGCGGGCGTCGATTCCACCGCCATGATCATCGAGCTCGTCGAACGAGGCGAGCCGATCGATATGGTGCTGTTCGCCGATACCGGATCCGAGAAGACCGATACCTATGCGTTCATTCCGGTCTTTCGGCGTTGGATGGACCGTCACGATGTCGCGTCCGAGATAGTCCGCTACGAACCGCGAAATTTCAAGCATTGGCCGCCCTATGATAGCTTGGGCACCAACATGCTGACCAACGCTACCCTACCGTCCAAGGCATTTGGGCGGGGGTCGTGCTCGCTCAAATGGAAGGTGGCGCCGCAGGACAAGTGGACGGCGCAATGGGCGCCCGCGATACGGTGCTGGGGAGAAGGCGGACGTGTCGTTAAACTGATCGGCTATGACTGTTCCAGTGCCGATCAGCGACGCTATGCGCATGCCGAGGGACATGCCGACCCTCGCTATGACTATCGTTATCCCCTTCGCGAACTGGGCTGGACCCGGGCAGACTGCATTGCCCGTATTGAGCGTGCGGGCCTCCCTGTACCGCCCAAATCCTCATGTTTCTTCTGTCCTGCAATGCGGCCGCACGAGGTGGATGCGCTCTCCAAGGATGAGCTTCGCACCATCGTTTTGATGGAGGCCCGCGCAAAACCGCGCTTGCGCACGATCGAGGGCCTCTGGCGCAAGCCCGTTGTCGGGCGCGGCGGGGCGATACCGAGACCGGGCAATATCACCGCCTATATCCGTGCGCTCGGCCTTCTGCCACCGAGCGAGGTTGACCGGATCGTTGCCGATGCACCGCTCGCGCTGGTCGCCTTCCAGGCGGCGCAAGCGCGCAAACCCGTCGAGCAGCGCATGTCGATGGCGCGCTGGCTCGACGCATTCCACCGGGGTCAGTCCGCAGGCTGACCCCCTCACTAGCTACGGAGACTCTCATGGCCGATCGCGCTTCTGTCGCGATCCGCATCGGCGGATCGCTGTCCCCTGACCTCCTTCCCGGCTTCTGCGCTGCCGTCGCGAGCGACGGCGCCTTCACGGATTGGGAGGGCACCGCGTTCGATCCGGACAATCTCGATACGAGCGTTCCCCTGTACCTGGCCGACCATGAGGTTGCCTGGGGCCGGTTCGAGGCGATCGAGACTTTCTGTGTCGATCATGCCCTTGTCTTCGCCCGCTGGGCTGGCGGCGCTCCTGGGGCGTTCGGCCCGGAGCGGGTGGTCTTTGACGGCACGACCGTTCAGCGTTTCAGCGCCTCGGACGATGACGAGATCCTGATCTCGGCGGAAACGGTGCGCGGTCTCGGCAGCTACGCGGCGGTGCTGTCGCAACTCGCAGCGGCGGAATTGGAGATACCCCCGTTCCGGATCGACGGCAGAGGCTGAGGGCAAAGCGAAACCGGTCTGTGTCGATACCTCCCCGCCAGAGGATGCCGCATATGGGCGCCCGCGAGGCGCTGGCAACCCGCGAACGGCGGGCCGAGTTGCCGTGTGCCACGGCTGCCCGCACCACCCCTTGTTCGCGAGTTTCCCTCGGCTGTGCCTCGGTGCCAGCCCCTCTTTTGCGAGCGCCCGGAGGATGCGCATCCGGCGGAGAGGCCGCCGGCACAGACAGAAAGGCTCGCTATCATGTCCACATCGCTTGCAGCCGCACTCGCGGCACTGGAGCTAGGGCACCTCGAACCCCGCGCTGAAGACCTCAGTGGCATGGCGCCGCCACCAACCGAGGCGCTGGAGCAGACCGTCACCGCAATCTGGAGCGATCTCTTCACGACGATGGGAAACACCACACTGGAGCGTGACATCGAAGACCTGGGCTGGGGCCTGGTGAACCTCTTCCACCGCGCCGCCGCCAAGAAACACGGACTGGTCGATCGGTTGACCGACGACATCCGCCTTCTCCTCGCCGAACAGGACGGCTCCGAAATCAGCACGGCCAATCTGGAGGAAAAGATCGATCTCGCCAAGAAGGTCGAGGAATCCGCTGGTGCCTTCGAGATCATGCGCGATGTCGCCGCCGCCCACTATATCCGCGAAACCGGGAGATCGTGGGTGCCGTCGTCCGGCAACCGCATCTCGCTCGGCGTCACCGCCGGGATCGTCGACGGCCATGCCTTCCTGCGGGCGCGCCGCGAGCGGGCTCTGAACGCCAACACCGCGCAGGGTACGCCGGTTGTGTTCGCCGGTGGCCGCCTCACCTTCGCCAACGACGACGATATGAAGACGTTCGCCGATAACCTGCTGGCCACCCTCAACAAGGTTCGCGCCCATGTCGGCGACATGTATCTCGTACACGGCGGCGATATGAAGGGTATCGAGCGGCTTGCAGCATCCTGGGCCGAGCAGAATGGCATCCAGCAGGTGCGGTTCGGTCTCGATCGCAAACTCGGGGATCGCGCGGGCTTCCGTCGCAACGAGCAGATGCTCTCGCTCAAGCCGCGGTTCGTGGTCGCCTTCCAGGGCAACGGCGTGACGGAGCGGCTTGTCATCGAAGCCAAGGCTCGGGGACTGCGTGTCGTTGATCGCCGCGGCCCATTGGGAAGCCCTCCTTCAGCTGCCCGTCGCGCTGCGGGCTGAAGCCGCGGGCCGCCGGTTTTCCGGCGGCCCTTTTTTCGCTGCGCTTACCGTCGTCCCCTGGAAATTTCCGCAGGCGAGAGGGGAGGGCGCCGAGGCCGTTTTTGGTGTCGTCGAGCAGCACTGGAACCCGTCGGCCGTTTTGGCGGCCGGGGCGCGGTTCAGAGTCCACCAGCCAACCGCGTTGCCGACGCTGCGCCGGCTGCCGCCCTACCACGAACTAGAGAGAGATGATGATGCGCGATTTGCATGATGAGGAACTGCGCGCTCTGCTGGCGTTCCGGCAGCGTCACGGGCGCTGCTGGAAGGCCGCGCTGCTGCTACGCTGGTCGGCCGGCACCGACACCGATGAACCGGGTTCGGCACATCTGCGCCATCTGCGCAATATCGCAGGGCCGCGCTGGTTGATCGGGCTTCCTGCCGCAACGCTCGATGACGCCGCGCGCCGTTTCGCCGGGATCGCGGATCCGGCGCTGATCGCCACTTTCATGGCGAATGCTATGGGATTTGCCCGCGGTGCGGCGGGTAGCGTGGAGATCGCCGCCGCGAGTGCCGCACATTCGCTGGCGATCGCGATCGAACTCGGCCTCAAAGCCTTTCTGATGAAGGTCGGCTATGCCGACGACTGGAACCGTGTCCATATTCGGCATGACCTCGAAAAGGCCCTGGCGCTTGCGATGGAGGCGGGCCTGTCCGACCTGCCTGCGGAATTGCCGGAACTCGCCGCGATCCTTTCGCCGGCCTATCGCCGCCACCAGATCGACGCCTTGTTCCGGGCCGGAGCATCACCCTTCGATATGGCCGACGCCTCTCACTGCGTCGATCGTCTCCTTGCCGTGATCCGAGCGCAGATCGCGTGACGGCGCACACCGCATCATCCTGTGCGCGGTTCGAAAAGGCGCTCGCCAATCCATGAAGCCGGGGAATGGGCGGGCCTGAAGCGTACCGTGCGTCAGACGGCCATTATGTCTGTTGCCGTGAGCGTTGCCTTCGCTTCGCTGCGGACGACAGTCCAAGGTGGGAAAAGCGCTGATGGCCGGTTGTGGGGTCTCTGCCTGGCGGGGACATGCCGCGGCGATAGGGCAAGGTTTCTGCACCGGTTCCCGGGTTTCATAGAACCAAAGCCACCATCCCTTCTTTTTGACCTGATCCCTAAGTCGGTCGTTCGGTCCTTCCAACCCGCTCCCCTTCGGGCCGAGTTGCCGTGTGCCACGGCTGCCCGCACCACCCCTTGTTTCGGGGTTCCCCTGCGCGGCTGACGCGCTCCGGTGGAAGCATCGCCCATGCCCGCCTTTTTCGGGGGTCAGTCGAAGGGACGGTCCCTTCGGCACCCAAAAAAGGAACCTCGACATGCAGAACCTCGTCATCCTCGCCGGCAATGTCGGCGCCACGCCGGAAGCCCGCACCACCCAGGGCGGCACCAAGATCACCCATTTCAGCCTCGCGACCTCGCGGCCCAAGCGCGACAGCAACGGCAAGATCGTCAAGGACGACAATGGCCGGCGGATCGAAGATACCGAATGGCACCGGATCACCTGCTTCAACGGCGTCGGCAAGACCGTCGAACAATATGTCGACAAGGGGATGAAGGTGATGGTGCGCGGCCGCATCCACTACACCCGCTGGACCGACAACGAGAATATCGAGCGGTACGGCGTCGAGATCATCGCCGACGAGGTGACCTTCCTCACCCGCGCCAAGCCCGCCAGTGGCGACCAGGGCGGCAATGACAGCTCGGTCGATGACGACGAAATTCCCTTCTGAAACCCGCGAAGGCCCGGTGGCAGCAACCACCGGGCCTTTTGCTGTGTCGGCATTCCTCTGCAGGGCTTGTCAGAAATCCATATATCCAATATTATCGATATATGGACAATGATTCTGCTATCAGCGCACTGGCGGCGCTTGCCCAAGGCACTCGCCTCGATGCGTTTCGCTTGCTGGTGCGTCATGAGCCCGATGGCCTGGCCGCCGGCGAAGTCGCCCGCCAGCTCAATATCCCCCAGAATACGATGTCATCGCATCTGGGCGGGCTTGCGCGTGCGGGCCTGATCCGTGCCGAGCGCCACAGTCGCCAGATCATCTACCGCGCCGACCTCGATCAGCTCAAGGCGCTGACCCTGTTCCTGGTCAAGGATTGCTGCGGGGGCAGGGCGGAACTGTGCGAGCCGCTGATCGCCGAGCTTGTTCCCTGCTGCTGACGGAGCCCTGCATGCCCGACCGTATTTATAACGTCCTGTTCCTGTGTACCGGAAACTCGGCGCGTTCCATTCTTGGCGAAGCGGTCATGAACAAGCTCGGCGAGGGGCGTTTCAGAGCCTATAGCGCCGGGAGCCAGCCAAAGGGGCAGGTCCACCCAATGGCATTGTCGGTGCTTCAGGGGCTCGGCTTCGATACCACCGATATGTGGTCCAAGAGCTGGGATGAGTTTGCCGGTGCCGGTGCGCCGCAGTTCGATTTCATCTTCACGGTCTGCGACAATGCAGCCGGAGAGACCTGTCCGGTATGGATCGGCCATCCCATGACAGCGCACTGGGGCATTGAAGACCCTGCCGCGATCGAGGGCGCGGGGCAACGCGAGGCCTTCCTGCAGGCGCTGCGCTATTTGCAGAATCGCATTGCGCTGTTTCTGGCGCTCCCGATCTCGAGCCTCGATGACATGGCGATGCGGCGCAAGCTCAAGGACATCGGACAGGGCGAAGGCGCGAGCGCCAAGGCGGAGGCGAGTGAATGACCGTGGACATCATCATCTACCACAATCCCGAATGCGGGACGTCGCGCAATGCGCTCGCGATGATCCGCAACGCCGGGATCGAACCGCATGTGGTCGAATATCTGAAGACGCCGCCTTCACGCAGTCAACTCGAAAGCCTGATCGCACGCGCCGGGATCGGCGCGCGTGCCTTGCTGCGCGAGAAGGGCACGCCCTTTGCGGACCTCGGCCTGGGCGATGAAGGTCTTTCCGATGCGGCGCTGATCGACGCAATGATGGCCCATCCCATCCTCATCAACCGTCCGCTCGTGGTCTCGCCGCTCGGCGTCAAGCTCTGCCGCCCTTCCGAAGCGGTGCTGGAACTCATCCCCGCGGCCCAACGCGGTGCTTTCGCCAAGGAAGACGGCGAGCAGGTCGTCGACGCTGCCGGTAACCGCGTCACGGCAGGCTGAACGATGGCAGCGTTCACGGTCCGACCGGCGGTCCTCGCCGACGCGCCGGCGATCGCCGCCATCTACGCCCATCATGTCCGGGAGGGCACCGCCAGCTTCGATACCAGCCCGCGCTCGGTGATGGAGACCGAAGCCAAGATTGATGCATGCTTGGCGAAAGGCTGGCCGTTCCTCGCCGCCCAGCAGGGCGGCCATGTTGTCGGCTATGCCTATGCCACGCAGTTTCGCGATCGGCCGGCCTATGCATCGAGCTGTGAGAACTCGATCTATATCGATCCCGGGCATCAGCGCCGAGGTGTCGGAAAGGCGCTGCTTGCTGCTCTGCTGACACAGGCCGAGGTGGCAGGATTTCGCCAGATGATTGCCGTCATCGGCGGGGGTGAAGCGGCATCGGTCGCCCTCCATGCCAAGCTCGGCTTCGAACATGCCGGCACGATGCGGTCGGTGGGACGCAAGTTCGGACGCTGGCTCGACACCATCTACATGCAGATCGCGCTGGGCGTCGGTGACGCCGCCCCACCGCTCAAGGAACCGCAATGACCCAGACCCGTCGACCACGGCTATCCTTTCTCGATCGCTATCTCACCTTGTGGATTTTTCTGGCGATGGCCCTGGGCGTAGGCCTTGGCACGAGCATCGAGGGTCTACCTGCCGCGATCAACGGCCTGTCCTGGGGCACCACGAATATACCGATCGCGATCGGCCTCATCCTGATGATGTATCCACCGCTGGCCAAGGTTCGCTATGAGGAGCTGCCGCGCGTCTTCGAGGACAAGCGGGTGCTGGCGATATCGCTTGTCCAGAACTGGATCATCGGCCCGGTGCTGATGTTCCTTCTGGCCGTCATCTTCCTGCGCGCCGAGCCAGCTTATATGACGGGTCTCATCTTGATCGGGCTGGCCCGATGCATCGCGATGGTTATTGTCTGGAACCAGCTTGCCAAGGGCGACAATCAATATGTCGCGGCGCTGGTGGCGTTCAATTCGATCTTCCAGATCCTGTTCTTCAGCCTCTATGCCTGGTTCTTCCTCGCCTTCCTGCCGCCCTTGTTCGGGCTGGAGGGCAGCGTCATCAACGTCAGTTTCTGGATCATCGCGCAAGCGGTCGCGGTCTACCTCGGTATCCCTTTCCTCGCGGGATATCTGACCCGGAAGGGTCTCGTCGCGGCCAAAGGGCGCGACTGGTACGAGGGCGTATTCCTCCCGAAGATCGGTCCGGTCACGCTCATCGCCCTCCTGTTCACGATCGTTGCGATGTTCAGCCTGAAGGGCAGCGAGATCGTCACGCTCCCGGGGGATGCCGTCCGCATCGCCATCCCGCTGACCATCTATTTCGTTGTCCAGTTCTCAATCAGCTTCTTCATGGGCAAGCTTATCGCCAGCGACTATCCACGCACGACGGCGGTGGCTTTCACGGCTGCGGGCAATAATTTCGAACTGGCCATTGCCGTCGCGATCGCCGCTTTCGGGCTGGCGTCCCCGGTCGCTTTCGCAGCCGTCATCGGCCCACTGGTGGAGGTGCCAGTGCTGATCCTGCTGGTGAATGTCGCCTTCTGGTTCGGTCGCCGCTGGTTTCCTGATACCGTGCCCGAGCAAGGCCGATGAGCGAGGACATCATGGCCTTTGAACGCCTGCGCCAGCTATCCGAGCCGGATTATCTGCCGGCTCTGAAGATGGCATTTGCCCGCCGAAGGCCCGCGCTTGGTCTCGGCCCGAACGATCCGCCGCCACGCATTCTTCTCCTCTATGGCAGCTTGCGGAAGCGATCCTACTCGCGGCTTGTGGTGGAGGAATCTGCGCGGCTTCTCCAGTTTTTCGGATGTGAAACGCGGATATTCGACCCTTCTGATCTGCCGCTTCCCGACCAGGTCGAAGGGGACGACCACCCGGCCGTTGCCGAACTACGGGCGCATTCCTTGTGGTCGGAAGGGCAGATCTGGTGCAGCCCGGAACGGCACGGGCAGATCACCGGTATCATGAAGGCCCAGATCGACCATCTGCCTCTGGCGTATCAGGGCATGCGCCCGACACAGGGGCGGACCCTGGCTGTGATGCAGGTCAGCGCGGGTTCGCAATCCTTCAACAGCGTCAACACACTGCGCATCCTTGGCCGATGGATGCGCATGTTCACGATCCCCAACCAGTCGAGCGTGGCCAAGGCGTTCGCCGAATTTGACGATGACGGCCGCATGAAGCCGTCGAGCTATTATGATCGCATCGTCGATGTGGTCGAGGAGCTTGTGCGCTTTACCGTCCTGCTGCGGCCGCATGCGGACCAACTCGTCGATCGCTATTCCGAACGGAGCGAAGCGGGCATTCAAGTAGATTCAACGAACGACCTCTCGTCGATCGCAATCGCGCCCCAAACCGTACAGGGATGAGCCGTTGGCATACGGCAGACCATCAGCCTCTGTCAGCGGCAATGGCCTGCCGCATAGCGCTGCCATCGCAGCACTGTACCCGTCGCGATCATGGCGCAACTCAGGTCGCCGATCCTCGGTGCAGAACACCAGGCCCCGGTGCGATCCCCTTTCGCGTTGCCGGTTGACCGGCATTGGAGCCTCGGGCCAGTGACAAGGATATGGCCGGTGCCGCTTCGGCCTCTAGCGCCGCCAAGCAATCGGACCAGCGCGTCCCGCGCGGCAATGCCGCTGGCGCGCGGGCAGGGTTGTCCCCGCCGGCATGAGCCGTCGATTTCGCGTGCCGCTATTCCGCCAAGCCGAATCCGTGGTCCCTCCCGGCACCAGACCGGTCCGTCACCGTCCCACACCCTGATGGGCGTGCAGGCGAACATCTGCCCGGCGGGGACGGTCGCGACAGCCAGAAGCAAGGCTATGAGCATCAGCGATGGGATCGGGACAAGCTGTTCGTCATGCGTCGGGGAAGAGCGGCAATGTCCCCGCTATCGCGGCGGGCTCGTCAGCGAGAATATCATAGCAGCGCAAACGGACCGCCAGATGCCGGGCCAGTTGCGCTACCGCACGCCGCCGTGCGGCCGCGTCACCGCAGCGAATATCCGTCACCAGTGCCGGCTCGGCGGTTGCGAGCGACACCTCGAGATGGAGGGCTAGGCTATCTTCATCGACTCGGAGCATGAGAGAAACATAGAACAAAAAAAGAACATACGGCAAGAGGCCACCCTCTATCCCGGCCTGCCGATCATCTTGGCAAGCGGCTATAGCCATGTCCTGGCCGACGAAGGAGCCAGCGGGTTCGCACTGCTCAACAAACCTTATTCGATGGATGAGCTCTCCAGCATCCTGCCCAAGACCGCGCGATCTGCGCAAGAGCCGACCCTGGAGACATTCTAGAAAGGTCGGTGCGAAGCCCAAATTCTGGCGTCAGGCGGGTCCACCCGCTCTTTGAGGCGCAATCCTTGTTCCGGCCGGCGGCCTTATGCGATCAACCCGTAAAGGGTCCGGTCGCTTGCGCTACGGCTTTTTGGCCGTTGGCAAAAAAGTGATCGCGGCCACCGGCCGAACACATCGGGCGCCAGTCGAGCGGGGATGAACCCGCCGGCTTGGCAAGGAGCCTCGATATGTTCACCGACATCAAGATCGCCCGCCTCCACGCGCTCGGCCTCTCCAGAACCCTCATGATTGCAACGATGGTCATCGGGATCGGTACGCAGTTCGCGGTCATCACCGCCGACGAGTTCGATGGCGACGTCGCGGTCATCAATGAATATGATCCGTTCAGCTGAAACCTTCAGGCGGGGGCCTTCGCCCCCGCCCTTATTGTGCGAGCGCTGATTGGACGATCTTACCGAGGAAGCGAGCCCGCATTTCATCCACTCCACCCTGCGTGAACGCATCGTGGAGCATGTCTTTGTCGGGGACGCGCTGCGCCGCCTGTGGCAACTGGGTGTGACCGACGTCGAGGTGCTGCGCTCCGAATTCGACGCGGGCGGCTATGATCTGGTCATGGCCCGCGGCCGCGTGACCCGCCATATCCAGTTCAAGACCAAAATCGTCGGCGGCAAGACCGATGAGGTCAAGATCAGCCTCAAGCTGATGGAGAAGCCGAGCGGATGCGTCATCTGGATCGTGGTGACGCCGGATCTCCTCTTCGACCATTATCTGTGGTTCGGCGCGGGGCCAGGCGAGCCTTTGCCGGACATCACTACGTTTGCCGTCGCCAAGCATAGCAAGGGGACATCGGAGGGCGAGAAGAATGAGCGGCCGAACCACCGCAAGGTGCGGATATCCAGGTTCGAGAAGGTCGCCAGCCTGGATGAGATATTGCGTCGATTGTTCGGTGATCTGGGCGATGCAAAGGGGGCTTGAGCGGTCGGGGCGGCTCCGGCTGCGCCGGACCGGGCTCTAGGCGAAACGCCCCGAGCCCCGTGCCGGGTCTCGGCCCATGCGGGTCACGATCCCTGCCGTGGGGCAGGCCGTCAACGGCGCCCTGGACCGCGCAGGTCTGCGGCAAGCGCGACAGGGGCCGGTCGCCCGTGGGCGAGATGCGCTGGCGGGCATAGGCTCAGGCCGTCGCGCAGCGCCGCGGCATCGAGCAGGATTCGCCACGGTTCGCCATGCCGCCGGGCGGCAAGGTAGAAGGTCGCGCCATCGCACGCGACCATGCGGCATCGCTCCTGGCGATCGATCAGCGACGCACTTGCGCCATGGCGGGCGACCAGATCGTCCAGATCGGCGCGCATCAGGGCGCCGCAGCGGCGGCACTGGGTGCGAACCTGGATCTGCAGCCGCTGCATCACGCCCACGCTCAATGTCCAGCGTGGCCAGAGGGCAATGATCCGGGCGGTGTCTGTCATGATCGAGGGAATAGCGAAGCCCTTAGTCGCGCGTCCAGCAGCACGTCCGAAAAGTCGGCCATGCCGTTCCATTTTCCCTATCACCGCTGCACCGATGGTTCCTTTCTGGCTTGGCGTCCTCGCCGCGGCACTTGCCAGCGCAAGCCCGATGCCGGGCTTCTCCACATCCGTTGCGACCCTGCGGGTGCGCGGGCGCGCTATGCCCCGGCGGTCCGGTCGCCTGTCGAAAGGCCCCGATCGGCGGGGTCTGACACAGATGAGGACGTCGAACGTCATGGCCGACCCCCAAAATGACAAAGCCGTATCCGCAGACCAGCGCGTCGCGACCATCGCGCGGCTCAATGATGCCCTGCGCCAGTCCATCCATAGCCCGGGCGTCAACCAGGTGGTCATGACCGCCGGGGTCGCCGAGCTGATCGGCGATACCAGCCTGTTTCGCGGGTTCCAGCGTCGCGCCGAACTGCTGCGCACCGTGCGCGACTATGACGCCTTTGGTCCCGACGTCGATCCCCAGGGCGAGCGTGATTTCGGGCGCTTCGAATTTGCCGGCGAGACCCTGTACTGGAAGATCGACTATTATGATCGCGCGCTGACCTATGGATCGCCCGATCCGACCGATCCCGACGTCACCACCCGCGTGCTGACGCTGCTTCTCACCCACGAATATTGAGCTATCATGGCCCCGACCCTGTCGGGGCCACCTTTTACCGAAAGGATTCGCAGATGAGCGAGCCCGTCATCCAAGCCCTCGACCGGCTTTTCGATCTGGCCGCCTCGGACACGGGGCAAGCGCGCCGCGCCGCCAACTTCCTGCTCGCCTGGTGGAATGCGCAGGACAATGGCGGGTTCGATCTTGCCGACCTGTTTGGCGTCGACCACGAAGTTGCGGCCGACATGGCCATCGTGTTCGTCTATCTGGGCGGTCATCACGGCGCGATCTATCCCGACCAGCTTGGCTATGACGACAAGATCGTCGCACTGGTCCACCAGTGGCGGTTGCGTGAGCCTGCCGACTGACCAAGGCGTCAGCCGCGAGCGCTGATCGCGTCGCGCCAACCGAGCCCGCTGGCGTTGCCCCCGGCTGCGCAAAATGTCTCACCGAGCGAGTGTGACACCGGCCATCCCCCTGACCGGGGGGATGGCCGAAAAGTCTGCTTGAGCAGACTATCGCCGGTGCCGCCCAGACGTCCCATCGGGTCTTGCTTCCCGGCACGGGAGGGGAGGCTGCGCGGCGCGAGCGGCCGCGTTTTGCTGCGCGGTGAGGGGACCGACCGGTTTCCCTGGAACATGCCAAGGAGACCCACCGTGGCCGACTATTTTTCGCGTCATCCAGACCATGCGTTGTTGTTCGCATTCGTCTGCTTCATCATCACCGTTTACCTGTTCCGTTATGTCGGACCTGGCATCGGCGGCGGTGGCGACCGGTCGTCGCGCGAGCATTATGAGCGCAACCTGCGCGATGGTCCGCACGACTATGAATCCTGACGGCGCGGCGCCGATGCGAACGATCGTCGTCAGCCTGCTCAAGGGCGGGGTCGGCAAGACCTTTCTCGCAACGCACCTCGCCTGGTATCTTGCCGAGCAAGGCGGCAACCGGGTCGCGTTTCTCGACCTCGATCCGCAGGGCAGTTCCACCCGTCGGCTCGCCGGCGAGCGGACCGGGTGGTTCGCAGCGGACCTGTTCGATCCCGAGGCGCGGCTCGACCTGAGCGATGCGCCAGGCATCACGGTTTTCGCCGCCGATCCGCGCCTGCAGATGGTGAAGGCAGCCGCGGATGTCCGCGATTTCCTCGGCCGGTTTCCCGCGCTTGGTGCCCATTTCGATCATATCGTCATCGACACCGGTCCCAAATGGGATGAGCTGACCTTGAGCGCGATGGCGGTGGCCGACGCGGTGATCGCGCCGGTCCAGGTCGCCGAGGATTCGATCGAGTGCGCCAAGATGCTGCTCACAGCGCTCAAAAAAGCGGAAGGGGCGAGAGGCGGGCGCAAGGTCGATTTTCTCGGGCTGTTGCCCTCGATGGTCAATCCGTTCGACCGGCGCGAAATGGACAATGCGGTCAAGCTCGCCCGCGCCGTCGGCGAGAAACTGATGTTTCCCGCCTTCATCAAGGCGCGACCGACCTACAAGCATTCGGCCGAACAGCATCATCCGGTCTGGCGCGAAACCGGCAGCGGCGCGAAAGCGGCGGCTGACGAAATCCGACCGATCCTGGCAGAAATCGTTCGCCGAATGGACGACCGTCGCCTGAGTGCGGCGTGATGGGCAAGTTCGATCAGCGCGCCGAAGAGTTCGGGCTGCTTGTCGGTCTCCACGACAGCGCGCGGCGCGTCGAGGATCTGCCGCTCGACTGGATCATCGCCGACCCCGAAAACCCACGGCGCGTGTTCGACGAGACGGAGCTCAAGGATCTTGCCGCTTCGATCGCCGCGCGCGGCGTCCTGCAGCCGATCATCGTCGCCCCGAAAAATGGGGACGGGCTTCATGTCATCCGCGTCGGCGAGCGGCGCTTTCGGGCATCGCGCCTTGCCGGGCGCGAGACTATTCCGGCGATCGTGATGGCGGTGGTGAACCGGGCCGACACGCTCGCCGATCAGATCGTCGAGAATGACCAGCGCGCGGGCCTGACCCCGCATGATCTCGCGACCGGCATCGAACGGATGCTGGCCGCCGGCGTCACCCAGGCGGAGATCGCCCGCGCGCTCGGCCGCTCGAAGCAGTTCGTGTCGCTCTATGCCGCCTGTGCCGATATGGCGCCCTGGTTGCGAGCAGCGATCGATCAGATGCCAATTCGGCTGCTCTACGACCTCCATCGTGCTGCCCGCACTCATGGCGACGCGGTGCGCGCCTATGTCGAGCGGCTCGGCGATGAAAGCGTGACCTTGGCCGAGGGCGGCCGGTTTATCGCAGGGCTCAAGGCAACCGAGGTTCCGCCTGATACCGGGTTACGTGACGTGCCTGTCCTGTCGAATGGGCAGGACACTGAGCGCGCTGTGCCGAGAAGGTCGGTGCGTGCCGGTGCGGGCCTGCGGTCGATGTTCGGCGCAGAGGTGTCTTTGCAGCCCAAGCCCCTCGATGCGGTTCGGGTGACCCTGGACGGGCGGACAGGACGTTTGATCCTGCCCGAGCGAGTCCGTGTGGTGTTCGACGACGGCGAGGAGATCGAAGCGCCCGTTGCCGATATCGTTATGGGGTAAACCATCGGCGGGGCGGGCGCTCACTCATTCACCCCTCACTCCGCGTAGAAACGATCGAGCTTTTCAGACAGTTTTGGCAGCCGCGCCCCTTCTTCAGGGGCGCGGCTGTCTTCATTTTCGCGGATCGGGCGGATTGGATCGCTCGGAAATATTCTGCTTTTTTGTAGATGTCAGATTGGATGAGATACCTGGCTTGAGGACGGGCGGAGTCTGCTTGAGCAGACTATAAGACGAGTGGTTTTAGGTGAGGGCCGGATAGGCTTGGCGCCGTCATTGTTAAACAATAGCAATGGGGTGTGGCGTTCTTTGGTCTCCGTCTGCCCGATGATCTCGCGGCGCGCTTCGATGCTAGGGCGACTGCCGCCGGCGGTCGCTCAGCGCTCCTGCGCAAGCTGATCGACGATGCGCTTGAGAACGCCGGGGACAGGTCGAGCGAGACGGCTTCGCCTCGGACCCGCACGACTGACCGGCTGCAGCTTCGGCTCACGCGCGAGGATATTGAGAAGCTGGATGCGGCCGCCGATGCGCGCGGGCTAAAACGGACCGAATGGCTCGTGATGCTGTTGCGTCGGCGGCTTCATACACATCCGCTTCCGCCGCGCGCCGAAAGGGTACAGATCGCGCAGTCCTGGCGCGAGCTCAACCGGATCGGCATCAATCTCAACCAGGCGGTCCATGCCCTTCATGCCGCGACCATGGTGGATTCGCGGCTCGACCTGGCGCGTGAGGCCGCGCGGGTCGCCTCCTTTCGCGACGAGGTGGCCGACCAGCTGCGCGCGATTGGCCGCGCGCTCAAAGGTGACCTGAGCTATTGGGATACGCCCGATGACTGAGGATGATGATGGCGTCCTGCCGCTCCCCAGTCTGATGGAAGCCTGGCGACCGCCGACCGGGGGCAAGCGCAGCCTGCGCGGGGGGACGCTGCGGATCCGTTCGGGTGGTGGCAAGGGCAGGGGCGGGAGCGCCGCTGCGCCGATGTTGTCGCCGGCCGAGGCGCGCGCCAAGCTTGAGCGCATCGTGCGCAAGGCGCCGGAGGTCATGGTCAAGATATCGGGCAAGCAGCGTGGGGCAAGGCATCTCGCTGAACATTTTGGCTATATATCGCGGCATGGGAAGCTCGAGGTTCGCAGCAGCGAAGGCGAGATCATCACCGACGAAAAGCGCCTGAAGGCGATCGCGGCCGATTGGGACATGCTCGATCAGGCGATGAACCTTCATGGCAAGGAGCGACCGACCTCGATGTCGATGGTGTTGTCGATGCCCGGCGGTACGACCGATGCCGCGACCATCCATGATGCCGTCCAGGCGTTCGCGCGCGTCGAGTTCGAAGGGCAGTTCAGCTATATGGTGGCGCTCCACACCGACACTGCTCACCCCCATGTCCATCTGACCGTCGCGACCCAGGGGGCGGACGGCGCGCGGTTCAATCCGCGCAAGGCCGACCTTCATCATTGGCGCGAAACCTTCGCCCATGAATTGCGCCAGCGCGGTATCGCCGCCGAAGCGACGCCGCGCCGCGCGCGCGGCCATGTTCAAAAGCGGGTGCGCTCGCCCGCGCACCATCTGGAGGCACGGACAGCGGGGCAGGGGAGGGATTTGGATCTCAACCGGCTGATCGAAGAGCGCGCGCAGGCGTTCGCACGGTCAGAGAACCCGGAGCGGCGAGTGGAGGACGTTCTGGCACTCGGCCGCCAGAAGCAGATCCGGGGGGCTTACGCAGAGGCCGCGGCCGCGCTGGCGGCAACCGGGAAGGACGAGGATCGCGCGCTGGCCGAAGATATCGCAGGGTTCGTGGCCGATATGCCGGCGGCGGTGTCGCGGCGGTTGGAGCGGGCGCGGGAGATCATGATCGCCGATCGGAGTTCGGCGGCAGCGGACAGCCGCAGCCGTAAATCAGATGCTTCGCCCTCGGCTGAGCCGGACAAAGATAAACGCAAGCCCCTTGATCGCGAGCGCTAAAGATGTGGATAAGTTGGGGTAGGGCGTACTTCAGTTAAATCGCAGTCCGAATAGCCCTCCGGTTTCGGTTGCGTCGGTCAGCTTGGTGTCGAGCACATAGGCACTAACATCAAAGCCGTCACGAAAGCCGTCTTTCGGCAAAGCATCCGAATTCATCGTGACGATGTATTGGAATCCGACCGCGGCAGCATGATCGGCGCCGAGCTGCAACGCTTTGGCCACCTGCCGTTCGTCGACCCCGTCAAACAGATGACTGTCGTGAACCAGGAAACCCGGCCCCATGCCCCGGCGGGCGGTCAGTTCGGCCAGCATGAGATCGAAGCAGAATATCTGCATGTTGGTGATGCCCTTGCTGCGCTGGGCATCGATACGAATATCGACTTGGGGACCGTTGGGCGTGGCGCTGACCGTCAGGCTCCCGGCTTTTTCGTAAAGCGCGTTGGACAGATCCTCGAACACGAGGATCGCTTCCTCGATGATGCTCTGACGCTCGTGATGATCGTCCTGAAGCGTCTTCAGGAGCCGGGCGCGCTCAATGTCGAGTTCGGCTTTCGTGCTTTCGATCTGTTCCGCCGTCGTGAGGCGTTGTCTCAGCCCCTCGGCGTCCGCCTCCGCGCGACCGGCTTCCTGCTGGAGCGCTGCGTAATGTTCCAACGCGCCGCCGGATTGGAGGATGCCCATCAGCTGTCGACGACGGCCATCAAGCGTTTCGCGCGCACGATCGCGCGTGCGGATACGATCTTCCGCGGCCTGGACCTCGGACGTCAGATGCGATCGCCGATTTTGCACGATCGCCTGGTGAAACTCTTCCACTTCCTCGAAGCGGCGACCGACCGATCCCGGCAGTACGACACCGGCTTCGCGATAGAGGCGGTCCAGGCTGGTCGTCGCCGGCGGAAGCTCGCTGTCGATCGCCGCGCGCAGCTGTAGGATCAGTTCCCGATCAGCGGTATTGTCGTCGCTGAGTGTCGAAATCTCTCGCGTGATCTGCGAAGCCTCCTGCTCCATCCCCGAATATTCGGGAACGACATTGAAGGTGTCGAGTTGCTCGCGCATCCGTCTGGCACGGGCTTCGGCGATCGTCATGCGGGTCCGGAGATCAGCCGCCGTGCCGAAATAACGGCCGAGACTGCCGTCCTTTGCCGCCTTGCGCAACTCCGCCATCGCGCGCTCTCGCGTGCGGACCTCCTGAAACTGTTGCGGCACGCTCGCGTCGAGGCCCAGGAGATAACTGATCGCTACCTGCTGATCCCAAGCCTGCTGCATCGAGGATTGCTGTGTGGGCGACACGAACCCGCCGCTATTCTGCCGCCGCACGAAATAGGAGAATAGAGATCGAAAGCTCGGCCGAAAGCGGCCGTTTGCTTCGTCGTCCACATCCGGGTTCAGGCGGAAAAGCAGCGCGCCCAATGCGGCGCGCCAATTTTCGTTGCTGATGACCAGATCGCCGGTCTTGGCTTCGAGAGACGGGGCGATCGGCCAATCGGATGTGTCGCCCTGCAATCGGATGCGGGATGGCTTGGTGCCGGATCGCGCGACATCGACGAGCGTCGGTCCGATATCGACGCGGGCCTCGAAGCTGAAGCCTGCCAGTTCATCGGAGCGGAAAATACTGTCCTTGTCGGCATTGGCGCCGAACAGGAAGTGGATTAGCTCGACAAGGCTGGTTTTGCCGGCGCCGTTGCGGGACTGCCGATCGGTCGCCCCATCGCTCTTGTCAGCGAGCAGGATGTTCAGCCCGGGCCGGAAGGCCAAGCTCTTGAAGCTCGGAAGGTCGCTGGAAAGGCCGTGGATCATGAAACGGTCTTCTGGACCAGACCACGATCGAACTGCACGGCCTTCACGATAAACAGCAGGTCGAGCGCCAGGACGAACCAGTCATAATTGATCGGTGCCGACACCGCCCGATCGCTGCGAGAAATGCGTATCTCATCCCAGAGACGCGAGACGGTCATCGGCTCGCGCAGGCAGCCGAGCACGTCGGCACCAACCGCCAGGAGCGCCCGATCGGGCCGGATATGTTTGGTCGGTAGAATCATATCGCGTCGATTCGAATCGCGTCCTCAAAGATGTCACAACGCTCAAAAAAGTAGGAAAGCACAGCGAGCACCGCGCCTTGGCGCGCTGGCTCTCCGGTCATACCCCCCGCGAAGGCTTGAAGCTCGCCGAAGATATCGTCCGGTGATAGCCCGACCGCCTTCAGGGCCTGATAGCGCACCCGGAACGCTTGTGCGATCTCTTCGCCGAGGTCGGGATCAGGCCAGCCGGCAAAAAAGGCTTCGACCAACTGCTCCCGGCGGCGGCCCTGCCGCAGCAGCCCGGCTGCGTCCTGGGAGAGGGCATTGCGTTCGAGCTTTGCCGCCGACGGCGCCACCAGCGATGGTTCCGCGTCCGGTTCCTGCCGTTGAATTGCAAGCAGCACCGGCCGCAACGCCTCGAAATCGAGCTTCTCCATCACACGGCCCGATGGAACGGCGCCAAAGAGATCTTCGAGCTGGTGGAGCGCGAGCGACATGGCGATCAGCCGCAATTCCGCTTCGCCGCAGACGGCCAAGGCGACGTTCGGATTCGCGGCGTTGAGCGCGGCGAGTTTCTTGACGGCCTCGGCCGGGAGGCCGCGGCTGTCGTTATGGACAAACTCCCACCGCAGCATTTTTGTCGTCCAATGGACGAGCGCGCCTGCGAAATCTTCATCGACCTTGGCAAGGAGGGGTTCGAGTTTCATTGCATCGGGCGCATAGCATTGGAACACGGTGCCATCGCTGGCCCGGAAGCCATCGCATTTCAGGTCGCCTTTCGGACCGTAAGGACGGACGGGTTGGAAATCGCCCGGAAAGGCATGCGCCATGATACGGGCGAACAGGCTCTCGAACGCCTTGCCGCGCTCGCGCAGAAAGGCATTCTCGAACTTGAGCCCATAGGCAAAGCGCTGCGTGTCGTCCAACTCATCCCCCGAACTTGACCACCATAACCTTTGGCAGAATCAGCAAGCAAATCTATTAATTTACGCCCATCGTTGGGGCGATGAACGGCGCGCTCTACTCCGGCAGGTCGGCTTCGCGCAGAACGCGCATAACCTCGCGAAACACCCCTTCGAATGGCGGCAGATCGCTCATCTGTTGCTGCAGCCGCCCCGTCCAAAGCGTGCCTAAACGCTTTTCCTTGGCGGCGATCGCGGCGGTCACGCCATTGGGCATGCGTTCCCGAAGGGCGAGCTTCTGGGTGAACTCGGCGAGATATTCCGCTGGTCGAATATCACGCTCCTCGAGCAAATTCCAAAGGTCGTAGAGATCGCGCGGCTCGGTGCGGGCCTTGTCCGACAGGGCCGCCAGCTTCTCGATGAATATCTCCGCCAGGCTGTAGGCCAGAATGGTCGGGCCTTCCGGCAGGTCGGCAAATTCCTCGAAGGTCCGCAGGATCGGGCGCTCAGCCAGTGGAAAGCAGAACACCTCATTGATCGTGATATCGACTTTCACGTCGCTGCGCGCGGGCAGGGGGCCTTTGTAGCTCAGATAGAAGGTGTGGGTGTTCTGATGGCCATGCCGGTCGGGCCGATCATAGGCCATGTTGATCCCCGAAGCCGCCTCGAGGATGGCGAAGATCTCGTTCAGGCCGGAGAGTATCGCGTCCAGGTCGATCGGCTTGATCAACGAAAAATCGAGATCCTCGGAAAAGCGGTAATTCTCGAACCAGCAGCGGCGCAATGCCGTCCCGCCCTTGAAGGCGAAAAATTCGCGCAATGGATGCTGGGCCAGGCCGGTCAGGAACCAGGCCAGGCAATAGTCGCGTTCGATCACCGCCTCGGGCACGCGGCGGCCGCGAGGCTTGAGAAGGCCGTTGGCGATACGGGAGAGATCGCGCTGGGGAATCATCAGCTGCTCCGGATTATATCGAGTTCGTCGGGCTCGACGTTGAGTCGGATGCGCCATCGGGCCAGCATCCTGCCCTCATTGGGAAACAGGGGATCGAGGCGCTGATAGGTCGGCGTCAGCCGCGCGCGCAACGGCTCCAATGCGGCTGTGTCGGCCAGTTCGTATAATTCCAGCAGATAGCCCAGGCGGCGGATCACCGCGCCAACGCCGAGGCGAAGCGCGTATTCGATCATCAGTTCGACCCGCAGTGTATCGCGCTTCATCCAGAGTCCCTTGGCGACCTCCGTGACGCCACCGACATATTGCGGATGGTCGAGACCATCGATGATGGTCCGCTCGGGATCGCTGACCCTGACCTGCTCCTCGGATGTGATCCAGATCTCGGTCAGACCGAAGAAATCCTGCGGTTTGACGTCGACGAAGCGGAACTCATACCCGTGAATGTGCTGCGGGCGCAGCCGTTTGGCGCAGGAGACGATGATGGCCAACTGCGGTTGGGTGACCATGCGGTGCAGCTCGAGGGCGCTGCCGTGGGAGATGAAATAGTCCGCATCGCCAACCAGTGTCCTTGCAATGAGGTAAGGATCGCTCACATGCTCGGTGTCACGGCCCCGCTCGAATGGCACCAGATTGTAGAGGCCAGGCTTGAGACGCGTGACGATGCCGCGCGCTTCCGTGTTCGCGACGAGGCTGCGTGCCGATGACGGGCTCAGACCTGTGATCTCGGTGACGTCCGCAAGCGAAAAAATCGGCTGACGGCGTTCGTTGAGTTCGACGATCAGCTGGGCGGCCCGAGGTCCAAGCGTCTTGAGATTATATCCTTCGCGCAATTTGAGCCTCTATGAGCGATGTCCGGCGCGTTCGATATAACGGAGGTTATATTATATGGCAAGATCGTCGCCTTTAGTGGGACGGTCCGCGCAGGCAGTATACATCCAACAGGCCTTGGGTCGGGCCGCTCGCGGTTTATCAATCGTGATAAATGTTCGGCGAAGACGAACAAAAGTCGCGTTTCTTAAACCAGGAGCCGATCGCCTGAGCCATATGTCGTAGAGGGGTTGCGGCACAAAGACCGATTTTGGATCACCGAGACCGGCTGCGTTCCTGGGGTTTGGGCTCGCGACCTGGACGAGGGATGGGGGGCGTGGCTGGGTCACGGCCGCGGACGATATCCTGCCTGACGATCGGGGAGGCGTCCTTGACCATTGCCGGGCGGATGTTCCGTCCCGCCGCAATATGCGCATCGAGCTGCGTGCGGGCAACTGTCATCACCCGCGCGACCGCTTCGGGATTGTCGAACAACGTCCGTCGGATCACCGCTTCCATCACGCGCATCTGGCTGTCGGCCGCACGATCGTTCGGCGTGTTGCCACGATCGCCGCGCCGGGCATCGGGCCGTTCCAAACCATTGCCGTCGCTCCGGCGGCTTATCCCGGTTGACCCACGGGCGACATCGACGTCACGGGCTGCCATGGGCGCGATCGTATTGCGGCTCGTCTCTCCGCGGAGCCGGTCGAGCTCCTGGAAATCGCGATCATTGGGCTTGTAGCCACGTACCTCCAGCCCCTTTTGACTCGCCTCGATCCAGACCGATCGCCGAAATTCTTCCGATCCCGTGACGTGAATCCGATCCCAATTGCGGTGTTGTGCGATCGCCACCAGATCCTTGACGACCTCCTGGCTCTCCGTCGCCGTGACCAAGCGCCGGCCCTGATCGCGAAACGCGGGATCCTTTGCTTGCGCCGTCGTGAAAAAGGCGGGTTCGCCCGACCATTTTGCCTTGTCGGCATAATAGCGCTTCCGCACGCTCTCCGGCACATCGCCCGCCTCGAGGGAATGCACCTTGGGCGCGCGGCGCGGCACACCGACAGCCCCGGCATGATCAGGCGCTTCAGTGGGACCCTTCGATCCCCCAGGCGAGGACCTTTCCGGCGGAACCGACCCAGGCGCCCGCGCCTTGCGCCGTTCGGCGGCGTCGATGCCAACGCTGTTGGTAGTGGTCCGCGCCGTACCCGATTGCTTGCGATCACTCTCTGCCATGGTCATGCCTCTCGGTCACAAATGCTGGAGATTGGGCGCCGGCACCCACGGGCTCGAGAACGGCCCGGGCCGTCATCGCCGTGACAAAGGCAATAGCGGCCTGTTCATCGCCGGGGGGTGGCAGATCCACCATGTTGCCGAGCACCAACATGTCATCGGTGATCTCGGCAAAGCCCGACAGTTCGTCATCGGTCAACGCGCGCGAGTTTGGTTGTGCCTGCTCCGCAGCCGCAGTCGCTGGACCGTCGTTCAACAGAGCAGCCCGCTTCGCGCTAAGGGCCTGCGCTAACGGATCGCTGCTGCTCGCCCCGCCTGCCAATTTGGCGGCGGACGACACGGCGTTAATCGCGATCGGACGGGGCGCAACCTTGGGCGGGTCACTGATCCGGCTCGTGAAGCGCTTCGAGCGGAAATACTCGATCTTGCGGCCCCTGACGGGCGGAATCCCGCCGCGCATCAGCAGAAGGTCGCCCTTGGGCATCTGCATCAGCTCCTGAGGCATCATCAGCGCGCGCCGCTGGTCCGATTCCGACACGCTGCGGTTGGCGAGCAGGCCATGGATCGTCCGGCTCTTCGATTTGACGTTCATCGTGAAAAAACCGAGCCGCTCGGAAAGTTCGTTGGCGACCTTCAGTTCTTTGGGTGTGAATACGATCTCCAGACCGCAGTTGGCGATGATCTCGTCGGTGACATCCACGCCATAGATACCGCGGGGCTGGGACCGGCTCTGGATGACTGGCAACAGGCGAAGCCCGTAGCCTGCAACGTAGGAAAACGCCGACGCGATGACCGGTGCCTTGCCGAGGCGGGCGAACTCATCGAGCAAAATGAGCACCGGCACGCGGCCGCCATTCTCAGGCAGTTCCCGCGTATTGAGATCGATCAGCTGCTGAAGAAAGAGGTTATAGACGGGCGCGATCCGATCAATATTGTCGGGCGATACGCCAAGATAGATCGAAATCCGCTCGCGGCGGATTTGGCGCAGATCGAAATCGGTCTCTGACGTCGCGGCATCGACATAGGGATTGAGCCAGAGATTGAGCTTCGAGGTGATCGTCTGCTTGATGCCCGAAAATGTGTTGTCGGACGCGGAGGTGAAGTCACTCAGCGCCGACACACAGGCCTGGCTCAGCCGTTGCCCCCGCTTCTGCGCCTCTTCGACGACCTTCGGCAATTCGACCTTCGGATCGCCCGTCGTCAGTCGCCGATAGATTTCGCCGATCGTGAAGGGGAGGGCGGGATTGGCCGCGACAAGGGCGCCGACGCCGACAAAGGCGGCGCGCGCCGCTTCCGCCCAGAATGGATCAGCCTTTTCCGGAGCCGGAAACAACATGCCGCCGATCTTCTGGAGTTCATTGATCACATCGGTGTCGTCGAGCCGGTCGATGAAGCTCAAGGGATTGTAGCGGGCGCTTCGCCCTTCGGGGTCGAGCGGATCGAACAGATAGACCGACTGGCCATGGCGCGCGCGAAAACCTGCGGTGATGTCCCAATTCTCGCGCTTCACATCAAGCACCACCACCGAGTCCGCCCAACTCAGAAGATTGGGGATCACTACGCCGACGCCCTTGCCGGCGCGCGTCGGTGCCTCAAGCAAGACATGTTCGGTGCCGCCGAAAACGAGATAGCGGCCGCCTTTCTGCCCGACGACGATCCCGCTGTTGCTGCGCAGATGTTCGCGCCGGATCTCGCTTTCGCGCGCGAACCGTGCCTCGCCATGGAGCGTGCGCCCCTGCTTCAGGATGATGAGCAGGATGACGAAGGCGATTGCGCCGCTGACCAGCGCACCGCGCTCCAGCCACAGATGCAGAAGCGGGTCGCGGCGATAGTACCAGAGCCATCCGGGTATCGCCGAGACCTGCGTGCGCGGGCCGATCTGGTTGAGGCCGACGAGCGCGACCAGCACCGCGCACAAGGCACATGCCAAAACGGTTGCCGCGAGCATCCCCGCGACGATCGCGACCTTAGTGAGCGGTCGCGCGTCCGACAGGCGGGTCAAAATACACCTCCTCGACTTCGAATTTTCCGGCGCGCTTGCGGGTCTGGACGACGACGTCGACCAACATGTGCAACAACCCACGGATATCGTCGCGGGCCAGATCGCGCCCGCCTTCGGACTCCTTCACCAGCAAGGTGAGCTGCTCGAAAGCGCCCATCGCTGAACCGGCATGGACGGTTGTAATCGAGCCGGGGTGACCCGAGTTCACGTTGCGCAGATAGAAAAAGGCAGTCCCGTCGCGCAGTTCTTGCAACAGAATGCGATCGGGCCGCATGCGCAGCGCACTTTCAAGCAGCTGCTTCGGGCCGACCTTGGCCAGGCCCTGTCGCTCGCTCGAATAGACCATATGCACGACGTTGCGGTGTTCGACGACAAGCTCGCGCGTATCCTCGATCGTGAGCAGCCGCTCGTCGGGCGGGATCAACTGGATCAGCGCCTTGGCAAAAGTGGTCTTGCCCGAGCCGGTCGCGCCGCTCACCAGGATGTTTTTGCGGGCGGCGACGGCGGTCCTGAAGAAGGACGGCCAGTCACCGGCGTCGCGCTGTGCCACCAATTGAGCATCGACTTCGCCAAGACCGCACGCCGCAGAGCGAGTTCCCTTGAACAGGCCGGTCTGCTCGAGCTGATCGATCGCCAGATTGACCCGGGAAGGCTTGCGCACCGTGAAGGACGGCGCGCCATTCGGGGTCACCGAGGGTATGACGATCTGGCACCGCTCTCCGCCCGGCAAGATCGTCGAGCAGATCGGGGTCTCGGCATTGACGTCCTGCCGGGTGAAGCTTGCGGCCGCGACGGCCAGCGTCGCCAGCCAATCGCTGTCGAGTTCGGCGACGCTATGCCAATGCCAACCGCGATGATCCTCGATGCCGACTTCGCCGGGCTTGTTGATCACCAGTTCGGTGACCTCGACCGGCTCCAGCAGCGGCAGGATCGGCGCGAGATAATGGCGCAGGACAGCGGTATCGCTCATCCTCAGCGCCGCAACTCGAGATTGTAGACGTCGGCGAAGTTGAAGTCCTTGGCGACGAAGATCCCGACCTCCTCGCCCTGGTTTTTCTTCAGCACCGGTCGGATATTGATGCTGTTCTGGAGTGCAATGCTCGCCCCCTCGCTCGGGGTCCGGGTCGTATTATTGAAGTTGTTGCTGCCACCTGAAACGGACTGCCCGGCGATATAAGCGGCGTCGTCGACCAGCGAGAGCAGCAACGCGCTACCGAAGCGCGCCCAGAAGAAGGTGTCCACGGACCCGGCGATGCCGGCGCGGCCAAGGGCGTCCGACCCCGGCGAAGCCAGGTCGATGCGCACGCCCTGCGGCGTGACGGCCCGCGTCCACAACACGAACAGGCGGTTCTGCCCTTGCTGGATGCCGCCATGATATTCGCCGAGGACTTTGGTGCCCTTTTCCATGAGCACGACACGGCCATTCTCCGAATAGACGTCGCGCGGAATCAGGCACGAGGTGTAACCGGGCTGCGCAGAATTCATCGCTGTCTGGAGGATGCACGGGATCAGCGTGCCGGCGGTGACGAGATAATTGCGGTTGGGCAGCATCGAGGCCCGTGCCTCGCCGACCGCCGAACTCTGTCGAAGCGCGTCGAGCGCATTGGGTGCGCCGCGGGCGGCCGTATCGTTAGCACCATCGCCGCCGTCCGGACTGGCGGTGCCGCTACCTGCGCCACTTCCACCGCCCGATGGCTGAAGCGCATCGCGCCCTCCATAGGCGATCAATGTCGATCGCCGTGCCTGGTCGGCCAGGTTCTGCCGCGTATTCTGCGGCGCGCCTGCCGGCGCTGCGCCCGGTTGCATGGCAGGAACGATCTGTCCGTCAGGGCCAACGACCTGCGTGCCAGGTGGAGGATTGATGACGGGTGCGTTGGGATCTGCGGCGAGAGCGCCAAGCGGCTTGGGTTTCGCCGCGACGGCATCATACGCGACGGTCTCGCGCGCTGCCAGATCGGGGCGTTTGGCCATCGACTCCGGTTTGCCCATCAGGCTGCCGGCATTGTTGGTGCTTGGCCCCGAGTTGACCCACAAGATGCCGAGAACCATCGCCGTTCCCGCGAAAATCAGGGCGGTGTTCCGCTTTGCCGGTGTCATCCCACCGATCGGATCGATGCCGCGCTCGCGGATGATTTCGTCGCGTTCAGGTGTTGGATCGCCTTGCGGGCGACGAGGGGCCTCGGCCGCAGACTCGTCCATCGCGCTCACTCCTTCGGGTCTTGTATGGTGCGTTCGACATGCGGCGACGCTGTGTTGGTGCCGTGATCGACGCCGTAAGGTGTTGGCGCGAGATTATAGATGCACAGCACCTCCCGGTTCCGGCGCAGACGCAGTTGAGCCGCCACAGCGTGAACGACCACGAACTCGTCCCGGACATCGAATGGGACCAACGTCTCCGAGCCGTCCGGGCGCACGAGATAAATCGCCGGGATTTCGTGGTTGCCGGGAAAACGCAGGACCGTGAACTGGCCGTTGTCGGAGATCTCCGACGGCTGAAGATCGCTCGCACCCTGGACCTTGTAGTTCAGATTACGCGGTCCATCGATGACGCCGTGGTCAAGGGCTCCCCGAACGGCGCTCGCCTGCAATGCCGCGACGCGCTGTGCTTCCTGCGTCGCGCGCATGCGAGCGGCACGATCAGCTTCATCGCGCGGGTAGCGAAACCGAACCTGGAAGAATGTATCACGGCTCCCGCTGCCGATGGGTCCTCGGCGCGCCGTCAGTTCGAAGGCGTAGTTGCGCAGCTCACCCCCGCGATTGGTCGTGACGATAAGGTTCGTTGGTCCCGCCCGCTCACGGGGTTTCAGGAACAGAATGTGACCGGCAACCGCCACTTCCCAGGAGACGGTGTCGCCGAGCGCGACATGTTCAATCGTCTCGTCGGCGCCAAGCACGACCTGGGTCGCTGTCCGGAATGTGCCGACGATCCGGTAGACCTGGGTCTCCTGATATTCGACGAACTTCACGCGTGGATCCGCCGGCCCACCGCGCGGCGTGTCCTCCGCGAGCGCGGGTGTCGCCATAATGGCGATAAGGCTCGCTAATGGAAGAAGGCGGTTCACCGCACCACCTCGGGGTCCGCGCGGTAATTCTCGACCTGGAACCCCAATGGGTTGCGATAGCGGTCGCCCTCCGCCATCGGCGCGTTCGTGTACCGGAAGGTGACGGTCGCGATCCAGTCGCTGCTTTGCGTATCGGTGTCGGTCTGCACTGTCCGCGTGAAGCGGACGTTGGCAACACGATCGTTGATGAAGGCGATATTGCGCACGCGGGCCTGGACGACCGCGCTCTTGCCCCACACGACCTGTGGGCTTGCGGCGTTGTTCGAGCTGAAAAACCGGCCCCAGCGTTGCTGCTCGCCTGGTTCGGACAGGATAGTGACGGCCCGGAAATTCTCTTCGGCCGCCGCCGGCAACCAGCTTTCCCGGGTCCGGACATATTGCGCGAGGAAAAATTTCGTGACCGCCTCATCATAGCGCATCGGCTTCTGGGTGACGGTGGTCTGCACGTCGACGGCGCCCGTCGTCTGATTGACGCGAATGATGTACGGCATGACCGTCTTCAGCGGCGCAAGGCCCGCGAGTGCGAAACCCTCCGCGGTCGCGGCAAGCAGGCCCAGGCCAGCTACCACCCAGGCGATGCGTTCGGACCGCAACGATTTACGCTGGCGGTCCTGATCCCAGGATCGGGCATGGCCGAAATAGAGTTCGGCGTCCTTGGCCGGCACGCCTTCGGTCTGATTCCGCATGATCAGCAACTTCCATAGGTGCTGGGAGCTGCTCGCGCCGATGTCTTCTCGGACAAAGGAACGGGCGGGGGCGGTGTGCCGCGATCAGCTGGTTGCTTGATCTGTGGCACGGGTGGTGGGGCAGGGGGCACCACCACGGCGGGGATCGGCGAGCCCGGCAGTACGCTCCCATAGATGTTGACGTCGCGCAGGTGCTTGCCATTGCAGACGGGCAGTTTCTTCGGCCCGGAAGCCCCTTGGGCGAGTGTCGGGAGCAGGGCGATGACGACCGCCGATCGTCGGAGCGCACGGACTATCGTGGACGGCCTCGTCATTGGGTGTTCCTTCCTCATGCGCGGCTCACCGAACCGCCGCGCTGAGCGGCCCGTTCGAGATTGCGACTGTTGCGAGCGATACGGCGTTGCTGGAACGGTGCCGCCATGGACCCCCACGCAGAGCCGGCGAAGGCGCCGATGCCGGCGGACGCGCCCCCGGCAATGCCGGTCGCGATTGACGGCGCCTGGAAAAAGAAGATCGTTCCCAAGAAAATATAAACGGCGAACAGCACCGCACCCAAGGCGGCGTCTCCAACACCTTCGGATGCGGTAATCGCGGTAGCACCAAGGTCAGTGATCAAGGCCGTGATCGCGATGATCACTGCCATCAGCACAATGAAGTTGAAGGCCTGCCCGAGCCAGCCGTGAAATAGCCTTCGCGTGGTCTCGAAGAGCGAAAGGGCGATGAAGATCGGTCCGAGCGCGATGATGATGGCCAGTGCCACCTTCGCGAAAACGGTGATGGAGAAGCCGATCGCCGCAGATAGTCCGGCAAGCGCTTTAAGACCGAGGCTCAGGACGTACAAAACGAGCTTGTATGGGTTGATATCGCTGTAGGTTGCCGCCTCGGTCTCGATCCTCGCGATAATAACGTCACACTGGCTGAAATAGTCGTCGAACACGTTGCCAACGCTCGTGACGGTATGCCCCGCCAACGCCTGCGAGATCGCATCAGGCATGCCGTGAAACAGGGGATTAGTTACCCACTCCGTGTAGGCGACCGTGGTGGCCGCAACGTAGAGCAAACACAGTTTCACCATTCGGTAGACAAGCTCGCCCCACGGCTCGCTGACGATGCCGCGCATCACCATGTAGCCGAACAGCGCAATATAGATGACCAAACCAAGCGCGAGTGGGCCGCGCACAACCTCGATGACATTGTTCAAGCGCTCGTTAAGGAACATGTCGAGCTTGCCGTCGATGTTGGTGTAGAGAGTGGTGAAGAGCCCGTCGGCCATCTCATCTTTCCCCGGTCAATGGGCCGGCGACAGCGAGCGCAGCTTTTGATCAAGCGTCTTCACACTCTCTGCGTTCGAGCATTCCTGTGCGTCGCGATGCGTGCCATCGGCGCACGCCTTCAGGACTTCCGCGAGCTCTTGGGGGTGGGCTTTGAGGTAATCCTTTCCGCGCGCAGGGGGTTGGCACGCGACCAGAAATGCCGGGACCAAAAGCGCGAATGCCTTGAAGATGGTTGCCTTCATTGATGGAGGCTCCCAAGCTTTCTTGCTAAGATTTGCTCGCTCTCCTGCTGCGATCGAATCCGCTGCTCCGCCGTAAGCGGGGTCTGACGGCCGCCTTGCATGCCGGGCATTCGCCGGGATGATTGCCGCTCTTTGAGCGGGGTGGCGGGTGTCGGACGAGATCGGGGATTCAGCGAGCTGTGCAGCGACTACTCATACGAGCGGTCGTATGAGTAGTCGGATAGAAGTCGTTAGCCGGGTGTCGGGCCGGCGGCGCTGGACGGTGGATCAGAAGCTGGCCGTGCTGCGGGATGCATTTGGCCCGGAGGGCTGCGTGCGCGCGGCCTGTGAACGCCATGATGTCGGCAGCGGATCGATCTACACGTGGCGGCGACAGGCGATGTCCGGTGAACTGGCCGGGGTACGCAAGCCGATCGAGCCCGTTTTTGCGGAGGTGCAGATCAGCGAGCAGCCAGCCTTGCCCGCCCCAACGCTCGCGGCGCGCAGCGGCAGCGTGATTGGCATCGAGCTGCCGTCAGGTATCAGGGTGAGCGTGGATGCCACGGTCGATGCCGATGCCCTGTCGCGGGTGATCGGTGTCCTGACACGATGATCCCGCTGCCACCATCGACGCGGATATTCCTGGCCTGCGGCGCGACAGATATGCGCAAGGGTTTTGACGGCCTTGCCGTGATGACGCAGCAGGTCCTGGAGCAAAGCCCGCATTCCGGCGCGCTATTCGTCTTTCGCGGCAAGCGCGGCGATCTGGTGAAGCTGCTCTGGTATGACGGCCAGGGCATGTGCCTGTTCTCCAAGCGGATGGACCGAGGGCGCTTTGTGTGGCCGTCGACGAAGATGGGGTCGGTGGTGATGACCGCAGCCCAGCTTTCGATGCTATTGGAAGGCATCGACTGGCGGCGACCGGAACGCACTTTCACCCCTTCATTGGCGGGGTAAAGCGCCCATTTTCTGGCACTTTTATTAGCATTTTTGCTGCTGATCTGCTATGTAAATGCAGTGTCGGACCCAGGCCTTTCCACCCCTGATAAAGACGCTCGGATCGCCGAGCTTGAAGCCGCATTGGCCGCCGCCCATGCCGATATTTCCGCCCGCGACATCCTGATCGACACGCTGCGCGTGCAGATCGCGCGCCTCAAGCGGATGCAGTTCGGCAAGTCGTCTGAGAAGCTCGATACCCAGATTGCTCAGCTTGAGCTGGCCCTTGAAGAGCTCGAAGGCGAGGCCATCGTCGCCGCCGCGCGTCGAGGCGATCCGGTAGCCGTCGATCGGCCATCACCGGTTCGGACGCTGCCAGCTCATTTGCCGCGCGAGGAGCAGCGGATCGAGCCCGATCAGGGTAACTGCACCTGTCCCGACTGCGGCGGCGCGTTGCGGCCGCTGGGGCAGGATAGCGACGAGATGCTCGATGCCGTGCCGGTGCAGTGGCGCGTCGTTCGGACCATCCGCCCCAAGTATAGCTGCCGGTCCTGCGAGAAGATCGTGCAGGCGCCCGCGCCGGTAAAGGCGATAGCGCGGGGCAAGGCGACCTTCGGCACGCTGGCCCATGTCGTCGTCTCCAAGTTCGACCATCATCTGCCGCTTTACCGTCAGGCCGAGATAATGGCCGCCCAAGGCATCGAGATCGACCGCTCGACGCTGGCAGGGTGGGTCGGGCAAGCATCCGTGCTGCTCGACCCGATCGTCAGTCGCATCCGCGAGGTCGGACTGACGGCTTCAAAGATTCACACCGACGATACGCCGGTCCCTATGCTCGATCCGGGACGTGGCAAGACGGCAACCGGCAGGCTCTGGGCCTATGCCGTCGACGATCGCGGTTCTGGTGCGACCTCACCGCCGTTGGTCTGGTATGAGTTCACCACCGACCGGACAGGCGCACATCCCCAACGGCAGCTGGCCAGTTTCACCGGCTATCTTCAGGCGGACGGCTATGCCGGATACGACAAGCTCTACGACACCAACCGCGTCACCGAGGTCGCCTGCTGGGCGCATTTCCGCCGCAAGATATTCGACATCCACGCGACCAAGCCGACACCGCTCACCACTGATCTGCTGGAACGCATCGGCCAACTCTATGAGATCGAAGCAGAGGTTCGCGGCCATCAGCCTGATATCCGACGACGAAGCCGACAGGACCGCACCAAGCCATTGATCGACGAACTGCACGAGGCGCTCGACGATGCGCTGCGCCGTCTTTCGCCCAAGTCGGAGATGGCCAAGGCGATCGCTTATGGCCGCAAGCGCTGGGTCGCGCTCACGCGCTTCCTCGACGATGGCCGACTGGAGATTGATAACAACATTGCGGAGCGCGCCATGCGCTGCGTGGCCCTGGGCCGCAAAAACTGGCTGTTTGCAGGATCAAAGGCGGGCGGTGATCAGGCCGCTGCCATCTACTCCATCATCGAGACTGCCAAGCTCAATGGCCTCGAACCGCAGGCCTACATCGCCGATGTCATCGCCAAGATCGCTGGCGACTGGCCTGCCGCGCGCTGGGATGAACTCATGCCTTGGAACTGGCAGCCAGATCAGCAACCGATCGCCGAAGCCGCCTGATCTGCGGCCTCCAGCCCACGCTTACGCTCCGCCTGCTGCCTCATTGTGAGCGCCTGAAGTTGCACTGCGTCGTTCTGGATATGAGCATTTTCCACGCCGACACGGGCTTGGATATCCATCACGTCCTTCGCGTCTGACGCGGTGTCGAGCGACGAGCGCAGTTCCTCGAGACCTGTCGTCCGCTGGGCGGTGACGCCATACGCTGCCTCGGCAATGGCCGCGTCGCGCGCCGCCATGTCACCATTTCGAGAGATGGAATCGCGGTTCGACCGCTCGAAAGCCGTCGCATCCGGGCGCAGTTCGGGAAGCTCGACGCGGTTGCTGATACGGATCCGATCTGCGGCGGTCCCAAGGCTACCGAGGCCCGTGGTGTCAGATGACATGAGGCGCTGAATATCCCGTGCTTCGCTCGGCAAGAGGTGGCGAACGGCATCGGTGTTCAGGGACGACGCGATCTGGTTGACGTTCGTCAGCTTGTTGACGCTGTTGTAGAGCTCGGTCGCCTGCGAAATCTGCTGTTTGCCCTGCTCGATCATCGACAGGGTGTTCTTCACGGTCGAGAGCGTCTGCAGGAAGGTGCTGGAATCATAGACCGGGATGCCTTGCGCGAACGCCGGCATGGACATCGTCAGTCCGCTGACAATCGCGAGCGCTCGTAATGCTTTCATGACCTCATCCTTTCCTTCTGGTGGTGGCTCGGCGGCGCTCGTGAAAGACGGGCAGCCAGTCGCTGGGATCGTCGCCATGTTCGCGGCGAACCTGATCGAGGATTCCCACGGTCTCAGTTGTGCCCGAGAGGACGGCCAGCTCGTCGGACAGCCCGCCGAGATCGAGTTCCACGACGATGGAATCGTGACCCTGCTTGACCAGAATGCGCATTTCGCGGAAGTTGGGCAGTGATTTCGCGCGATCTCGGGCACGCGTTTCACGGCATCGCGGGCAGCCATTTCGCGCCCTCGGGCAGGCTGGCCAACGGGTGTTATTGAGTCAGGGCTGAAGGCTTTGGTCAAGCAATTTCATGGTGCTCATCTTTTTTCGCATGCTGTCGCCGCTCAGGGTTAGGCGGTGAGCGTTGTGGACCAGGCGGTCGAGGATCGCATCTGCCAGGGTGGGATCGCCGATAACCTCGAACCATTGATCCACCGGAAGCTGACTGGTGACGATGGTGGAGCCCCGACCTTGTCGATCGTCGAGGATTTCCAGCAGATCGCGTCGCTCTGTTGCCGTCAGGACTGAGAGCCCCCAATCATCAAGGATGAGCAGTTCCGTACGTTCGATGGCTTTGAGAACGCGGGCATGTCGTCCGTCGCCTTTGGCTATGGCCAACATCTGGAACAGGCGGGGCACGCGATGATAGACAACCCGGCGACCATCACGGCAAGCTTTGTTGCCCAGTGCGCAGGCGATCCAGCTTTTGCCCAACCCTGTTGGCCCTGTGATCAGCAAATTTTCGTGCCGGTTGATCCAGCTGCCATCGATCAGATGCGCCATCACCGCGACATCAATGCCGCGAGGGCTGCGCATGTCGATATCTTCAACACAGGCCGCGTGGCGCAGGGCGGCAAAACGTAACCGCGTAGCCAGCTTCTTGGCGTCACGCTCTGCAGCTTCGCGATCGACGAGCAATCCCAGCCTTTCTTCAAAGCTGAGGCTTTCAAACGTCGCGCCAACGCGCCGCTGTTCATGAAGTGCCTTTGCCATACCGGAAAGCCCGATAGCCTCCAGACGGTCGCAAGTGGGATGGGACAGCAACAGTAATCTCCTCTGTCAGTGGTAATAGTTCTGGCCGCGGATGTTGCGGTGTTGCAGCGGCAGCTCTTCGGGGTCTGGTTCCAGGAAAGCCTGATCAAGACCGGTCTTCAGGATCGAGCGGATGGATGCGACCGATCGGGCCTTGATGGCGACGGCCCGGCGGCATGCGGCATCGATCCGCCGGGGCTCGAAGCTTTTGGCCAACGACAGCACGCCCAGGCAGGTTCGGAAGCCTTGTTCGGGGTGCGGCCTGTCCTGCATTACGATATCGCAAAACGCAGCCACGGAGGGCCCCAGCTTTGCGGCGCTGTTCAGAATGCGCGTCGCGGACCATTCGGCATAGCGGCGGTGCGCCGACGGCATATGCTCGGCCGCCGTGACATGACTACGCCGTCCGGGATCGCGCAGATGGCTAGCGACGCGTTTGCCACGATGGAAGATTTCTACCGTGGCATGAGTAACCCGCGCGTCCACGTCCTGCCGGATCAAGTTGAACGGCACAGAATACCAGCAGCGATCTACCTCGATGTGATAATCGGGGGCGACACGGGCCCGTTTCCAGCGCGCAAAGACATAGGGATCGGCGGGCAGCGGCTGCAAGTTCGGACGATCCAATGTGGCGAACAAATCAGCGCGACTGGCGCCATAGTCACGCATGACGCGCATGTTCAATTCGTCGAGCAATGGCCGGATGGCAGTGTTCAGCTCGGCTAGTGAGAAGAACCTGCGATTGCGCAACCTTGCCAGGATCCAGCGCTGGGCGACTTGCACGGCTACCTCGACTTTGGCCTTGTCTTTTGGCTTTCGCACGCGCGCCGGCAGGATTGCTGTGCCGTAGTACCCGGCCATTTCAGCATAGGTCCGGTTCAAGCCGGGATCATAGCGGTCCGGCTTAATCACAGCCGATTTCAGGTTGTCGGGTACGACCACCTTCGGCACACCGCCCAGATAGGCAAACATCCCCACATGGGCCGCAATCCAATCCTCCAGCCCTTCGCTGGCAACAGCCAAGGCGTAGGTATAGCTTGAGGCCCCCATCGCTGCGACGAACAGCTTGGCCGCTTTCACCTCACCGGTTGCCGGGTCAACGATCTCGATCGTGTCGCCGGAGAAGTCGACAAACACCTTTTCGCCGCCCACATGCGTTTGCCGCATGCTCGGCCGTACACGGCCTTTCCACGCGTCAAAGTGGGTGCAAAACCATGTGTAGCCAAATCCGTGGGGGTGCTGTGCCCGGTATTCCTGCCACAGCAACATGCGCGTGACCCCGCGCTTGCGCAGTTCCTGATCAATTACGGCCCAATCCGGAACTGGCCGGTCTGGATCGGCCACGTCTGAAGCGTTCGGGAATAGCAGCAGCTCAAGGCTGTCATCATCCAGCCCCTCCGGCAGGGGCCAGCCCAGTCCAGCATCCCGGGCGCGCCGCAGGTACGTGCCCACACTCCCTTTCCCAAGCCCAAGCGAGGACGCAATCGCCCGCTCACTCAGCCCTTGGGCAAACTTCAATCGCAAAACGTCGCGAATACGGCGCATGGTCAAACGTCCTGTCGGCATTCCAATCCTCCTGTGTTTCAGGAGGCGGAGTAACTGCAGTTCGTTGGTCATGCCTGCCCGCGATCGCGCGAAATCAGTGCCCGCGATCGTGTGAAATAGGTGCCCGGCTTCCCGTGAAATCGCTGCCCGCGATCAGATGAAATCAGTGCCCGCGATCACGCGAAACGCGCAGACCAGAAAGCGCCGGCTTTCGGGGATCAGATCGTTTCTGATGAGTTTGAACTCGGCGCGGGTGAGGCCAAGCCCATCGATATAATCGACCTCCCGGCCATGCGGGTTGGGCAAGAGGATCTTGGTGGCGACCTGCTCCATGATGCTATGCGAGATGTCCGAGCGCAGCGCGTCGGCCGGGCTTTGCGTCCCGAAGACCAGAAACGCATTCTGCTTCCGGTATGTCTTGAGGCCATCCTGCGCGAAGGCGCGGAAGGCATCATCGCCCAGCGCCTTCCAGAACTCGTCGATATCGATTACGAGCCGGCGGCCATCGAGCAGGGCATCGATCCGGTGGAACATGTACATCATCAGCGGCGTGCGGATCTCGGGATTGTCGAGGAAATCCGTCATGTCGAAACCGATGAACCTGGCCTCGAGCGTCAACTCGTCGCGGTCATTGTCGAACACCCAGCCAAGCGCTCCGCCCCGTGACCATTTCTCAAGCCGTGCCCCGATACCTTCCGGATCACGTTGTCCGAGCAATTGGCGTAGCGCGAGGATGGACCGTTCTTCCGGGGGAAGGCGCCCGATCGAGAGGATGCCCTCGTCGATCATCCGCTCCTGCGTGACGCCGAGCTGGATGCCCGAGGGGGTCACCAGATGCCGGATCAGCCTGCCGAGGAAGACGATATTGCCCGGGGTCTGCTCGAGCGCGCGGAGCGGAGCGAAGCCTGTCGGCACGCCGTTACGCAGCGCCAGATACGTGCCACCGGATGACCGTACATAGATTTCGGCGCCTCGGTCCTTGTCGATGAAGATCTGCTGCGCGCCGGTTTTCTCGAGCTGCGCCATCAGGAAATTCTGGACGACAGTCTTGCCGCCTCCCGACGGACCGATGATCAGCGTATGGCCGAGATCGTTCACATGAAAATTGAAGTAGAAGGGGGACTGAGCCGCGGTCTTCATCAAAGCGATGGCAGCGCCCCAATGATTGCCCTCCGCCTTGCCGGCAGGAAAGGTGTGGAAGGGGGAGAGAGCGGCGAAATTGCGCGACGTGATCGCCGCCGGCCGCGCACGCCACGCAAAGTTGCCCGGAAGCTGCGACCAGAAAGCGGCTTCCAGCGCCGGGCCTTCCCGCGCCGAGACCAGACCGGCATCGGCGAGCGCAGCCCGTGCCGTCGAAAGATTTTCGGCTAGGCGTTTCTGATTTTCACCGAAGACCGCGAGCGAGAAATGATGCTCGCCCAGGACAAAGCGATTGCTCTGCAGATCGTCGGCCGCGTCCGCCAACTCAAGCGCCTGACTTGCAGCGGCATCCTCGGTCGATGCCATCTGGTTCTGGCGCCGCCGCAGGCGCTCGGAGGCCCGCGCCTTGCCCATGAACGCAAAGGACTGCGTGACAACGAACGCGAAGTCCTGGCTAAGGAGCGCGTTCATCTGGCCGGGTCGCGTCATGGCCGGATATTCGCGGATACCGAACAGACCGACAAAGCGGCTCGTATCATGCGCGCGCACCTCGACCGTCTCGCGGCCGAAGATCACGCGTTCCCCATAGATGGCGGAACCGAGATGGCCGCGGACCAGCGGCACTCTGCCGGCGCGGCCCATCATTACCAGCTCGAGCACCTCGAGCGGTTGGGAGAACATCAGGCCGTTATGCTCGTAGAGGTGCAGACGCCGAGGCCGGCAGCGTGCGAGGAGCTTCTCGATATCGCGCGCCTTGTCCTCGAAGCGTGCGAGCTCATCCTCGTCCACCTCGGTCCCTTCCTTGCGTGCCGACGCCAGACGGCGAAGCAGCACGCCGGTGCGGTCGGCCGATCCCACGGACGGGCGCATGATCAGGGTGAGGTACAGTTCGTTGACAAACATCCGCTTGGCGGTGACGCGCGCACGATATTTTGCATCGAGGTCGGCCGCAAAAGCCGAGCGGAACTCGCCTTCGGGATAGTCCGTGATCGGCCGGCGAACGATGTGGGTCCAGATCGCGAGGCGGTCGTCGGCAATATTGCGCAGCGTACCGTTGAGCTTCTCGTGCCAGTCGTTGAGATGGACAGGGTCGGCGGTTTCAAACGCCATGCCTTCGAGCTTGAACATCATCATGAGGTCGCGCCCGTCGAGCGCGATGACGTTCTCGTCGATATGGCGCGCATAGGGCAGGTAACGCGCCGGGTCGGCCTCTTGTTTGAGGATCCGCCATGGCGTGCGGGCTGTCGCTCCGCTCAATGCGCTGGCCCGGCTAGCCACGTGCGAAGCCCGGGCGCTTCGCCCCGTCGATCGGCAGGGGAGAGTAGGAGCTGCCGCCCCACCAGCCGCGGTTGCGGCAGCGCGCCTTGGTCGTCGTCCACAGCCACAGCAGTCGAAACGCGTTGGCGTCGTGCCGGACAATCAGTCGGGCAATCGTCAGAAACGCACCGGCCAATGCGAAAGCGTAGAGCGGGTTGCCGGTGATGATGAGGGTCAGGCACGCTGCCAGCGCGATCGGCAGCGATGCCTCGATCGGTACGCCCAACCACATCGTTGGTCGGGTCACGGCCAGGAAGAGTGTCTCTTCCCTAAGCTTTTCGTCGTCCATCGCGGCGCACTCACGCGCCGCCGGTGATGGTATCGACGATCCACTGCGCGCTGAACACGATGAAGATACCGACAATGACCGTCACGAGGAGACCGAGGCTGGCACGGCCCGTGAAGAACATGAAGCCGACGATGACGACCGCGATCACCGCGATCGTCTTGGCAAATGTGCCGGTCAGCCAGGTCTTGATATTCTCGGCCATCGACGTGACGCCATCGGCCGCCTGGGCATGCGCGGGGTCGCTCAGCAGCATCGAAACCAGGATGGCGGTGGCGATGAGCGCCAGCGTCTGGACGAAAGCGCGGCGACGTGGCGGGAGCCAGATCGATATGGTCGAAGCGGGAATTGTCATTCGGTCGGTCCTTCTCTCGATGCCGGCGTCCCGTCACCAAACACCATCATCGAGGCGGTTTGGGCGCCTGCGGAAATGTCCCAGGACCGCGGTGCTTTCACCGCCGTCTGCACAATGCGAGGCTCCTGGATTGGCGTTTCGGATGCGGGTATTGGAGGGGTGGACCTGGCCGAGCCTGCGCCGGTTGGCGCCAATCCCCTGATCGCGGGAATAATGACCGCAGAGCTCGCATAGACTCTCGCCACATAGCCGTTGCCAAAGCCACGGGCCTGACTTCCGGTATTGTACATCGAGAGAGCAACGGAGATCGCGCGATCGGACGAACCCTGGGTGCGCGCCGCGTCAAGAAAGTTGCTCGACAGGACCCGCGCTGCTGCGGCGAGATTGCGACAGGGATCGAATGTGTCCTCGACCGAGAGACCCAGCCATCGAAGATTGGCGCTGTTGATCTGCCCGAGGCCGAGGTCGATATTATATCCCTTGGCGATCAACGATCGGGCGATCCGGGCGGCCGCCGCAGGCGTCGCGGGTCTTTCGGGTCGGATGCCGCGGGCGTTTACGCCGATGGCCAATGTGTCGAACTTGCTTTCGGTATGCACGACGGAAACCAGTGTTTCCGGCGCGACCGATGGCGCGCATTGCTGCGCGAGGGCAACGACGCTGGCCAGTTGCAGGATCATTGTGAACCCATTCTGGCTGGATACGGGGCCGGCGTAACGCGCTCGATATTGGCAAGCGAATAGGTTTGTTGCCGACCATCGGCAAACGTCATCACGACACGGCGGCGGGTGGCGGAGTCACGGTCGTAAACCTTGGTCTTCGCGACACCGCCGCCGCTACAGCCGGGAAAGGAGCCGCCGGTCGCCAGCTTTTGCCAAAGCTTGGTCATCGGGGGGATGCACGCGCCGTATTGCATCGCACCGCCCGGATTTGCGAGGCAAAGCAGAACCTGGCAGCCAAGATCGTTGGCTCGCGCCGGAACCGTCTGGGCGGACATCGCCACGAACGGCACGGCAAGGGCGATGTGCAGGCGCTGCATCCGATTTCTCCGCTTTTCAGCGCCGCTGCATTAAAAATGCTCCGACCACTTTCCGTTGAAAATCACCTCTCTTTTGAACCCGGCGCGGCAAATTCGGGCAATCCCCCCACAAGGGGGGAGCGGACGAACAAAGGATGGCAAGGGCGTAGAAATGGAAGTCGGCGTTGATGGCCAACGACCCTAGGAGCCTCAAGTCAAAACGACCTGAAGTGCTGCTCGCTATTGTGAGAGGCGGCGCTACTAGACGAGCGCGTCGATGTTCAGATGTCCGTCTCGCACGGCGCGAAGCACGAGCTGGGTCCGACGACGCACGCCGTATCGCCGGCGTGCACCTTCGACATATTCATGAACAGTATCGCGGCTCAACCCCAGTATCTGTCCGATCTCCCAGTCGCTCTTGCCCTGTGCCACCAGATCAATGCAGTCGATCTGGCGCGGGCTGAGCGCTATCGGCACGTTTGCCAGTTCATCTGGACCGAGAAGGGTTCGAGCCTGGTCGAACGCAACGGTGCCAATCAATCGGGCGGAGAGAAGGTCCGGGCTTGAAATATTGTCATCGCCCTGACGCGCTATGGTGAACATCGCGTCGGGCTCGTCGTGCATCCTGATCGGCATGGTGAACCCAGATGCCAGTCCATGTGCGCGACCCCGTTCAAGGATCGACCGCTGGCGAGCATTGGGCGCGATATAATCGCCGATCTGATCCCAGGTGAGCCCGGAGACGGTTTTGACGCAAGCGGCGTGAACCGGATCCTCAAGATAGAGACGTGACTCCAGGATTTCCTCGATCCAACGCACCGGATAGGTGGTTATCAGCAGGGCTTTGCGGGTGGTCCGCTTCAAGTCGACATTGTGCACCAATGCGAACCAACGGAATCCGAACTGGCGCACAATCGCATCAAGCAAGGATTTGAGCTGATCGAGCGTTGTCGCCTGCCGGCATTCTGCTTCGAATGCGGTGATATCGCCCAAGCGGCCGGCATCTTCGAGACTGCTCATAGTGCGAACGATTCGCATTTTGTTTGCGGCTTCGTCCAGTCACCGTTCGGCGAAGCCATTGAAAAACAAGACCGGCTGCCTCCAGCACCCAACTCCCCGCAAGAAAAGCACAGGTCGTCTTTAACACGAGCCGACCGATGCGATGATGAAAGGGCGCGCGTGACACTTTACCTTCGGGCAAAGTGTCACAGCCGACAAAATGATGAAAATCTGCGGCAAAGGGGATTCACTTCACCCCCTATATGTGCTTGATTCAATCCTGTTATGTTGCACGCTCCGATCATTGGCGACGGCCGCCCGCAACTGGATATGCCCTGCTTGCTGGAGATGCTTGCGCGGTCCTCGTCTCGACCGCGCTACGCTTTCATGGTGCTCAACCTCATTGCACAGGTTTCCCGATCCGATGGCAGCGCGGGGCCGTTAGTGGCCAAGGGCGGCGGCCTCATTCCTTTGCGTGACTGGCTTTGTGATGCGCTCACCCCGATGGGGCAGCGTGACCCCCGGCGCGTTGCCCTGGAAGAGCGGATACGCAGCGATCTGGCAATGTCAGGCGCATTGCCCGCCAACGTCGATCAGGCGACGGCAATCGTCGACGACGCCATCCGTGAGCAAGTGCGGGCGTCGGGAAAAACGAATGTGAGCCGGGCAGTATCCGAACTCGTGCGCGCTGGCTTGCTCAAGCGGCACTATCAGGGCTATTGTGTCGATCATCATAATCGCGGTGCGCAGCGCCAAGCCGTATATGTTCTGGCAGGGTGCGCGCGGGGTCTCATCGGCGGCCGACAAGACCAGCCGAGAGCGGTTCCAAGGCAGGCAGAACTGGCGTTCTAATCGCCTGGGAACTGGCCAAATTTAACATAACTACTATTATCAATCTTTGATTTCCGGCCCTTGTTATTTCGGCTCTCAGCGCTTCAGGCAAGCAATGATCGCCGACACGACGGCGGCGGTTTCGGCGACGTCGCGGACCTTCACCGTATCCACGCCGATTTCCGCCGCCGGATAGTCGTTGCCGCCGGGGTAGATCGCATCGCCGAGGAAGAGCATCCCGGCCAGCGGCACGCCGCTTTCCTTGCTCAGCCGCTTCAGTCCATAACCCTTGTCGACGCCGGCGCGGGTGACATCGATCGACGTGGTGCCGCCCAGGTTGATCGAAAGGCCGGGCAGCGCCGCCCGCAGCGTCTTCTGGATCGCGGTCCGCTTGGCGCGATCGCGATCCCAGCCCTCCTTCGCTTCCAGCGGCGCATCCTGGCCGAGGCCGGAAAAGGTAATCTGGCTTCCCCGATCCTCGATCCGTTCGCCCCAAAAGCGTTCGTCGGCAAGCCCCGCTTCCGACAGCGCACGGTCGAAGGCTGCGCGGATGCTCGCCTTCTCCGCGTCATCGAACAACTCAGCATAGATCGCGCGCCACGCACCGTCGACAAAGCGGTAGAGCTTCGTGCCGGTGGTCGGCATCAGCCATAGTCGCTCGCGCGCGGCGTCGATCGGCAAGCGCGAGGCGACTTGCCGGTCGAATTGCGGCCAGTCGCCGCCCGAGATCACCGCGACATCGACCACGGCCAGCAGACGCGCGAGCGTCGCCGCCATCTCGGCCGACAAGGGGCGCTTGCTCTCCGCAAGCGTCCCGTCGAGGTCGAATACGATCAGCCATTTCACGACGCGGTGCCCTCCCCGTCGCGGTTGCGCAGATCGTTGTGGAGGGCGGTCGCGGCGATTGCCGCATGGCCCATCGCGACGCTGATCTGATCGAGCGACATGACGATATCGCCCGCCGCATAGACGCCGGCGACGCTCGCGCGCTGCTTGGTATCGACGACGATGCAGCGATCGTCGCTCAGCTCGACACCGAGCTGGCGCGCAAGCGCATTGTTGCTGTCCGACCCGAGCGCCGGATACACCGTGTCGACGTGAAGCTCGCTGCCGTCGGTCAGGTGGAGCGCGACCCGATCGCCCGAAAAGTCCATTCGGGCCAGCGGTCTCGCCGCGATCTTGATTCCGGCCGCCGCGAGCGCGGAGCGATCGTCAACACTCAGGTCAATTGTTTCATGCGCGACCAGCGTGATCCGGTCCGAGAAGGTGCGCAGGAACAGCGCCTCCGCGACGCCGTGCGTATCCGCGCCGATCACCCCGATCGCCAGCCCGGTCGCTTCGTAACCGTCGCAGACCGGGCAATAGCGCAGGGCTCCCCGCTGGAGGGCGTCGCGGTGCGTATCTGCATCGAGCGCAGGTCGGCGATTTTCGACCCCGGTTGCGATCAAGACGGCACGCGCGGAGATCGTCACGGTGGACCCTCGCGCTTCGAAACCATCCACCTTACCGTCGATGTTCTCGATGCGATCCGTCAGGATCGTCGCGCCGTAGCGTTTGGCCTGTTCGCGCATCCGCCGCAGCAGCTCTTCGCCCGCGATCCCATCCGGAAAGCCGGCATGATTATGGGAGAGCGGTATCCATTTCGCTCGGCTATGCCCTTCGTCGACCACGACCACGCGGCGGTGATATCGCGCAAGGTAGATCGCCGCCGTGAGGCCCCCGGGGCCGCCGCCGACGATCAGGGCATCGTAGCGGTCCGCCGTCATGCCGCTTGCGTCGCCGGATCGCGGTAGGCGAGCAGCCGCAGCGCATTGAACACGACCAGCAGCGTCGAGCCTTCATGCATCGCGACCGCCGGGCCGATGCCCAGGCCCAAGATCGTCGCGGGCACGAGGAACGCCACGACGCCGAGGCTGACGAACACATTCTGCCGGATAATACCGCGGGTGTGTCGGCTCAGACCCACCGCGAATGGCAGGTGCGCGAGATCGTCGGCCATCAGCGCGACGTCGGCCGTTTCCAGCGCCACGTCCGAGCCCGCAGCGCCCATCGCGATGCCGACGGTCGCCGACGCCATCGCCGGCGCATCGTTGACGCCATCGCCGACCATCGCAACCTTGTCTTCGCCGGCGAGCTTCTTGATCGAGGCAACCTTATCCTCCGGCATCAGGTCGCCCCATGCCTCGTCGAGCCCGACATCCTTGGCGATGGCGTCGGCCACCTTCTGGTGGTCGCCGGAGATCATAATCATCCGGGTGATGCCCATCTCGCGCAGCCGCTTGAGCGCAACTTTGGCCGCCTCGCGCGGCGTGTCCATCAGCCCGATCGCGCCGATGTCCTTATCGCCCTTGCGGACGACCATCGTGGTGCGCCCGCCCTCGCGCAGGGTTGCAATCGCGTCGGTCGCGGCCGCGTTCAGCGTGGGGATACCCTCCACGCCGAACATCTCGGCCTTGCCGATCCACACCGTCTCGCCATCGACGGTCGCGGTGACACCGCGACCTGTCAGGCTCTTGAGATCGGTCGCGGTCGGCAGCTCGCGCCCGCCCAAGCGCTCGCGTCCATCTTTCACGATCGCCTGTGCCAGCGGGTGATCGCTCAAGCCCTCGACTGCGACCGCGAGCGCCAACAGATCCTCTTCGCTCGCGCCGTCGACGGGGACGACATCGGTGATGCGGGGGCGCCCTTCCGTCAGCGTCCCCGTCTTGTCGAAAGCGATCGCCTTTAGCGAGCCGAGGTTTTCGAGCGGCGCGCCGCCCTTTACCAGCACGCCGCCGCGTGCGGCCCGCGCGACGCCGGACAGCACCGCGCTCGGGGTGGCGATCGCCAGGGCACAGGGGCTGGCGGCGACCAGCACCGCCATCGCGCGATAGAAGCTGTCGCGGAACGGCTCGTCGATCACAACCCACGCGAACAGCAGGATGAACGAGAGTGCCAGCACCGCCGGCACGAAGACGCGCTCGAACCGATCGGTGAACCGCTGCGTGGGCGACTTCTGCGTCTCCGCTTCGCTCACCATTTTCACGACCTTCGCGAGCGCGCTTTCGTTGGAACGCCGCGTCACCTCGATCTCGATCGCAGCGCCGCCGTTGATCGTGCCGGCGAACACCCGCGACGTCGCCTCGACCGCATCGGGCTTCGCGCGCGCCGCCTCGACATCGGCGACCGGCTCCTTGTCGACTGGGATGCTCTCGCCGGTGACGGGGGCCTGGTTGATCGCGCTCGACCCCTTGATGACGAAGCCATCGGCGGGCAGGCGTTCGTTCGGGCGCACGACCACCACGTCGCCGACCACCAGCTCCTCGACCGGAATCTCCGTCGTCTGCCCGTCACGGCGCACCGTCGCCTTGTCGGGCGCAAGTTCGGCCAGCGCCTCGATTGCGCGCTTGGCGCGACCCATCGCGTAATGCTCGAGCGCATGGCCGAGGCTGAACAGGAACAGCAGCAGCGCGCCTTCCGCCCAGGCACCGAGCGCCGCGGCGCCGGCGGCCGCGACGAGCATCAGCGTATCGATCTCGAATTTCTTCAGCTTCAGATTGTCGATCGCCTCGCGCAGCGTGAAGAAGCCGCCGAACACATAGGCGCCGACATAGAAGGCGGTCGGCAGCCAGTCGGGCGTACCCGCCACCAGCTTCTCGATCGCGAAGCCGATCGCCAGCAGCGTGCCGCAGGCAAGCGCAAAGATCAGCTCGGTATTGGGGCCGAGGAAATTGGCGTGGGCGTGATCGTGACCATCATCCGGTCCGTGCTTTTCCGCGCCCTCCGCATGGCCACCAGACCCGTGATCGTGCCCGGCATGGCCGTCGGCGCCGTGATCGTGTCCAGCATGATCGGAGCCCGTCCGCTTGCCCGGCTTGACCTTGAGCTTGCCCAGCGCCGCGACGATCGCGGCCTCATCGACGCGCTCCTTGTCATATTCGACCCGGACGCTGCCCGAGGCGCTGGCGTCGGCCTGCAGCACGCCGGGCACTTGGCACAGGGTTTCGCCGACGGTGCGGGCGCGGCGTTCGTGCCCGATCCCCTCGACCTGCCATGTCGCATGGCCGTATCGCCCGCTGATCTCGGCGCCCGCCGCCCGCACCATCTCGCGCACACGCGGCAGCGGCAGGGCCGCCCCGTCGAAATGGATGCACAGCTTTGCCGGTGTGTCGCCATCGGCGGGCAGGACGTGCGCGCGCTCGACGCCGGGTTTGGCGCTCAACGTCGAGACGAGGCGCCCTACACAGGCATCGGCCACGTCGGGAACCTCGGGCAGAAGGACGGGAATATCGAGTTCGAGTTTTTCGGTCATCACGCCGTCTCCGCGTTGGTCTTGGTTTCTGCCCGCGCATCGCGCAGGATTTCGATGCCGCCCTTGATCGCGATCAGAGCGGTAGCCAAGCCGACCAATAGATCGGGCCAATTCGTTCCCAGCCACAGCACCAACGCCCCCGCGATCAGTATGCCGCCGTTGGAGATGAAATCGTTGAAGCTGAAAGTGGTCGCCGCGCGCAGATTAACATCGGGCTGCTTGAGCCGTTGCAGCAGACGCAAACAGATATAGTTCACGACACCGGCAATCGCCGACATCACCATCATTGTCGGCCCGATCGGTTCACTGCCCTGGATATAGCGACGGCCGACGTCGAGCAGGATGCCGCCCGCAAAGATGAGTAGCACCACGCCCGACACGGTTGCAGCCCGTGTCTTCCATGTGCGCCCGTGGCTCAGCGCGACGAGGCTCAGCCCATAGACGGCCGTGTCGGAGAGGTTATCGACGCCATTGGCGATGAGCGCGCTGGAATCGCCAGTCAGGCCGGTCACGAAGAAGCCGGCGGCGATCGCCGCGTTGAGCAACAGCACGATCCAAAGCGTGCGCCTCTCGGCCGAGACCTTTGCGTCCGGTGTAGCCGTCATGCCATGATTTCCTCGATCAGCAGGAGGACGAGGAAGCCGACGAAGAACATCGCGCTGATAAGCGGCGAGTCCGGCTTCTCGTGCGCTTCGACCAGCAACTCTTCGGTGACGAGATAGAGCAGCGCCATAAGGCCGAAGCTCAGGAAGCCGGTGATCCATATCGGCGTCAGCAACGCCACCGGCTGCGCGATCAGCGCACCGATAGGCACAAGCACCGCCAGCGCGCAAGTCAGGCCGATCGCCTTTGCCTTGCGATACCGCCCCACCAGATCGTTGGTGAGGGTCAGGGCCAGGAACAGCACTTCGAGGGTCAGTGCGACGGCCAACAGCGTGCCCGCCTTCTCGCCGGCGATGAAGGCGAGACCGAGAACAAGGCCATCTATCGCCAGATCGAGCCCGATCGCGGCGAGCAGCGCGACAGGCCCCTCAAACCGGCTTTCGGCCGCCTTCAGGCCGAGCATCACGGCGACGCCCAGCGCTCCGCCGATCAACGTCGCGGTCGGAGAACCGCCGTGCATCACCAGCGGCAGGATCTCCGTCGCAGCAGCGGCGAACACCACGCCGGCCGCGAGATGCTGCATGGCCGCCACCAGCTTCTCGCCGGGAGTGCGCCATCCGGCGATCAGCGCGCCGATCATGATCGCGATCATCGGGATCAGGGAGAATTTGAGCGCCGCCATCGTCAGCGCCCCTCTGTGCCGGGTGGGTTGGTCACAAGCTCGTATCCTTCCTGCACAAGACGGGGGGCTTGTCCCCTTCCTCGATCTTGAGTTCGTTGCCCGAGAACATCGCGCTCATCGTGTCGCCGACATATTGAAGCCCGGCCGCAGGCGCGGTCAGGACAACCGGCGCAGCGTCCCCGTCGCGGCGCAGCTCGAGCGTCAGGCCCTCATTCTTGAAGTCGACGAGGAGCGGGCGATCGTCGTCGCACCGATAGGGGTGGCGACCGGGGATGCCGCTGGCATCCCCGCTGTCCCCGGCGTGGATTTCCTGTTCGGTCGGCGGCGCCTTGCGAGGTTGTTCGGAACAGCCCGATAGCGCCAGCGCAACGCTCATGCTGGCGATCCCAATCCGCATTGGCGTCATCAATGCCTCCGGGAAAATCCTGATGCTCATCCAAGCCATTGCGCAGCTCCGACGACGACGGCGATCATGACCATGATGCCCAAGAGCAGCAGCTTTTCCTGTCGCGGATCGCCGACGTTGCGGATGCGCACGGCGATCTGCCAGGCAGGGCGCATCCGGACGCGCCAAGACCCGGCAGCGATCCGGTCCAATTCGGTATCCGAAAGCTGGAAAAACGACTTCACGTCGCCCCGAGAGCGTCCCGTGAGACCCGTCACCCGAAAAACCGGGTCGGCAAACGCCAAGTCAATGGCACTTGGTTTCCCTGCCATCGGTGCGTCGTCGTCGCCCGATGCCCATGACGGACTTAGAAGAGTGATAAGCTGATTTGGGTCTCGTTCGAGCAGAGAAGCCCAGCGTACCAAGCGCGAACGACGGTCGTCGTTCGAAAGCGCAGTCATGGGCCTTGAATGTCCACCGCTTTTTGGCCGGCGCCATTTCACCAGCGAACTTGAGAGACGATTGCGCTTCATTGCCGGTCAGCCGGCTCGAGGTGATTTTGGGAGGCGCGCTTCAGCGGATGGGAAAAGCGCAATGTCAGAAAGGTCGTCAGACTGAGAACCACCGCGATGTCATAGAGACCGTAGCCGACAGCGGCGCCCAGTGCGCCGGTCGACCACAGGCTTGCAGCGGTCGCGGTCCCCGACGCTTTCCCGCGATACTTCAATATGGCGCCGCCGCCGATGAAGCCGACGCCGGTGATCAATCCTTCGAGCAGGATTGCTTGGGCAGGAGACGTGCGTCCGAGAATGGCGATGCCGACGAGCACGAACCCGCAACTGGCAATGGCGACCAGCGGGAAAGTGCGAATGCCAGCGCTGCGTTCGTCTTTCTCCCGGTCCCAGCCAACCGGAAGCGCAAGCGCATAGGCCAGCGCAAGACTGACGACATGGGAAAGAGTCTCTCCCCAATATGGCAGCGTCATCATGCGGCCGAGCCTTTGCCTTGGCCGCCTGCCACACTGTCCGCTGCATCTTGATAAGCGAGCACCCTTTTGCAGGCCAGCGCGCGCGCACCGGGGCGCTTGAGTGTGATCTGGTCGCCGCCTGAGATCGACACGTTGAGGTTCCGACCGACATAGGTCCGCCCGCTTGCCGGCGATGTTACGCGTTCCGGAGCGGCGTTCGGTCGGGTCTTTATGTCGAGGGTCAGGCCATCGCCGAGGAAGTCGACATCGAGGCGTGAACCATCAGGACAGGCATAGAAATGCTCGCCGATGAAGTTGGGCAGCTCGCGATCACGCGACGCTTCAGCCTCGCTCTTGTTAGTGGCTGGCGAGCAGCCGAGCAGGCCCGGCGCCAGAGCAAGCCCGGTTGCGAGTATGATCCCCCGAACCGGGCCGTTCCCAAGGCGCCGAGCCGCTATTTCCCCGACTTTCCATAATCTGTCGCCATGGGCGCTACAGGGGGCACGCCCATGGCGCGGGCCGTTCTCACACGGACACCCGAAGGACTCGTTGTGTGGCGGCCGATCCATAGCAGTCAGTCGAACAATTCGCTCAGGAAGCCCTTGCGGCGACCCTTATGCCCCCGCTCGTAGCCGTGCTTTCCGCCATGATCGCCATGGCCGCGATCATCGGATGTTCCGAGGCGAACGCCGCTCAACGGCCGCGCGCTGTCATCGCCGGCGCTGCGCTCGATAATCTTGTCGAGTTCGCCGCGATCGAGCCAGACGCCACGACACTGCGGGCAATAGTCGATCTCAATGCCCTGCCGCTCGCTCATGACGAGATCGACGCGGCAAGTCGGGCATAGCAGCCCTGCGGAGGGACGGTTGTCTACCATGATGGATTCCCTTCTTTAGAATGCTGGCCCGTTAGTCGTTCGCGGCACCGCGAGGCGGCGGTGGTTTGATGGGGCGCCGATGATGCCGCATGGACCGCCCTGGCAGTCGCGATTGCCGGCGCAGGAGGGCGAGAAACGCCGCATCCTGCAGCCGCATTGTTCGCCGCAGACCCTTGCGCATTATGCGGCCGGCCAGGCCGCCGATGATGCCACGACATTCGACCGAATGGTGAATGCAGACACCGTTCGCGATCGGCTCGATCTCGTAGCGTTCGTCGAAGGTGAGGAAGCCCTTCACGCCCATCTGCCAACCGATGAGCTGGGGCTTGGTCAGGCGGTTGATGATCATTTGCGTCGTCATCTTGCGGTCGCCTTTGAAGAGCAGCCAGGTGACGTCCATTTCGGCACCGCGTTCGGCATCGCCCGCAATACGATAGATCGGATGCCATCGTGCGTAGCCTCTCAGATCGGAGATCAGCGACCAAACCCGCAGCGCGGACATATTGAACTCGAAACTTGTCTCTTCCTTCATGGCTGCCTGTCCTGTCCGGCCAAGGCGCGGCGAAACCGGAGGCCGCGCAGAGGCGGCCGCCTCCCCGATTGGGCGGGGGATTGATGGGAGCTGGTGGGGCGTCGAGGGCTTGCATGGCGCAAGCCCTCTCGCTTGCCGGACCGCGGTTCATAGTCTTAGGCTTCCAGCGTCTTGCTGGCCTTGCCACCAATGACCTCGACCGCCTCAAGGGTCATCAGCCCGATGTCGGGTACATCGCTCAAGGCAGACACGAACGCGCGCAAAGCGTCCTCGAAATCGACGATTTCGATCACCACTGCCCGATCACTCTCAAGCACATGGCGTCGGTGGACGTGCGCCGATGCCCCGAAGCCTATCAGCGCCTCCAGCACCGTCAGGCCAGCCATCTTTCGATCGCGCGCCAGCGAGGCCACATATTCGAAGACCTTGCGATCGCCGATATAGGCCGCCTCGTCCGTATAGATGCGCAGCAGTTTCCGGACAGGTTCTACCATCATGCTTCTCCTTTCAGGTGGGCGGGTTCCTCGCCATGCGGCGTGCTCGCCTCTTGCTCATTTTGACGATCGGTCCGCCCGAGGATCACTTTCGCGATCGCCGGCAGCACCAGCAGTGTCAGGATGGTGGCCGCGACGAGACCACCGATCACGGTGACGGCCAGCGGCTTCTGCACCTCAGCACCAGTGCCGTGGGCGAGCGCCATCGGCACGAAGCCGATCGCGGGCACGAACCCGGTCATGATGACCGCCCGCATCTTCTCGGCCATGCCGTGGCGGATCGCCTCCGCCACCGGCAATCCAGCTTCGATGCGCTCCCGGATCGCGGACATCACAACAAGGCCGTTCAGCACCGCCACGCCGGCAAGACAGATGAACCCGACCGCCGCCGACACCGAAAAGTTGATGCCGGTCAGCAGCAGGGTAAACACGCCGCCCGCCAGACCAAGTGGCACCGCCAAAAACACCGATGCTGCCCTGCCGAAGCCGCCGAGTGCCATGTAGAGCAACCCGAAGATTACCAGGAAGCACAGCGGCACCACGATCGATAGCCGCTTCGATGCCGCTGCCAAATTCTCGAACTGACCGCCCCATTCGAGGTAGTAACCGGCAGGCAACTTGACCTGTGCGATCTTTGCCTGCGCTTCCTGGACGAATGAACCCGCATCGCGGCCGCCCAGATTGACCTGGACGACCACACGACGCTTGCCGTTCTCCCGGCTGATCTGGTTCAGACCTTCCGTCAGCCGGATTTGCGCCACTTGCGCAAGCGGCACCTGGGCACGCGGCCGTCCCTCGACTTCCGGCAGCAGCACCGGCAGCGTCCGGATTTCGTCAAGGTTCGCGCGCGTGGCCTCAGGCACGCGCACGGTGACATCGAACCGCCGATCGCCCTCATAGACGAGCCCCGATTCACGGCCGCCGAGCCCTGCCGCAACCGTGTCCGCGACGTCGCGCACCGTAAGACCCAACCGCGCTATCGCCGCGCGGTCGAGCCTTACATCAAGCGCCGGCGCACCACCGACCTGCTCGGCCTTGACGCTCGCCGCACCGGGTACGGTCTGAAGCACCCGCACCATCTCGTTGGCGGTCAGCGCCATCTTGTCGAGATCGTCGCCGTAGAGCTTGATCGCGACATCGCCGCGGACACCGGCGATTAGTTCGTTGAAGCGGAGCTGGATCGGCTGACTGACCTCGTAGAGATTTCCGAGGAGCCCTTTGGTAGCTTTCTCAATCTTCGCGACCACGTCGGCTTTAGTCGTACCCTCGGCCCACTCTTCCTTCTCCTTCAGAATGACGAAGCCGTCGGATACGTTCGGCGGCATCGGGTCGCTGGCTACTTCCGCCGTGCCGGTCTTGGAAAACATCAAGGCGACTTCCGGAATCTTTATCACCGCCTCTTCGACCTTGCGTTCCATTGCCAGCGACTGATCGAGGCTGACCGAGGGCACGCGAGTCGATGCGAAGGCGAGATTCTTCTCGTCGAGCTGCGGAATGAACTCCGATCCCAGCAAGCCAAATGCGGGAATTGCCGCCAAAAAGAAGGCTAACCCCCCCAGGATGAACGGCCACGGGCGTGCGATCGCCTTGTCCAGCAAAGGCAGGTAGCGGTCCTTGGACTTCCGGATCAACCACACGTCCTTTTCCGCGACTTTTCCGCGAATCATGATCGCCACCAGCGCCGGCACCAGCGTGATCGCCAGAACGAAAGCCGCCACCAGCGCGAGCATGATGGTGATCGCCATCGGCGAGAACGTCTTGCCCTCGGTGCCCGTGAACGTCAGGAGCGGGGCGAAGGCGAGGAGGATGATCGCCTGACCATATACGGTCGGCTTGATCATCTCCTGCGCGGCCCGCATCGTCTCCTCGAGCCGTTCTCGCAGAGAAAGCAGCCGGCCTTCATGTTCCTGTCGATGCGCCAATCTGGCGAGGCAGTTTTCGATGATGATGACCGCGCCGTCGACGATCAAACCGAAGTCGAGCGCGCCCAGGCTCATCAGGTTTCCGGGGACTTTGAAGGCGTTCATCCCCATCGCCATCATCAGAAACGAGAACGGAATCACCAGTGTCGCGATAATCGCCGCGCGCCAATTGCCGAGCAGCAGAAACAACGACGCCGCAACGAGGATTGCGCCTTCGGTGAGGTTGCGCTGCACCGTAGCCACCGTGGCCCCAACCAACGCCGCGCGGTTCAGCACAACCTTCACCTCGATACCCGGCGGCAGCGTCTTTGCTACCTGATCGAGCTTGGCAGTTGCCGACTCAGCTACGACGCGGCTGTTCTGGCCGATCAACATCAGCACAGTGCCAATGACCGCCTCCCGGCCGTTCATGCTGCCGGCACCCGTCCGCAAATCGCCACCAACGCGAACATTCGCGATCTGGCCGATGGTAATTGGCGTTCCGCCTCGTGTCGCCGCGACCGCGTTGCGGATTTCATCAACGGTTCGCACGCGTGAGTCGACGCGCACGAGATAGGCTTCGCCGCCGCGGTTATAGTAATTCGCACCGACCGCAAGATTGGCGTTTTCGAGAGCCTGGCCGAGCTCGCTGTACGAGACACCGAAACTGGCGAGCTTGGTCGGATCCGGCTCGACCACGAAGGTCTTGGCATAGCCGCCAATCGAATCGACCCCCGCAATGCCTTTAACCGACCGCAGTTGAGGGCCGATAATCCAATCCTGAACGGTGCGCAGGTAGCTCGCTTTGGCCACCCCATCGGTCAGCCGCTCGCCTTCGGGTGTCAGATAGCTGCCGTCAGGCTGCCAGCCGGGTTGGCCAGCAACTTTTTTGGCGCCCTTCCCGTCCGGGTTGGCATAATCAACGGTGTACATGACGATTTCGCCTAGGCCGGTCGACACCGGTCCAACCTGCGGCTGCACGCCGTCGGGCAGGTTTTCTGTCGCTTGGCGCAGCCGTTCACCTACCTGCTGACGCGCAAAATAGAGATCGGTATCGTCAGTGAAGATCGCGCTGACCTGGCTGAAGCCGTTACGCGAGATAGAGCGCGTCGTTTCCAGGCCGGGGATGCCGGCGAGCGCGATTTCGACCGGATAGGTTACGAGTTTCTCGATCTCGACCGGCGAGAGCCGCGGGTCGACCGTATTGATCTGAACCTGTTTGGTGGTGATGTCGGGCACCGCGTCGATCGGCAGCTTGGAGAGCTGCCACACGCCAAGACCGGCGATGACGAGGAACAAGGCTAGGACCGTCCAGCGAGCGCGGACGGAAAGCGCCATAAGGTTGGCTATCATGGCTTATTCTTCCTCGCCCGCGCCCTTGCCGAGTTCGGCCTTGAGCAGGAATGCGTTCTTGGTTGCGACCTGGCTGCCGCCAACGAGACCCTTCAGGATCTCGACGCGACCGCTGCTACGCTGCCCGATCGTGACATTCTGAGCGCGGAAGCCCTGCGCGGTCCGCACGAACACGATGTCGCGCCCCTCGAGCGTCTGGACCGCATTCTCCGGCACCACGATCGCATTGGACGTGCCACCACGGCTCGGCAGCAATCGCACCCGCACCGCGAGACCCGGCTGAAGCGTGCCGGGCACATCGAGGACGGCGGTCGCTGAGCGCGTGTCGTTGGCAAGTCCTGGCGTGACGGCACGCACCTTTGCCTCGACTGTCCGCCCGTCAGGCAGCTCGATGATCGCTCGGTCACCTGGCGAGAGCCGTTGCGCGTCAGTGGGTCCGACGGAAGCCTCTATCTGAATCTTCGACGCATCCGCGACGCGCATCAGCTCGGTCTCGGGCTGGACGAACGCGCCTAGGCTGACATTCTCCGAGGTGACACGGCCTGAAATCGGGCTCGACACCAGCACACCGCGACCGTCCGATGTCACCCGTGCGGCCCCTGCAGCCACACTGGCGCGGCGCGCTTCTGCGGCGGCCGATGCGGCTTCCGCCTCGGCCTGTTCCAGCTCGACCCGCGCCGAGACCTTTTGGCGGAACAGATATTGCTCACGGGCGAGTGCCTTTTGCGCGAGCGTCAACTTGGCAGCCGCAGCGGTGCGATCGGCGGCAAACTGCGCCGCGTCCCGGCTTTCGACGACAGCAAGCGTTTCGCCGGCGCGCACGGGATCACCGAGCCGCTTCAACAGCCGTGTGACCGCGCCGGCGGCGCGGGCGGTCACGATCGCTTCGCCCTGTGGTGACGCGCTGACCGTAGCCTGCGCGACGATCTCCGCGCCGAGTCCACCCGGGTTGATCGTCTCGGTGGCAATACCGGCTTGCTGGACCACCTGCGCGGTCATCGCCACCGTATCAGGGGCCTTTTCCACCTCCGCAGGCGCAGCGGCATTGCCGCTTGCCGCTTCCGTCGCGGCGGGTTCATTCCCAGTCCAGCGTGCGATCCCGTAACCACCAAGTGCGGCGACAATCGCGACGGCGGCGCCGCCGCCTAGCAGGCGCTTATCCATCATCATCGATCATCTCCGGAAATCGTGGGGGCCGGCGTCGTGAGCCGGTCGAGCCGAGCCTGCGCGTCGTGATACGCAGCGAGTGCATCGACGTAGGTCTGGCGGGTTTGCGAAAGGGTGCGCTCGGCATCGAGAAGCGCGATCTGGTCAAACTTGCCCTGACTCCAACCGATCCGGGCGATGCGGGCGGCTTCCTGGGCCGCAGCGAGGCCAGGACCACCTGCCGCCCGCGCCGTCGCGGCAGCATTCGCCACCTCGGTCTGCGCACTGGCAATCTGTTGACGCGTATCGACCACCGCGAGGTTGCGCAGCGCGATGGCCTGCGTCTGTTCGGACCGCGATTGCGCCACAAAGGCGCTCCCGTTGTTGAAAAACGGGATCGGAATCGAGATACCGACCACAGCCGCTGTATCGTTAGTCGCCTCCAACCGGCGAGCGAAGGTGCTGACGGTCAGATCGGGCACCCGCAGCGATCTCGCAACCCGGACCTGCGCATCTGCGGTACGAACGTCGGCTTCCGCAGCAGCCAGCGCCAACGTGCCTTCGACGTCGATGGGTCGGGGCGGTCCGTAGCCATCGATTCGCTCGAACCATGCGCGATCAAGCGGTCCCGTCACCTGCACAGCAAGCAATGTCTCAAGATTGGCACGCGCCGCCTGTGCCTGACGGGCGGCACTGTCGGCCGCGACTTGCGCATTGATGCGCAGCACGTCTGCCCGTTGTTGCTCGATCGGGCCGACGTCGCCGGCCTTGACGCGCTCGCTAGAGACGCGGAACGCGTTGTTGGCGATCCCAGCCTGCTCGCTCAGCACCTCTGCCCGACGCTCGGCAGCAGCGGCTTCGATATAAAGCTGCGTAATCCGCAGGCGGAGATCCGCTCTCGCGATTTCAGCCTGGACCTGCGCGCGAGTTAGGCGAGCGGTTGCAAGCGCGACACGCGCCGGCCGCTTGCCACCCAGCTCTAGCGGGAGCGCAACACCGACCGTCGTTTCGGAACTCCGCAGCCCCTTGTAGACGCCGGTGCCAGCGACGTTCTCGACCTGAGCCTGAAGCTCGGGGTTGGGGCGCAGGCCGGCAACTCGCCGTGCCGCTGTCGCGGCGCCGACGCCGGCAGTCGCCGCCGCGACCGATGGAAGCGGGGCTGGATTATTACCCTCAGGTCCCGATGCCGCGCCATTACGGGCGGCGGCCGACGGGGCTGATGGCATCCCGCCCGCAGCAAGCGCATTCTCAAGCGAGAACGCGTCTGCCGCTTGTGACGAAGGGTTCGCCGCCGGAATGCCGGGCGGCAATGCTGTCTGCGCCCCGGCCGTACTGGCCAAGGTCGCCGCGACCATAACGGCCGCGATTGTACGATACATAGATGATGACTCCTGACGAACCGGATTCGCCCCGCGCGGCAATGGCCGGCGAGGTCAGCGGATCGTCAGGCTTGTGGGGGCCTCAGCGCCGGATCGGCAGTTGAGAGCGGCCGCATGGAATGGCTCGCGAAAATGGGGGCAAGCCGAAGGTCGTGCGTGAGCGCGGCATTGGAGATCTTGACCGGCGCTGCGACATGATCACCGTGGCAGCCGCCGTGATGGTGAGGATACCCTTTGTCACCATCGGAGGGCACTTGATCGGCGTCGCCGGGCGCATGGCCTAGAGCAACTTCGTCCACGCCTATTTCCTGGGATGTAACGCTTACATCCGGCCGTTCCAGCACATGCGCCGTCGCCGTCGTCCCAAGGGAAAGGACGATCGCCAAATAAGCAAGGATGTTGAGCAAGCGTCGCACGGACAACCGACTAACAGGAAAGCCGACAACGGGATAGCCCCGACATCGCATAAAGGAATGAGATGTCATCGCATAATCTCGGGCGATCGGGCGGGTCTTGCGCGAAGGCGGATTGCGATGGAAAGCATCTATTTGCGCTCCAGCAGCTGCAAGCTGCCAGAAGTCAGCGGAAGTTGTGCCGACGCATCCTCAGATGGTTTGGGATATAGCTCCGTCCGCGCCTGGATAATGATTTGAAGGCCACCCCAAATGCCGAGCCCTGCCATGATCAGGGCTACCGCCAGATCCGGCCAAGCCGTGCCCGTGCCGAGCACACCTGCGGCGGCAAGCAATACTGCCAAATTACCGATGGCGTCGTTACGCGAGCAGATCCACACCGATCGCATATTCGCGTCGCCGCTCCGATAGCGGTAGAGCATGAGCGCAACGCTGCCATTTGCGACCAGTGCGATCACGCCGACGATACCCATCGTCCCAGCTTGCGGTATGCCCCCGCCCAGCGCGGCAAGCAGCGTCGTGATCAAGACGTAGAGGCCGAAGGCAAGGATGGTGCCGCCTTTCAGCAATGCGGCGCGCGACCGCCAGCCCAGCGCCATGCTCGCGACCCCGAGGCTGATCGCATAATTGGCGGAGTCGCCTAGAAAATCGAGCGCGTCCGCCTGGAGCGAACGCGACCCCGAGGCGATACCCGCGACGATCTCGCCGGCGAACATCGTCAGATTGATCGCAAGAGCGATCCACAGCACGCGGCGCCAGCGCGGATCGGGCGCCGCCGGCGCATCCGACTGGCAGCTGCTACAGACCATGATTTTCCACGCGTGCAAGCATCATGAGAAGCCTTATGCACCCTCTAGCTACTAGAGGGTCAAGACGAATATCGCTTCCTGCTCTGCTCTTCATCAGGTGGATGCCACGACGGCACGGCGCCGGTTGAGAATGAACCCGCCGGCCACCGCGACGAGCATCAGCAACTGGGCGCCCATCGACTGCACGGTCGGGAAGATGCCGAGCACCGAGACGCGAATTCCGCCCGAGAGCGGGGCGATGTCGATGATGCCGGCTTCCTGCAGCGCGGACACACCCTTGCCGGCGAGCACGATCGTGAGGAGCGCCATCAGCCAGGCGCTATAGGCGAAGAACTTCGCAATCGGCAGGTCGCGACTGTAGCGCAGCATCGCCCAGGCAATGAGGCCGAGCAGCAGGACCGCCGAGCCGGCGCCGGCCAGCATGATACCGCCATTACCCTGGGTCCAGAGCGCGGCATAAAACAGGATGGTCTCGAACACCTCGCGATAGACGACGATGAAGGCCAGGCCGAACAGGAACCAGGCCGATTGCCGTGACAGCGCGCGCGACAACTTTTCGCGGATGTAGCGCTGCCATTGGTCCGCCTGCGCCTTGCCGTGCATCCATATCCCCACGGAGAGCAGGACGACGGCCGCGAACAGCGATCCAAACCCTTCGGTGAGCTCTCGGCTCGCGCCGCTGATCCCGATCGCATAGGTTGCAACCGCCCAGGTCAGGCCGCCCGCCGCCAGCGCGCCGATCCAGCCGCCATGGACATAGGGCAGCACCTCGGGTCGCTCGGCCTTGCGCAGGAAGGCGATCATCGCAACGACGATCAGCAGGGCTTCGAGCCCCTCGCGAAGCAGGATGGTGAACGCGCCCAGAAAGGTCGATGCGCTGCTCGCCGCGTCCGGGGACAAGGCTGCATCGGCGTCATCGAACAAGCCATCGAGCACCTGGATACGGGTGGCTATCTCGTCAGCGGGCCGACCTTGCTGAAGCGAGGCGCGGAATTCGCCCATGGCGCTTTCGATATGCCCCATGAGCGTTGCGTCACGCGCGGTCAGCATCGGCTCGAGCGGTTCGAACCCGTCGAGATACGCGGACAGCGCGAGTTCCTGCGCGGCGTGGCGATCGCCGCTGCGATAGGCGGCAAGGCTGCGCTGCAGCTTGTCGCGCGCGACGCTCAGCGAGCCTGCGGGCTTCGGGATCACCACCTCCGGATGGCGGCGCAGATAGGCGATCGCCACGTCGGCCTTGTCAGGACCAACGGCCTTTGCGAGTGTTTCCGGCGTCAATCCGGCCAGCGCCGTCAGATCGGGAATGGCGCGCCGGAGACTGGCGTCGGATTTCCATAACCGCTCACCCTCAGCCGCCTGGGCATCGGAAAAAGCGAAGCGACCGGCATAGAAGGCCAGCGCCCAGCGATCGGCGCTCGGGAGGATCGCGAAACTTTGCATCGCTGTGCCGTCGATACCCTGCTCGATGACCTGATAGAGCGCGAAGGGGCTGCGCTGCCGTGCGCGCTTCACGTCGCTGAAGGCGATCGGCGGGGTGGTGAGCTTCGAGGCGTCGGGGCCATGCCCATCCCCGGTCATGCCATGGCAGCTCGCGCAATTCTGCGCGAACAGGGTCGCGCCGCGGGCCAGGTCGGGCGCCTTGGCTGGCGCGAGGGGCACCGGATAGGCCTTGAGCAGATCGGCAGCGAGGCCATGGGCAATGCGGGCGACCTCTTCGGGCGTGCCCTTGGCGGCGATCACGCCCTGGAGCCGGCTCGCGCCCGCGGTCAGAGTAGCGCGCGCCGGCGTGGGTGGCAGAGCGGCGAGACGGGTCGATACCGAAGCCGCGAATTCGGTCATCTCGGCAAATTCCGAGGCGCTCTTGACCCGACCGCCGCTGACGGCGCCACCATAATCGACCGCCACATAGTCGAGCAGCCGCCACGCCGTCTGCACGTCGGCGGTATCGGCGCGGGCTATGCCGCTGATGCCGACCATGCATAGGAGTGCCGCCAGTACGGCCATGGCCCGCCGGATCGATGGCATTGGCAAGCGCGTAAAGGCAGGGCTGGAATCGAAAGATTCGCGAAGGTCTGGGCGGGACATCCCAGCCTCATAAACCCTCTAGCCGCTAGAGGGTCAAGCAGTTTTGCGACTTAGTTGCAATAGCCGACGAAGGTGTTTGCTTATCCCGCGCGAGCCGCCTCCGGTGCCAACGTCTCGATGATACGGCATTCCGAAATCGTGCCATGGCCGCATTGGACGATGAGGCTGCTGAGCTCCGAACGCAGCGTTGCCAGATCCTTCAGTTTGCGATCGATCTCGGCGAGATGTTCTCGAGCGATCAGATCCACCGCCGAGCAGGATATCTCCTTCTGATCGGCGAGACCGAGCAGCGCCTGGACCTGATCGAGCGAAAACCCCAACGCCCGGGCGCGCCGGATGAAGCTGAGACGCGCGAGATGTTGCGGCGAATAGGCGCGATAATTGTTCTTGGTGCGGTCAGGCGCCGCCAGCAGACCGGCACTCTCGTAATAGCGGATCGTCTCGACCTTCGTCCCTGTTGCGGCAGCAAGCTTGCCGATGCTGAGCGACCCTGATGACATTGAGCATAACCCTATAGTGACTTTAGGCTTTATAGGCAGGACGATGGCGAAATGTCGAGGTCGCATCCGTTCGGTGCCCAAGGTTATGCGTCATGCCGATGCCGGTGGTGCAGGTCGGGGAAATGGGCATGCCGATGTGTCATTGGCGTATGCCTATGCCAGTGACTGTGGGGTTCGTCTGAAACGACGCCCGGCGAATGTTGGTGCTGATGATGGCTATCATGAACATGGCGATGATCATGTTCGAGAGGTTCGTGCGCATGTTCGTGGCCATGCGATTCGGTCAGGTGCAGCCAGAGCCCGATCGCCATCAGGATCCCGGCGATGACGAAAGGCACGGAGACCGTTTCGCCGAACATCGCGACCGCGAGCAACGCACCGATGAACGGTGCCGTCGAGAAATAGGCTCCCGACCGAGCCGTGCCGAGGTGCCGAAGCGCGAGCACGAACATCACGAGGCTGACGCCGTACCCAAGAAAGCCGATCAGCGCGGCACCCGCAACCACCGGAATCGCTGGCAAGGATGCGCCAAGCGTCAGCGCCAGGAGGAGATTGACGGTCCCTGCGGCCAGCCCTTTCAGCATCGCGATCTGGACGGGATCGGCGCTGCTGAGCTTTCGGGTGAGATTATTGTCGATACCCCAGGCGAGGCAAGCGCCGGCGATCGCCAACATGCCCAAGCCACCGCCCGCGGGAGCGCCACGCCACGATAGCAACACCGCGCCGCCGAGGATCGCCGCAGCGCCGACCAACAGACGGTGATCGACATTTTCGCGGAACACCAGCCAAGCGATGGCGAGGGTCGCAAGACCTTCCAGATTGAGCAGAAGCGACGCGGTGGACGCAGGCGTCGTTGCCAGTCCCGCCATCAGCAAGACCGGTGCGATCCCGCCTCCGCACAGGATGACGAGCGCCAGCCAGGGCATGTCGGATCGGGCGAGCGATGCTTCCCCCTCGCCACGTCCGATCGCTCTGCGCAACGCATATACGAGAGCAAGCCCGCAACCCGATCCGAGATAAAGCAGGCCGGCGAGCAGCCAAGCGTCTACACCGTTACCAAGGACGAGCTTCGCGAACGGTGTACTGGCGCCAAACAATAGTGCTGACAGGATCGCCAGTACGGCACCCGAGCTTGGCTTCACTGGCGAGCGATCATCATACGAATGCTACCTGACTCGTGGATGTTCCCTATACGGTATTTTTCACAAGCAGGTCACGGTCGATCCACCGGTGCTTGAGGCGGATGATCTTCGACTGTCCAGATCGGACAAGAAGCGCAGCTTGTGTGGTGACCAATGTGACGGACGCCGAAGCGCCCACCGAGGCGCGCCGCTGCTTTAGCAGGAATTTCGAAAGATTCGCGATGTTGGATACGAGCGAGACGAGATCCGTACCCAGCGCAAAGAGCGCACCGACTATCAGATTATGCGCAAGCCAGAATGGCGCACCGACAAGAAAGAAACCTTTCATCCGCGTGGTTGAAGTCTGCAGCCGTGCGAGGGTGCCCAAGGAGCTTCCGGTCAAGGCCAAGGCAGACGGGATGCCATGCCACGTCACAATTGAGAGAAAGGCCAAAAGAATGAGGCTCGCACCATAAAGCCTGATGACAACGTAACGGTCTCGCACAGCCGCAGAAATAATGAGTTGCGAGCACGAAATGAGACACGCCATCGCTGCCGTGGGCGATCCCAGCGCAAGAAAATAGAGCGCGAATGCGGCCGCACCGGTGCTCTGGATTTTGATCACCGTCCCGTAATCGTTGAAAAATGGCCAACTCACGACGCACAAGAGAGCGAGGCAGCCAAAGGCGGTGGCAATCATGACTGCCACCGCGCGATGTATAGGACGTCGAGTTGTGCTTGCGTTTTGGCGCGGGATCTCAATTGTTCCATTGCCGAAGCGTGACGGAACAAGGTTAATTACACGCTAATGCGCCAAGGCGATCGCCGGCTCAGGGCTGCTTTTGGATCGCCGTCACCTCGCCGGCGCTGCCGGTTAGTGTGACGTCGAAATCGACCTTTTCGCCTACCTTTGCCGCGCCAGTGACCGCAGGTGCCGCCTTAAACGTCATGGTCATCGCCGGCCATTTGGCTTCAGGTATCGGGCCATGGTCGAGCGTGACTGTGCCTGCGGTCTTGTCGATCGCGGTGACCTTGCCATGGCCCTTGGCCTTGATCGGCGCAGTCGCCGCCGGCGCCATCGCCATATTGCCCATGTCGCCGCTCATGGCTGCAGCGGGTGCCGCCTGGTTGGTCTCGGCCGCAACGGGCGTCTCCGCTTTCTTGCCACAGGCAGCCGTCAGGGCGGTGAGGCCGAGAGCGATGGTCAGTCGTATCATGGTCATGGTCTTCTCCTTGCAGGTCAAACAGGTTGGTGGAGGGATTTGGCCCGTCGCAGCCGAAGCAACAGATAGGCAGCGGGCAGGACGAACATCGAGAGCAGTGGCGCGGTGAGCATGCCGCCGATCATGGGGGCGGCAATCCGACTCATCACCTCCGAACCGGCTCCCGATCCCAGCAGGATCGGCAACAGGCCGGCGAGGATCACCGCGACCGTCATCGCCTTGGGACGGACGCGGAGCAGCGCGCCTTCGCGCACCGCCGCCTCGAGCTGATCGGCATCCGGATCGTCGCCACGCTCTTCCAGCGCGTTCTTGAGGTAGATCAACATGACCACGCCGAACTCGGCCGACACGCCGGCCAGCGCGATAAACCCGACGCCCGTCGCCACCGACTGGTTGAAGCCGAGGAGGTAGAGCGTCCAGATACCGCCGGTGAGTGCGAACGGGAGCGTGCCCATGATCAGCGCGGCTTCATCGAACCGGCCAAAAATCATGAAGAGCAGCACGAAGATGATCAGTAGCGTCGCTGGCACGACCAGCTTGAGCTTTTCGACAGCCCGCTGGAGATATTCGAACTGACCGGAGTAGGCGATACTCACGCCCGGCGAGAGCTTCACCTCCTTCGCCACCGCGCGTTGCAGGTCACCGACCACCGAAGCGAGATCGCGGCCGCGTACATCGACATAGACCCAGGTCGATGGCCGGGCATTCTCGGTCTTGAGCATCGGCGGCCCTTCGGCGATCGCAACCTTCGCCACGGTGCCCAGCGTGATCTGCTGACCGGAAGGCGTCAGGACCGGAAGCGTGCGCAGCCCTTCGAGGCTGTCGCGCAGCTCACGTGGATAGCGCACGCTGATTGGATAGCGCGCCAGCCCTTCGACGGTTTCGCCAATGGTCTCGCCGCCGATCGCGCCCGATACGATCTGCTGCACATCGGCGATGTTGAGCCCGAAACGGGCGGCGGCGGAACGATCGATATCGACATCGACATAGCGCCCGCCGGTCAGGCGCTCGGCCAATGCCGAGCTGACGCCGGGCACCGTCTTGGCCACCGTCTCGACATCATGGGCGATGCGATCGAGCTGGGCGAGATCGGCGCCCGAGACCTTGACCCCGATCGGACTCTTGATGCCGGTCGCGAGCATGTCGATGCGGTTACGGATCGGCGGCACCCACACATTGGCGAGGCCGGGTAGCTTCACCGTGCGGTCCAGCTCTTCAACGAGCTTGTCCGTGGTCATACCGGGCCGCCATTGGTCACGCGGCTTGAACTGGATGGTGGTCTCGAACATTTCGAGCGGCGCGGGATCGGTGGCAGTCTCGGCGCGTCCCGCCTTGCCGAACACGCTCTCAACCTCGGGCACCGTCTTGATCAGCCGGTCGGTCTGCTGGAGCAGTTGCGAGGCCTTTGCCGCCGACAGTCCCGGCAAGGCCGAGGGCATATAGAGCAGGTCGCCTTCGTCCATATTCGGCATGAACTCGCCGCCGAGCCGGGAGAGCGGCCAAGCCGTCGTTGCGAAGACCAGAACCGCAATCAGCAGCACCGCCTTGGGCTTTTTCATCGTCCAGTCGAGGGCGGGCCGGTAGATATGGGTCAGCCATCGATTGATCGGGTTGGACTGCTCGGCGGGTATGCGGCCCCGGATGAGATACCCCATCAGGATGGGGACCAGCGTCACCGAGAGGATCGCGGCCGATGCCATCGCATAGGTCTTTGTGAAGGCGAGTGGCGCGAAAAGCCGGCCCTCCTGTCCTTCCAGTGTGAACACGGGGATGAACGAGAGTGTGATGATCAGAAGGCTGAAGAACAGCGCTGGGCCGACCTCGGCGGCGGCATCTGTGACCACCGTCCAGCGTGTCGGATTATCGAGATGCTGCTGCGGGTGGTCATGTTCCCAGCGCTCAATCTTCTTGTGTGCGTTCTCGATCATGACGACCGCCGCATCGACCATCGCGCCGATCGCGATGGCGATGCCGCCCAGCGACATGATGTTGGCGTTGACCCCTTGGAACCGCATGACGACGAATGCCGCCAGCACGCCTATCGGCAGGGTCAGGATCGCAACCAGTGCCGAACGGACATGCCAGAGGAACAGGCCGCAGACGATCGCGACGACGATGAACTCCTCGATCAGCTTGTGGGTAAGGTTATCGACCGCACGGTCGATGAGCTGCGAGCGGTCATAGGTGGTGACGATCTCCACGCCCGGCGGCAGGCTCGCCTTCAGGGTGGCGAGCTTGTCCTTGACCGCGGCGATGGTTTCGCGCGCATTCTTGCCCGACCGCAGGATCACGACGCCGCCGGCGACCTCGCCTTCGCCGTTCAACTCGGCGATTCCGCGCCGCATCTCGGGGCCAATCTGGACCGTGGCGACATCGCCTAGCCGCACGGGCACACCGCCCATTGCGGTCCGCAGGGGAATGGCCCGGAAATCATCGAGCGTCTTCAGATAGCCCGAGGCACGGACCATATATTCGGCCTCGGCCATCTCCAGCACGGAGCCGCCCGCTTCCTGATTGGCCTGTTGGATCGCCTGCACGGCCTGCTGGTGCGTGATCCCGTAAGCGGCGAGCTTCACCGGATCGAGCAGCACCTGGTACTGCTTGACCATGCCGCCGATGCTGGCGACCTCGGCAACACCGGGAACGGTTTTCAGCTCGTAGCGCAGGAACCAGTCCTGAAACCCGCGAAGCTGGGCCAGATCGTGCCGGCCGGTCCTGTCGACGAGGGCATATTCATAGACCCAACCGACCCCGGTCGCGTCCGGCCCCAACGCACTGCGCGCGCTGGCCGGCAGCCGACCCTGCACCTGATTGAGATATTCGAGCACGCGGCTGCGCGCCCAATAGAGGTCGGTGCCGTCCTCGAAGATCACATAGACGAAGCTGTCGCCGAAGAAGGAATAGCCCCGCACCGTCTTGGCACCCGGCACCGACAGCATGGTGGTCGTCAGCGGATAGGTGACCTGATTCTCGACGATCTGCGGCGCCTGTCCCGGATAGCTGGTGCGGATGATGACCTGCGTGTCGGAGAGGTCCGGTAGCGCGTCGATCGCGGTTGATCGCACCGCCCAGACACCCACGCCGATAAGGGCCAATACACCGATCAGGACGAAGAAGCGGTTCCTGACCGACCAGCGGATGAGATGGGCGATCACTGCCCCGCCACCTTCGCCATGCGCCGCACGGTCGGTCCGGCCGGCGGTTGATCGAACCCGAAACGGACACGATCGCCCGTCTTCAGGCCCCGCGCGACGTTCGGATTGGGAAGCTGGAAGGTCATCGTCATCGCCGGCCAGCCAATCGCCGGCACCGGCTCGTGGCTCAGCGTCACCGAATTGGCGGTAAGCTGCTCGATTTTGCCTACGGTCTCGTAGAGCGCGGCCGTAGCTGCGCGTTTGCCAACTGCCATCGGCACACCGCCACCGATCGGCCGTGCCTGCACGCCGGAAAGACTAGCCTCGGAGTCGATCAGGAATTGGCCCGAAGCGATGACCTTCTCGCCTTCGGAGAGCCCAGCGAGGATCTCGGTGTCGTCCCCGGATTCCCTGCCGGTTTGCACCTCGGCCGGCCGGTAGCGGCCCTTATCTAGCGCAAGCATCACCAAGGTCCGCTTGCCGGTGCGGATCAGCGCCTCGGAGGGTACGAGCAATGCTGGCTGTGCGCTGCCGCCGAACGACACGGTTGCGAACATGCCCGGGCGCAGACGACCACCACGATTGGGTAGTTCGATCCGCACGGTGAGCGTCCGGCTGTCGGCCTGCGTCGTAGGCAGGATCGCCGAGACACGGCCCGACAATGTCTCGCCGGGGAATGCGGCAAGCGTGGCCTGCACGGTTTGTCCGGGCTTGAGCGGTCCCGCGATGGCTTCGGGCACGGCAGCATTGAGCCAGACCGTGCCAAGGCCGTTGACCTCGGCAAGCGTCTGTCCTGCCGTCATCGTCATGCCGGCCCGCACATCTAACGTCTTGATAACGCCGCCGGTTGGCGTGGAAATCGTGATGACATTGTGCGGCCGACCCGTTCGCTCGACCGACGCGACCGTACCAGACGGCATGCCAAGCAGTATGAGCCGCTGGCGCGCTGCCTGTATCAAAGCCGCGCTCCCGGTGCGGCGGACCGCCAGGAACTCGGCCTGTGCGCCACCCCATTCGGGAACGAGCAGGTCGGCGAGTGGGGCACCGGCGCCAATGATGTCGCCGGGCGCCCGGGCATAGACCCTTTGAACGAACCCGCCAGCGCGCGCCTGGACGATCGCGACATCGCGCTGGTTGAAGTCGATCGTGCCGGTGGCGGTTAGGCTGCTGGTCAGTTGTCCCCGTCGTACGGCGACCGCGCGCAGCCCCAGCGTTTGGGACGCAGCGGGATCGATGCGGATGCCCGGCGCGTTGCCGCCGCCTTCATCGGCATATTTGGGGATGGTCTTCATCCCCATCGACGAAAGCGTATCCGGATTGTTGTAGTGCTCTTGCGGCACCATGGGATCGTACCAGTAAAGCACCTTACGACCGGAATCGGCTGTTTGCGTAGGAGCGGTTTCGCTCCCACCGAGGTGGGCGATGCCATAGCCTGCGCCACCAGCGACGAGGGCGAGCGCTGCGGCGGCAAGACCCAGCCGGGCGCGCGGTGATATCTCGAGGCTCATCGATTTTCGCTCCGGTATGTGAGTGTCAATCGGGCGCCGTCAGCGGCGACCAGCGCTTCGCGATCGAGGACAGTGAGGGTGGCGTCGGCAAGCGCGGCATAAGCGTCTGCGACATCGACAAGACTGGCGCGTCCTGCACCATAGCTTGCGGTTTCCAGCCTCACGCGTTGCTCGGCGAGCGGCTGCAGCGTGCCCTGCGCGCGCATCCATTGTTCGTGGTGCATGACATGGTCGGCGATATCGGCATCGAGGTCGGCAGCAAGAGCGCGGCGCGCCGCTTCGCGTTCGGCCAGAACGCGCCCGGCATTGGCCTGGGCAGCGGCGATTCCGGCGTTCTGACGATTGCGGGTGAAGAAAGGCAGGCTGACCGTCACGCCAGCAGAGACATAATCGCCGAAACGGGGATCGCGGCGCTGATAGGCGACATTCACGCCGAAGTCAGAACGCCGACCGGCATCCGCCACCCTTACATCGGCATCGGCTTGCCCAGCCTGGGCATCGATCATCTGGATGGTGGGATGGCGATCGAGGCCAGCACGAAGCTCGGTCCCATCGACCGGGAATTCGGGGATTGGCCCGGCAATCTCAGGCGCCGGATCGCCGGTCCACCGGGTCAGTGTAGCGCGGGCCCGCGCCACGCTCGAGACCAGTTCGCTGCGGCGATCCTGCATCGCCGCGACTGCCTGTTGACCGGCAAGAGTCTGCGCCGGCCGCGCATTGCCCGAAGCGACCGCGCTTGTCGTGGTCCCTACCACGCGCTCAAGCCGGGACAGCACCTCGTCGAGCGCGGCAAGCCTGCGTTCGGCATAGGCCAGATTGATCCAAGCCAAGGCCGTTCCGACCTCAACGGTGCGCGCCTCAACCGCGGTATCGGCCTCAGCCGCCTTGATGTCGCTATCGGCGCGCGCCTGTAGCGCATGGCGCTTAGCGAGGTTGGGAATGTCCTGACTGACCCCGACCCGCGCCATGGTAAAATTGTCCCGCTGCGGCTCGAACGCGAGCGGTCCTGATATCGGGAAGCTGTCTACGCCCACTGCGAGGGTGGGATCGGGCAGCGTTCCCGCGGCCCCACGCGCCGAACGCGCGGCATCAGTGCCAAGTGTCTTCGCTCGAATGGAGGGAGCATCGTGCTTAGCCTGGCGAAGCGCCGCATCGAAGGTCAGCGGACCGGCGAACGCAATCCCGGGGATCGCCGCGAGCAGCGGCGCACAAACAAACAATCGCATGGAAAACTCCTGATCGGAGGACCGGATCGGCCGCGCACACTATGACAGGCATATCAGTGGCGGCGGAATGGGGGGCATTCCGCCGCCACTGCTGGCCTAGCCGTCTATGCGACCTGAAGCGGCCAGAACTTTTGCCTAACCGACCGACGGGGCCGACGAAGGCGATGCCATGCTGTGCATCTGCTTCATGCAATCAGCAGCGTCGGCGCTGCTCATCTTCATCATGTCGCAGTCGCACGCCGCCACTTGCGTGGTATCAGGCACCCAGACGCGCCGCTGTCCCTGGAGCGGCGCACGCGGTCCATATTGCGGGACTGACTTCCACTCATAATGGCCGGACTGTTGGCTGTGGTCCGGTTGGCCGGCGAATGCGGCGACGGGTGCGGCAAGGGCTACGCCCAGCAGCGCATAGAAAACACGGTTCTTCATGACTATCATCCTTTGGCAAATCATCGGGGTAGCCGCAGGTTGGACAGGAGGTCGATCCGCGACAGGCGCAACGACCCTTCCAGCCTTACGGCCGAGTTCGATCAGCCAAGGAGAGTCGGCGGTTCCGGTTCGGGAGCAACGTCACCGCCGCGCAGGACGGTGGTGGTCGACCAGAAGGCCAGGGTCGGATCGGCCGCGCGCACCGCAAGCGTCGGTGCGTCATTGCGAACCGCCATGGGAATGACACAGCCCATCGCGGCGATGCAGGCGAGCGTCATGCCCTTGCAGGGTTTCTGCGCGGGCTGCTGTTGCTGCGTCATCATCTTCATGCAGTCTTCGGACATGCCGGAATCGGCCGTCCCGGTCATCGCCATCGATACGGACACTACAGGCGGTGCTGACGCAAAGGCGGCTTCCTGGCCGAGCAGACCGAGCAGGGCTCCGAGCAGGAGAAAGAGGGGAAGCGCACGTTTCACAGCTGTAATCAACTACGCCAATCTTGATCCAAGAGCAACGCCATGCTCATCCGCCGTGCCGCGCGTAGATAGTTTCGCTTCCTGCACCAAAGGCGAAGACATTGAACGCCTGAACCGGCTGCCCGGGGGCTTCCATGCCTGGTGATCCGAGAGGCATGCCCGTTACGGCAAGACCACGCACACCACGAGGACGCTGCGCGAGAACGCGCTTCATGTCCGCGATAGGGACGTGTCCCTCGAAAACCATGCCGTCGACGATCGCTGTATGACACGATGACAGCCGAGCGGGCACGCCGTGCGTGCGCTGAAAGGCAGATCGCTGCTGATCATCGATTATGGCCACGCGCCGGCCGAATTGCTGGCGGACCTGGGCGGCCCATTTCTCGCAGCAACCACATCCTGGATCGCGATGGACTGTGATAGGTACAGCCGCGGCACTGGCGACCGAGACAGACGCGGCGAACGCAGCAAGAACGAGTTTCAGTGGCATATACACCTTCCGTTATCCTCCGCCCTTGGGCGGGGGAAAGTCTCTACTGCGCACGCTTGTGGTGAGCTCTTAGCCAGCCCTGCAGCTCGCCCACTTCCCGAGTCTGCTCGGTAATCGCCTTGGTCGCCATCGTTCGAACCTGCGCGTCCTTTGTGTCGCGCAAGACGATGCGTGACATCGCGATCGCGCCGCGATGATGTTCGATCATCTTGCGAACCCAGGTTTCCGTCGCGTCGCCGCCCATGGCGGACATCATCTTCTGATGCATCTCCATCTCGGCCGGCGGATACGGGTTGGCCGGCGTAGGGTTCGTCATCTGGCCCATGTCCATCTTCGAATGGTCCATGCCCTGCATTTGCGCGATCGCGGGTGTGGTCAACAATCCGAAGATCATGACGGCGATTATTTTCTTCACAATTCTCTCCTCATCGCCCCGCATTGTTAATACGCGCGAGCGCGCCATTACCCTCGCAAGCCTGCGCTAATTTTCGAGAATGGGATGGCGAAACCTACTTGCGGGCGAGAATAGCCTTCATCTCATCAATCTCGCGCCGTTGGGATTGCTCGATACCACCGCACAGACGGACGATCTCCGGGTCCTTCAAGGTCGCCTCGCGACACATGAGGATCGCCCCCGAATGGTGCGGGATCATCGAACGGAGGAATGCCGTATCGCCGATCGTCGTTTGCGTGCGGATCAGCGCAAACGATCCAGCAAATATCACGACCGAGCCGACCAGAAGGGCCGCATTGGCCGCCTTTGATGGGAACATATGGCCCATTGCGAGGATCATCAGCACCACCATCGGCGCGACCATCATCAGTGTCATGTAGACCATATTGAGATTATTGTAGAAGCTCCCCAGGCTATCGATCATGACGAACATCACCAAATACATGATAATGCCGCCGACCAGGGTCTGCAGCGCGAGGCTCGCATAAGCATTCTTCATCATTGGTCGTCTCCTTTGGCCCCCGCCCCAGAATTCCCCATGCTCGTTCGGTTCTTGCGGCGACGTTTTCGCGGCCAGCGGAAATACAAAAGGACCGAACCAGCGATCGCCAGCGCCAGCCCCCCAGCGGCGAATCCAATCAGCCAAGGTGTGTTGAAATCCTCATGGTTCTTCCAGTCCATGATGTGGAGGCCCCAGAAGAAGTCGTAGAGACGCCATGTGCCATTCCTGACGGCAACGATTCGACCGCTGTTTTGCGCAACATAAATACGGGTCGCGTCGTGGTCCGGGAAATCGACCCGCCATGCCGGCAGCGTCGCCTTATATTCGGTGCTGGCGGTCAAAATGGCGCGTACGCTCGGCGTCGGCGCCACGCCGCGATAGGCTTGGACCGCGACTGCTCGCGCCATTGCAGCATTTAGAGGAGGGATGCGCTTTCCAGTCTCGGCATCCTGTAGCACCACCGCACCATCGGACAGCTCGACCTCGGCGACTTCGCGTCCCAGCAGCAGACGATATCGGACCTCTCGCGCGGGTTTGTTCGCCTCGCGCAACACGAGATCCAGCGGTGCACGGGGACGAGCTTGATCAAGCGTCGCTGGCGATACCCGCTCCACGAGACGTTCACCGCGAACCCGGTCGATCGGCAGCAAGCTCATGATCAGGCCGCTGGCAAACCATAGCAAGAGCTGGACACCGATGATCAGAGCCAGCCAGCGGTGGACGCGGCTAGCCCCGACGTGGAGCCGAAGCCGGTTGCTCCTCAGAACCAGGTCCGCACGCCAATGACGAAACTCGTCGCCTTGACGCCTTTTCCATCGGCGCGGGCATAGTCTGCGGTCTGCCCGAATTTTCGATCGTAGGACACGCCGATATAGGGCGCAAACTCACGTCGAATCTCATAGCGCAGGCGCAGGCCCAGCTCCGCGTTGGAGAGGCCCGACCCGATCCGGGTTTCGGGCACATCCTGGGCCGATAGGTTCAGTTCGACGCGGGGCTGAAGGATCAGGCGCTGCGTGAGGCGCTGATCGTAATAGCCCTCGATCCGTCCCAGCACCTCGCCCTTGTTCGACAGAAACACGGCTGCTTCCGTTTCGAACCAGTAAGGCGCGACGCCCTCAATGCCGATCGTTGCGTAGGTGCGGGAGGGATTGGGCTTAAAATCGTAGCGGACGCCCGCCTGCACATTCCAGTAGGGATCTAGCGCGCGACTGTAGAGTGCCTGAACTTCGGCGCTATCGACGCCTTCTCGAAAAGCCCCTTCGCCCTCGGTCTTTACGACGAGCCGATCGAGATCCTTGCCGAACCACGCTTCGCCATCCCACCGATAGCCATCGCGACCATTTCGGACCTGATATTCGGCCAGATTGAACAGGATCATCGAGGATGTGCTGCCGCCATGTTCGTTGTGCAACATAGCGCGGGAATCGGCCATCGCGCCGTTCTGGTAAATCCGATCCGCATAATGATCGCTCGGCGGCAATGGTGCCGGCGCGTTGCCCGGTGCAAGGCTCGTGCCCCCTGCCCCATGCCCCGCCATCTGCCCGTCCATCGCCATCCCGGGCATCGACGACATGTCATGCTCCATCGGCTGACCACTTCCAGCCGCAGGCATATTCATGCCGGGCATATCGTGTTTCATAGCGCCACCCGCCATGTCCGGCATTGTCATGCCAGGCATGCTCGACATGTCATGTCCGGCATGGGGATCGGCCTTCGGAGATGCCTTGCTTCCGTC